>NZ_JBFTKC010000017.1:0-120307 GCF_056395745.1 Paenibacillus sp. 10L310 | reverse complement strand
GCAGAAAGGCCAGCCCTACCAAGTGTAATCCATATTTAACCAAAACCTCCATACCCGTGGAGGTTATTCGTGTTGGTCGGAAAAAGTATACCACGAAAAGAGAACTCATCCAACCAGAAATGCTTGACAAACATTAGCTGGTTTTTGTTCAGCATTTTGCAAATTTCTTCTACAAAATCATTTTTCTCATGCAGGAATTACCAATATAAGGTCGAATCCTTTATGTACACAAACACGCAATCATATTGCATATCTCCGCACGAACAGGAGTTACTCCATGGTATATGACGGTATTCTACTAGGCTTGATCGTTGGATTTTTTCGGGGCGGGTTGCGGCATGGGCTCAACCAGTTTGCAGCACTCAAGCTGCGAAGTGGCTGGATTTTCCCTGTATTGCTGCTAATCCAGTTCTTTATTTTCTATCTCCAGGAACGATTCGAATGGGTGGCATCCATTAATGGATATCTCTTTGCTGCCGTCTACATTACAGGGCTCGCTTTCCTGTGGCTCAACAGACACCATACCGGTTTCATGCTCATCTGGATTGGGGTATTTCTCAATTTTGCCGTTATGGCTGTAAACGGTGGGCGCATGCCTGTTTCTGTGGAAGCCTCCGCTGTACTGGGACCCTACTATGTAGACATGCTCCGGGAAGGCGGCGCCGTATCAAAGCATTTTATGATGGATGCATCTACAAATCTGCCTTTTCTCGGTGATATCATCCCACTCTCCAGCCCTTATCCACGGACTCAGGTCATCAGTATCGGTGATGTGGTCATGAATATTGGCATATTCCTTTTTATTCAATACATGATGGTGAATCGGGACAAAAAGGCTGTACAACCTGCTAAAACTCATCAGGCTTGAAGAAAACAGGTAGACTCCAAGGAAGGGAGGTCTTCTCCATGAAAAAATTTGAAGGTGTGAAATATTCCCGCATTGTCATCAACGCAATCATCGTGGCTTCTGTCGTTGTAGCGTTAACTTCGGGATACAAGCTGGGCGGCTAGTATCCATACCGCCAAACAAGACAAACAGGCTGCCAGCGGCCTGTTTGTCTTGTTTGGATTTTTGGCAGGCAACTTGGTATGTTATACATCTATGTAGTATATCCCTATAGAAGAACACCAATTATATACACATCAAGAGTAGACTAAACTCAAGCAGGAGATTTTTTATGAACTTTATTCGTAACCTTATCCATAAGGCAGATCGAAGCAGTCTGTATGTTATTTTGCTTAGTTGTACCGGGATCGGTGTTTTTCTGTACATGAACAAGTGGTCTTATCTTCATCTAACCACGGCGGATTGGGTTATGGTCTACACCATGCTGGGTGCGGCGTTAATTCTGGATTATTTCACGTTCCAGATTCCACCCAAAGGCAATCAGCAATCCATGGATTCATCGGTATACCTTGCCTGTATATTCATGTTTGGCGGAGCTTTCAGTTTATCTGTACTGCTACCCGTCTCCATCATCTTGTTAATCAAAGAGCGCAAGCTCACCTGGTGGAAACATATTGTCAATTTCAGCATCTACAGTATCATGATTACGGGAGCAGCTGCCGTGTTTGAGTGGACTGGCGGGCAATCGGGAACTCTGGACGACTATAACCTGCTTCCTTATTTTGCAGCACTCGCAGCCTACTTCATCATCAACACGATTACACTTGGCTTATTCTTTCATTTCTCAACAAAGGATGCATTACAGCAGATGAAGCGGGCATTCGTTACCGAATCCCTGCTGGTTTATCTGTGTACGCTGATTCTGGCGCTGGTCCTGACAATTCTGGTTGTGCACAATGGCGTACTTGGCCTGTTGTTGTATCTGAGTCTTAGCATTCTGCTCTCCCATGCATTCAGGCAGTTGTTCGTGATGTATCAGACGATTGAGGAAAAGGCCAACACGGATCAACGTACGGGTCTGTTCAACCATAGCTATTTCGAAAGCATGTTAGAAAGCGAACTGACTAACGCTCGAACGCAGGGCACACCGCTATGTCTGGGGCTTATTGATATTGATGATTTCAAAAAGTATAACGATCGGTTTGGCCACCTTCAAGGTGACAGTCTGCTAGCCCTGCTGGGGGATTTTCTAATGCGAAAGACGGAAGGCACACCTGTTACCGCCTTTCGTTATGGAGGAGAAGAGTTCACTTTGCTCATGCCAGGCATGGAGTTGGACGAATCCTACAGGTTTATGAACAAGCTGCGTAAACAACTGAACGACACGCCGTTTGAAGGCGTTGAAGTGTTTCCACACGGTTGTCTCTCCTTCTCTGCTGGCGTCGCGCCCTATCAGGTGGATATGTATAACAAATCCCAGCTTGTGGATCAGGCGGATAAAGCACTATATTATGCGAAGAAACAGGGCAAGAACAACGTGCACCGCCATGGCAGCAATGATGGCATGGAACACGAGATTGATCTGGTACAGGACGTTCGTGACATCGAACAGCAGCTTAATCTGTTCAGATACAAAGATATGGATACGTTTAAACATTCCAAACGGGTCTACAAATATGCACTGGATATCAGTGAATTGCTCGCACTGGACAATGCGGAAAAACGTCGCTTCGTGCTGGGAGCACTGATTCATGACATCGGAAAACTGGAGATTCCTTGGTCTATTCTGAACAAAAAGGACAAGCTCACCGCAGAAGAATGGGAAACGATTAAAGGACATGTCACCTGGGGCAAAAAAATGGTGATCACGAACGATCGCTTCGCCGATCTGATTCCGTATATTGAACTTCACCACGAGCGCTATGATGGCAAAGGCTATCCTTACGGCCTGAAGGGTAACGAGATTCCCCGGCTCTGCCGGATGCTGACCGTGATTGACTCCTTTGATGCCATGACGACAGAGCGGCCGTATCAGGAAACCAAGAACGTGGAAGAAGCCATTCGGGAGCTACGCTCATGTTCGGGTTCACAGTTTGATCCGGAGCTTGCCGAGTTGTTCATTCAATATATTGAGAAAAGAACCGCTCAGCAACAGTTGCAGTAAACTAAACAGAACTTCTTCTATAAGCCCAGAAAAAGTAAAAGCGCTATCCCCGGTCTGATCGGAGATAGCGCCATTTTCATTTTCATGGAATGAATCGTACACCAGACAACTTCATTCTCGTGCAGATTCTACATTAAGATTTGGTATTCAGCTCATGTGAGGTCTGATGCAGCTCTTTAATCATCTGCTGCAAAAACATGTTGTCTTGGCGACTGATACCGTGCTGATTGTCTTGAACAAGCATCTGATGAATGTTCTTTTTGAGCAATTCACTGCGACGTTCCAATACTTCTTGACTCATGTTGTTGCTTCACTCCTTAACATGTTTTGTAATGAATTCACGTTCTATATTAAGTATAGAGGACCTTCTCCGATAGGGAAAACGGACTCAGCCTTCCTCAGCTGGTCACACCAACCCTCACCTAGCGTGACAACATTTCACCCCTTGTCGTTCTTAGATATCCTTCTAAATACTCCCTGATCCTCCCCAGCTTTCTCCAAAGACACAGACTAGGGTCTTGGACAAGCTTGGGTTATAATGATCCCATCCCTGTATAAATAAAGTACCTAAATAAGCTAATCCTAGATCAAAGGAGTTCTGCATTCATGTCCTATAAACAAATTAAATGGATGATTCTGCTGATCCCCACATTCACGGTTGGCATCTGGGAATACATTCGCCATCAGTTTCTGATGCCATACCTTTCGATGGATGCTGGAAACTGGTTAACACCCGTCATCGTTTACCTCGTCAGCGTGACTCTGCTCAGCCGATTGTTCCACATGCTCGAAGGTGCCAGGGCTGCTCTGGAGCAGGAACGTGCAGCAAAAGTAGCGCTGGAAGCTCGTGACCAATTGGCAAGAGAACTTCACGACGGCATATCTCAGTCTCTTTTCCTGCTCTCAGTGAAGACCGATAAAGCAGGCCGTAGTTTGGCAGGCAGCGGACATGAGCATGAGATCCAGGAGATTCAAAAAACCGTGCATGAAGTCAATACATATGTAAGGCAAGCTATTGCCCAGTTGCGTTTTGTTCCTTCCTCTACGGTAACATCAGAAATTATTTCACTGCATGCGCAGGTCGAAGTGCTCGTCAAGGAAACGGTACCTGGTGCACAGATTCATTGGGACCTCAAGGGTGTAACGTTCTCTGCCAAGGAACAAGTGGAACTGCTCGCTTGTATCCGGGAGGGACTACTGAATGTACGCAAACATGCGCAGGCTACCCGCGTTCAGGTTCACGCGGAAGGTAACCCAATTGCCTGGTTCATTTATATTCAGGATAATGGGAATGGACTAAGTGGAGATCCTCTTCATCTGAAGGATCGGTACGGACTGCGAATTACGAAGGAGCGTGCTGCCGAGATGGGTTGGTCTTTCACCCTCGATTCAAGACCGGGGCATACACGAATGACGATAGGAAAGGAGCATGCTTAATATGGAACATGTACGTGTATTGGTTGTTGATGATCATGCGCATGCGCGTGAAGCGATCTGTAGCATTTTATCCGAGGACAGCCTGTTTGAAGTGATTGGTACAGCTTCGAATGGACAGGAAGCGCTGGAGCTCACCGGACAATGGATGCCCGACCTGATCCTGATGGACGTGCAGATGCCGGGCATGGATGGGCTGGAAGCCACCCGTCAGATCAAGCTGCGATTCCCTTATGTTATTGTTGTTATGGTCACGGTATCGGATGATGTGACGTTTCTGTTCGAAGCACTGAAACAAGGCGCTCAAGGCTATTTGCTCAAAAATCTAACGCCTTCCACCTGGCTTGAATACCTGCGCGCCATCGTCAGTGACGACGCACCGCTCAGTAAGGAACTGGCCTACCGGATTTTGCAGGAGTTCCCCGCACCACGCAGTGAAGATGTACAAGATAACCCGCTAACGGCGCGGGAACTTGAGATTCTGCAATGGGTATCCGCGGGATATACCAATCGGGAGATTGCCGATCAACTCGGTATTTCAGACCAGACGGTGAAGAATCATCTCAAAAACATTTTGCAGAAGCTCCAGCTTGAAAACCGGGTACAACTCACCCGCTACGCACTAGAGAGCGGGCTTGCAGGACGTAAACTTCGCAAATAAACATTGTTAATTCGGAGTCAATGATGCTTCCGACATAGGTGAGAAATGACATAGCATTCATGCTTTTGTCACAATTATGTAGACCAAATCGTTTTTTTATAGCCCAATGTAGTCATACGCAGTCATTTTGGACAAAGTTATAATGGGTTAGATTGTGTTTAAAGGCCATGAATGACTACAAATCTATAACCTGAGGGTGATGATTTTTTGATTTTTACACGCTTTACCCTGAAATGGAGCAAACGGCACTGGGCATTGGTCACCTGTCTGTTGCTCGTATGTTGCCTTGTTATGCCACAGTGGGCATCTGCCCATGCTTATATTGTTAAGGCTTCGCCAGGAGAAAATGAGATCCTCGTAGCTGCTCCGGAGCGGCTGACGCTGGAGTTCAACGAATCCTTGCAGACGGCCTTTTATGATATCAAAATAACCGGCCCTGACGGCAATCAGGCAGACGATGGAAATGTAAAGATTGATGTGGATCGCCCTCATATTCTGGAGACTGGCCTGCAAGCTGGACTCGGGAACGGGACTTATGCCGTTAACTGGAAAGCTGTATCTGCCGATGGACACCCAATTCAAGGGGCGTATGTTTTCCATATCGGTGAACCATCCGGTTCTCCTGCCGGACTGAGTGATCTTACATCCGGTTCCGGTTCAACAGGTGGGCCGCTGAAATGGATTGTATCTCTGACAGACTGGATTCAGTATCTCGGATTGTCTGTCATACTGGGGACACTTGCATTCTTGCTACTGCGAATCGCACCGACATCCATGACAAGAGAACCTATGGACGTTCCGGGCAGCTACAGATTGTTATGGATCAGTTATGCTGCTGCTTCCTTTGCCGCTCTGGTCAGCCTGCCACTGAATACGTTATATGAATCTGGTGTGGCTCTGAACGAACTAAGCTGGGCACTGATCGGAAGTGCGCTCAAGCTGACATCCTTTGGTCAGATCTGGATGTTACAAATACTCATTGTAATGCTGCTGGCCGTCACGATTCTCTCCGGATATGATCGCGATCGATCCATCCGTGCTCGCATCTGGTCTTCCTATGGCTCACTTGTGCTCGTGCTTGGATGGCTGTTCACGCATGCCATGACGGGACATCCGGCTGCGGCGGATCAACGTGCTCTCGCGATTGCCATGGACTTCGTGCATCTGATCGGTGCCGCTTTCTGGATTGGCGCACTAACCGCCATGGCGATATGTTTGCCTCCACTGGCGGATAAGCTGCCATCGAAGGTGCGAGGAGAGGTCTACTGGGTTGCTATTCGCAGGTTTACCGCCTGGGGAATTGGCGCCGTAGCCGCTCTGGTTGCTACAGGGATATACAGCAGTCTGATTATTCTACCAGCACCTGTGCTGACTTCCTTGTTCACTACAGCTTATGGCCTTGTCCTGATCGGCAAGATCGTCCTGCTTATTGTAATGCTTGTCTTCGCCTGGCGTCATGCCAGATTGGCAAGAGTAGCAACGGGAAGCAGATTATCCGGCAGCCTGAAAGCCGAACTTGCCACCGGTGCTGTCATTCTCGCTCTTGCTGCCGTACTGACACACCTGTCTCCAGGACAACCCGCTGCGGTCGGACCGTATCAGGAGACAAAGACTACAGAAGACGGCTCGGCGATCACACTTCAGGTGAGTCCCAATATAACGGGAGAGAACCAATTCGAAGTTGATGTGAAACGGGCAGATGGAAGTATGGTTAACGATCTGGAACAGATCACACTGTCACTCACACATCTGGACATGGATATGGGGATCTATGAGATTACCATTCCGAAAAACGACACCGGTGTGTACAAGGCTGAAGATTACATCTCCATGCCTGGACGTTGGAATATCAAGGTTCATCTCCTGACCAAAACGTTGGATGCACTGGATGCCGAATTTGAGATCAACACCGCCAAGCCATAGTTACACAAAGATCAAATTGAAAAGTGACCCAATCTAAAATGAGTGTTTCTACAAACTGCAAATGTAGTGAAGGGAACGAAATTGATTCTGGAGAAGCGAAGCACTCGCCTTTATTCCCGGATTTCAACTTATTACTATTTAAATTGAACTATTATTTACACTGAAACGGAGAGGGCAGAAAAAACCTGAAAAAGCGTAGCGTTCGCCTTTATCACCGGATTTTCCCCTTTGAGAAAAGGGAATCAAAAAATCTGGGGATAACAGCGATTGGAAGGTTATTCTGTCATCGGAGTGTATGTGTAAACCGTATTTAGTTAAATTTATATAGTTGCCTAAAAAATCCGAGAATAACGGTGATCGAAAGACCATTCGTAACCGAAACGGCGCCTTTGCAGAACGTAGACACTCATTTAAGAAAATGGGCCGAATCATATATGATAAGAACTGAGAGGGGTTATTTATTTTGAAGAAAACATCATGGATTTCCAAACTAACATCCACTATCGCAACAGGTACCGCAGCATTCATGTTATTCGCCGGATTCGCTAGCGCTCATGTTACCGTTAGCCCATCCGTTGCACAGACAAGTGCATGGCAGACGTACACCATTAAGATTCCATCCGAGAAAGAACTGCCTACAACCAAAATCACCATGAAAGTTCCGGAAGGTGTTGCATTCAAGCAATATCAACCACTGGCAGGCTGGAAAATCACCACAGAGAAGAACGATTCCAATGAAGTAACATCAATTACGTGGGAGATTGACGGCGATAACGAAGGCATTCTGGCAGGACAATTCCAGCAGTTCAACTTCGTTGCACAGAACCCTAAGGCGGAAGCTGAAGTAGCTTGGGATGCCTTCCAATATTACAGCGACGGCAGCATCGTAGAATGGACAGGCCAACCAAGTGACGCCAACCCACACAGTATCACAACGATTAGCGAAGATCCGGCTGCTGCTGGTAATGCTGCGGCAGGTGGAGGTCATGCCAACGATGGACATGATAGTGCAGGTACAGAAGGAGCCACTGGGGATAATGCAGCTACCGACGATAGCAAAGCAAACGATGACACTACGTTGGGCGATGCACTCAATGACACCGTTACAGGTGAACCAAACAACACGGATACAGACCCGGGTACGCTGAAGCTTCAACAAGCAACATTGATCGTATCCATTCTGGCCCTGATCTTGTCCTTCTTGGGGATTGCGTTGGCTACACGTCGCAAAAAACGTTAAGAACTAACTTACAGTTTTACGATAACTTGAGACAATTTCAGATAACAAAAAGCCTATGGCATACGGGTTCAAACCCGATATGCCGTAGGCTTTTTAGCTATCATCATTTTGATTGGCTACCCATGTTCTTTACAATCCGTGGTTAAGGCACTAATCATGCCGCTCCACGGTCACACTCTTATCCACGCTGATTACCATCCGCAATTTGGCATCAGCCTTACCACCCTTTAGCGTTCCTGATCCGTCTGGATCATGATCTCAATGTATTGCAGCAAGCTTTTCTTCTGCTGTTCAATGGATTGAATACGTCTGGACAGGCCCGCAAAAAACTCTTCAATCTGCTGTCTTGTATGATCTGCGGACTGGCCTTTCCAATCGTTCAGGCGACTATATAGCGCCCGCGCTTCCTGTTCATCGGCTTGCAGACGGGCAAGCAGCTGTGTCAGTTCTTTTTCCGCAATCCGAAGATCATTCAATTCCACCAGCAATTGTCCACCCACTCGTGTTCCCCTCCCCTATGTACGTGATATCAACGCTAGCCACCCAGAAATCCTAATTAAAAATGAACCGGACTCTCGTCAGCCTGCCGGAAAGCATCCGCCTTCTCATCAATAAAGTTCAGGAACTGGCTGGTATGTTTCATATGCCATGTGCTAAGTTCTTGAATCGACGCGTCCAGTTGGGTGACAATGGGCTCCAGCCTGCGACTGCGACTTGTATGCAGGTATTGAGCCATGCGGGTTCGCACCTGGTTTAGCTCAGCATTGCATTGTTGTGCATTTTGCTTCCACCGCGAAGCGACACTTTTCAGTTCTTCCGGCGTTACCTGAATTAGTCCGGAAGCTCCCCCCACTGAGCCAACACCTGCAACCATCTTGTTAGTCTGCACACCAAAGCTACGCATAACATCCGCAAGCTCCGTCATGATATTGGAAGGTTCACGGGGAGTTTTATTGATTTTCTCACCAGTGGTAGGGTCGTATAGATCATTGGAAATATAACCATTCTCGAACTGATACTGCTTCAGGTCGTGGTATTCCTTCCCACCAAAGGTGTTACCCATCTTATCTCCCATGCTCATGTTGTCATTCATGTCCTTGTAATTAGAGTTGATGTAATACATGGAACCCACATGACGATCATAGCCACCAAAGAATCCACTGGCAACAAAGTCACCCGGGTGACCAAAGTTTACGATCTGATTATCGAATCCACCCTCTTCTGCCTTGCGTTTCAGTGATGGAGTCAAGCTGGATATTACAGATGGCGCACTAAAGGTTACTGCCATCATTCCCGTATGCGCTGCTGCATACTGAGCATTTCCGCCGCCCAATGAATGCCCTGTCAGAGAGAAGTCCAAATTCTTGTATTTGTTCTGCATATCCTTCGCGTAGTCTTCTGCTTCGTACATTTGATTTGGAAAAGGATTCAGCTTTTTATCAATCTGTCTATCCAGCTCACCCACCGCATTATCCAAATGAGTCAGCCCGGTGACGTCTTTTACCTTTTGAATTCCACCTGATAACCAATCGGGTGTGAAATCGGTAGATTGTTCAATTTTTCTGCCCAGTTCGGGGATCGCAATCTGACCATCCGCCAGAAAATCAGGCCCTTTACGATCCCATCCGGCACTTCCTTCTGTTCCTCGGTAAGAAATGACTGCCTGCCCCGTTTCCGGATTGTAAAAAGTCACTGCGTCAAACCCGGAATAACCGTTGCCATGCGTATCCTCAAGCACTTGCCAGCCTGGTAGATTCGCATATTCAGTACCTGCTTTGGCATTTTCATAAGCCAGTTCCGACATCAGACGGTATGTTTCATCATCAATTCTTGGTGTATCCCCCATGTTATGTTCACCTCCCAAAATTCAATACAATCTACTTGGCAAAAGGATCGTAGCCTTTCTCAATGATGGCTGCCTTGATGGCAGGGCTCATTCCAAAATTTTTGATTTTTTTATCATTATAGTCATAGGAAATAGTGAACTCCTGATCCTCCTGCTCTACCACATGCCCTTCCATTGCAATCGAGTCCAGTGCCATTTCGGGTAGCAACTCCTTGCTTGTAATGACAACGTTCATCTCATACTTGTCTTTGAAATATTTGACCGCTTTTGCTTCTGCTTCTTGAAAAAGTGCCTGTTTCTCACTTTCTTTCATGTTCTGACAGCCTCCCAAAATAAAGATAGATAGCACAATTAGTAAGAATACACATACCTTTTTTTGTATTGGCCTCATACCAATCACCTTCTTCTTATGATTTCAATGTATATGTGCATCCAATGAATCAGGATCATTCACCCATGCCTTCTGCTTCTGTTAACTGAATCATAGTACAAAATCAACATGACCACATCGGCTGAGAGCATCGTTTTTATGTATCTTTCTTCCTAATATGATTCATACGCGTGTTCGCGTGTATATTACCCGATTTCCTGAATTTTGCATCAGTTTAGCTTCTCGGATTTTCCATATATAACAAAAAGGCATTCTCTTCAACACATATTGTGTAGAAAAGAACGCCTTTTGTCTTCCGTCAACATCATCCTCACTAGCCTCATCCATACTGTCTGGCCCCGGTTTCGTCCAGTTGTTCACACACGAGATCATTGTAGGATTTACATCGTCCAATCAATTCATCATGTGTTCCAGCATCCACGAGTACACCCTGATCCAGTACATATATGGTGTCCGCGCTTCGAATGGTACTGAGTCTGTGAGCAATGATAATCTGGGTGCATTTCAACATATTCAGATTATGGGCAATCGTCGCTTCTGTAACAGTATCCAAAGCACTAGTTGCCTCATCCAACAGAAGAACTTTGGGTCTGCTTACCAATGCTCGCGCGAGAGCGACACGTTGCTTCTGCCCTCCAGACAGATTCGAACCCGCTTCAGAGATCAGTGTGTTATACTTCATTGGCATCTTCTCAATATCGTCATGAATATCCGCCAGCTTCGCTGCGAACATTACATCCTCCAGCGTTGAACCCTCTGCATGTAGCCTGATGTTGTCATACACGGTGTTGTTAAACACAAAGTTATCCTGAAGCACGATACTGATCTGGCTGCGAATATCCTGCTGCTCCAGTTCTTCTACAACCACGCCGTCAAAATAGATATTACCCTGTGTGGGCGTATACAGCCCTACCAGCAATTTCGCCAAGGTACTCTTTCCTGAGCCTGATTTGCCAACCAGAGCGACCCTTTGCCCTGCTTTAATCGTAATATTAATATTTTTCAGCACATCTTCCCCGTAGTCGGTATACCTGAAACTGACCTGATCAATTGTAATATCCCCATTCAGCTTTACATCTCGGAGGGTCGGTGTTTTCTTCTTGAATTTATTACTTTCCTCGGCTTGAATGACATCATAGATTCGATCCAGTAGCGCATCCGCCATCACGAACTCGTTCAGCATCAAAGCAAGCGAGTTCAGCGGCCCCAGAAACAGCGCGGCCAGGGACTGGAATGAAACGAGCATACCAAGTGTCATATTCCCCTGCATAATCTGATATAGTCCCACCAGCAGAATGAGCATCGGAGTCATAAAACTCAGCGTATTCGTCACGGTATTTACTCTTGTCTGAAAAATAGCTTTTTCCTTGACCGTTGCGAGCTGACGCATGAATAGTGCTCTCCATTTTTCCCCGGTACGCTCTTCAATCCCAAGTGATTTGATGGTCGAGATGCCTTCCAACACTTCCGTCATGAATGATCCAGCCAAACTTTGGGCAACAATTTGGGTCTGTGTCAGTTTCTTGAATCTGCTACGTGTGTATACAAAAACAAGAATTTGAACCAGTCCAACACCAAGCAGTGTAAAAGCGATCAAACGGGACTGGATTACAATGTACGTGAAGGTCACAACAATTAAAAATAGATTGATCAGCGTAGAGATCATCTTCTGGGACAAAATCTCTCGAATGGTCGTATTGCTATTAATCCGCAGCATCAAATCCCCGCGCGAACGAATTTCAAAATATTGATAAGGCAGTTTGAGCATATGAGAGACAAAGTTTGTCGTCAGTTGGGAATCCAGCAATTCCTGAAGCCGTACGATGCACATATCCTTCATATAACTGAAACCGATCTGAAATAGGGTTAACAGCACAATGCTGGTGATCAGGACAGGAAATAACGAGTAGCCATCACCGCTAGTGGCCGCATCAATCGAAACCTGCATCAAGAACGGAAAGGCCACCGAAACCAATTGCAGCCCCAGAGCAAGTAGAACGGTCCAACCAAAATATTTTTTGTTACTGCGAATCAAATCCTTGAAGTACGCCACTTTACTAATCTTTTTCTCGGACAAGGGTACAAAGCCCTCATCCGGATATACGAGCAAAAAAATACCTGAATATTTCTCCGCAAACTCCTGCGTACTGATAACCAGCCTTCCCAAAGCCGGATCAACAATAATGAAGTGCCCACTCGTCTTGATCCGCTCAAGCACGACAAAATGATTGTCCTCCCAGAAACAAATGACTGGCAGAAAATCATTGTTAAGTGATTCAACAGGCGCTTTTTTGGCTATCCCTTTCAAGTGATAGGTCTGAGCAACCTCTTTCATTTTGAGCATGGAGCTACCATCCCTGCCGTTTCCCAGCATTGCAAAACGTTCCCTCAGATCGGTGAAATCAGCTTCATAGCCATGATATGCGAGTAACATGTGCAAGCAACTGGGACCACAATCATATTGATTCATTTGCAGTTTGACAGGGATTTTACGTTGTCTCTTCCGGCGCAGACGGAATACAGGCCGTTCAGGCATGATGCTGCCCCATATGGGATGACTGCTCCATAGTAGTCATCTGCTGCTGAGCGGACGCCGTTTCCATAGCGTATGTCTGAGCCATATCCCTTATCCCCTTGCCCTTTGGTCCTTCCATCATCAGTACTGAAGGCAGGTCACGATTGTACAGTCGGAGCAATTGATATCCAATTCCGGCAAGCCCTAGCATCAGTCCTGGGATTTGCTGACGACCCGGAATGCCGCATCTCCAATGATGGTTATCACGTCTCACCTGTGTCACAATGTAATTTGCCATCTGAACCGAGAACTCCTTCAACTCTTCATCCTGCAAGTAATCGGCTGCGAGAAGGAACAGCTCCAGATTGCCCATATCCCCATGGCAGAGCGAATAGCTAACTTCTGTAAACCCTTCTTCCATCGTCTTGGCTAACGCCCTGCGGATATCTGTCTCTATCGTATCCATAGCTCCCAATGACCTCAATTGCTGCGCTATCCCTACGCGGGCGATCCCTAGACCGGGTGCGCCATTACACCAGTACATAACATAGTGTTCTTCCGGCATGTTGCCATCGGTGAACCGCAGATCTTTCCAATTGTTTACTTCAGGGCTGTAGAGGGCTTCCTCATACTTCAGTCCTTCCATACAAGTTTCAAGATAGGCTTTGTTGCCTGTAGCACTGTATAGACGAGCCAGACTCAGACAGATACCTGCGTTGCCATGTGCAATACCGCTAAGTGGCGTTTTATTGATCGCTGACGTCACCCAAGCCATACCTTGATCCATCGGCTGGGCAAGATCCAGCAATCGGTCTGCGCATCGCACAGCCACATCCAGCGCTTTTTGCGATTGGAAGCTCGTATACATGTCCACACATGCCATCAATGTGCCCGCACAACCTGAGATCACATCCAATTGCTGATCACTATCAATCATATCGTCCAAGATATCGAGTAATTCCAGCGTATCCGGGTTGATCCCCGGCTCGGAACATACGTTAGCTTTATGCACCAGCAGATAGAGAAGCGACCCGTAGCCAGTGAACAATGAGATGTTTTTGTCGATGCTTTTGCGAATCATTTCCCAGGCAGTCTGAATGCACAGATTAACCATCTGCATATATTTGTGGTCACCTGTCTCCTGACTCAGATACAGATAGAAATAGGCAATACCGGTTACCCCGTTATATAACCCCAACTCGGAAGATTTGTAGATCAGCTTCTCGTCTGCATCCATACCCATACTGATCCATGACACCGAAAGACCTTCATCTCCCATAATAGCAATATCTTTTATGTACTCCCCAATCCTCACGGCTTCTTGCAAATATTCTTCTTTGGTCATGTGTATTTGATGTTCATTCAATATTTCCGGTCGGACGCTTTCCGTGCTTTTCTCCATGGCGAATGAGCGTTCCAGGACATATTTAGTCTGGATTGTACGCTCGGTAAACTCCCATTGCATATCCATGTCTTTGGGATTCATCGCCCGCACTTTATCCGCGGTCTGCGTTAAAATATCGGAGGAAAACACGCCGTTAATCGCTTGGTTGTCGTAGTGGTGGAACAACATTTGCTCACCGATAAACGTCTGGAACATGGGTACATCGCCGTGCAATAGATCATGGCACTCATATCTCACCAGTTTTTCACGATCACGATCCTGCCGCACAATCATCCACATCATGTCGAACAACATATTCTTATCCAACCCGTCTCTGAGATATTTCGGATGGGAACTGGCTTCAATCAGCGTAAAATACGTAACGGTCGGACGAACAATGGTACGTACAGCACAACCATGGAAGTCATTGCGGACTGTTGAGATAAATGACTCCTTTTGCTCCATAATAGCACTGTATATGCGATAGAAACCCTCCTTCAAACTTTGGATATATCGCTCAGGTTTAATGGGTGTATGTTCATATGAAGGCAAATGACTAAATCGACTCACACTCACCTTGCTTCGTTGGATTCTCATGGTATCGGTGTTTTTATCATGAATCTCATACGTATTGAGTACCTGATCCACATCCCCTGCAAGTCCGCTCAGATCACTGTGATACAAAGCGTTGGAATCCAACGTTGGTAACATGCTCGTTTTTAACACGGAATCATTCAATATCGAAAGGGTCTTCTCCAGTGCTGTATAGTGTGCCTTCTCCTCCTCATATTTGAAAGGTTGATTATGCAACAGTGATTCCAGATCGACGAAGAAGGGATGCTCGCCCTGAGCAACAATGTTCTCCATATGCATGTCTGTTGCATTAACGGCATACAAAATAGCGAGATACTGCCCCTGCCGTTCAAAAAAGCGTTCCGCTCCCTCCAGACTGGTGACTTCCTCATAGGGAATGAATTGCTGCCAGCCATATTCGGTGCGATCCAGCGATTTGGCAATACGGAAGGGTAATCCTATTCGCTGATCGTTAAACCATTGCAACAGACTGGCAAAAGCGGTGTCGATGGCCATGTTCCTAGGTTTGTACATGACATTGACCCCTTCGGCAAATGCCAACCGCAATACACTAGCTCCACCGTTATGGGAATCCCCGAGAAATACGATATCCTCCAGCTTATCCAGCTTGAAATCAAAAAAAGATTCCAGTTCACGATGATCTCTTGTCAGCCGCTCCAGAACACGCATCATATTCAGACTGATCCGAAGAGTGTGCTCGACAAGTCCTCGTGCAAGAACAGGATATTCCAGTAGTAAGGAGAGAATCTGATCTCTGGACTGCATGTTCTGGTTCACAAAGTGCAGATACCGCTGCCGGGAATCCTCACCTCTCAATTCATCTTGCAATCTCGCTTTATTTAATTCATAGATTAGTGTCTTGGCAGACATGTGGAACACTTTATCCGAGACGGTCTTCAGAACAAGCCCAGTAACACGTCGTTTGTCCAGCCATTCATATCCATCATTCAAGCCGTCCGTCATGATCTGAATGGATCGTTGCAGGAAGGGTCTAGAAAACTCAAAGAACGGGATTTCTTCCGTATTCCCCTCAATAAAATATTCGATCTCCAAATGCTCATTCTCCAGAAATGTGCTGCAGAGTTCCTGATGCCAAGGCATCTGCACAAAGTCGTACATGAAGCCTGTATCGTTAAACATAGCCTGCACCGTCTCCATATTCATGGATTCAGCCCGGAAGCGATTGGACAATAGCTCCTGGTCCTGAAAAAACTTTTCAAGCCATTTCTGCATCCTTTCCGACTCGGAAGTGTGCTCCACAGGCATGTCCCCATGCTGAACGTCAGCAGTTATATTTTTTTCATTTATATCAACAGCAATTTCCTCGCTAAATAAGAGATCATTGGGAACTTGGGCAGCATATCGCTGCACAAACTGCTTGTATTTCTCCGTTAAGTAGAGTGCATCACTCCACCGGGAGTCATGTAACCGCTCCTGTATGTTCATCGTTTTATCTCCCCTTCTATTGGATGGTTCGTGCCCAAAACCTCATATAACAAAATCAAGCACATAACTGAAATCAGCTATGTGCCCGAAGATAAGAGTAAAAATTAACAACAAGTCAGCCAAGAAGAAGGTGAAACCGAATTATAATGACATTCATGACTCACCGTACAGAATACACCGCCGCTTGCTTCAACATCAATTACAGATACCGCACCTGTAATGACCATCAGCTCATCATCACTGATGTCCTCGATTGCTCCCAATGCTTCGAGATTGAATTGTTTCATTGAAAAAACCTCCATTCAATTTTTTTTATATGTATAGCTTATAAAAAGCTAAACACCAAGGTTGAATTCAAGTCTTTACAATCCCAAAATATTTAATTTATGTAATTATTTACTATATTCATCCTAGCACGATTTGCTATTTTTTGTAAATCCATTCTTTGGATTTTCGCGTCATTTTGACAAGAAACATTACTTTTACTATGACGATGACAAAATTGCGATAGTTCGTTGTTACATGTATAAAGTTTTAAACACCTGTCCAAGGCAGGTGTTTTTCTAAGTAGCAGGCAACTGCAATACAGCTCTAAACCCTTCCCCACTGTCACTCGTGAGAATAAGCCTTCCCCGATGAGCCTTTGCAATCCTTGATACCATTGGAAGCCCCAAGCCATGTCCCTGGCGGGAGGGCCGTACACGTCCTGCGGCATAAGGGAGTACCACCACATCGTCCAGATACTCTTTTGGAATTCCTATCCCATCATCAGATACCACAAACTCACAACATAAATCCTCCGCTGAACGGCTCGTTTCCAGCACAATTGCACATCCATCCGGGTTATGCCTGATACTGTTATGTATCAGGTTCGTTACTGCACGATATAGTAATCGCTCATCCCCCATAACCTGAAGACTTTCGTCCTGAACATGAAGCGAGATCGGATAACGTTCATCCAGGCCATTGTTCAAAAAATCTGACACGACCTGTCTTGCCAGAACAGAGAGTCGAATCGACTTCAACTGCAAGGGCTGCATCTCATACTCCAGCATGGACACCAAATTCAGATCACTGACCAGTGACCGCAGACGTTCACCCTGGCGACGAATAATGGATGCCTGCTGTTTTTGCTCAGCTGGCAAATCCACTTGCTCTTCCAACTCGCTCGCGTAACCCAGAATCATGGACAATGGCGTCCGTATATCGTGAGAAATGCCTGCGATCCAGTTGGATCGAGCTTCATCTCTCGCTTTAAGAGCATCATCCTTATCCTGAAGCATGCGAGATGTTGAATTGATGCTTTGAGACAGATCATTAAATATACCCTTGGTCTCGACATGAACAGGCTCTTCCTTTGCCAGCGCATGAATGCCATTGATCAACGGTCGAATACTACGGATTACCCGTGTTCCAATTAATACGGATACCAGAAGAGCAAGAGCCACATTACACACCAATAATAGGATGATCCGAACAGGTAATGACTTAAGCCACTCTGCCAAAAAGTCGAACTGGTATTTTCCGTACGTATTCTTGGGGTAGCCTACGACCAATAATCCGTCGTTACGCTCCCACACATACACTGGGTATTCCATAAGATAATATCGGGAGAACTTCGCAACATCCGTCACGTTATAAGAGCGCGGGATTTCAGCCGGAAGCTGTTCGCTCCACTGTACCTTGCCCTGGGGATCAAGCAGCATAGCCCAAGCCTGATATGTATCCAGCAATTGCATTCCATCGCTGTCCAGCGCATATTCCCCCTGCTCTCCCTTGCTCAGGCCACTAGCCATCTGCTTCACAACCGCACCAGGGGAAGGCCCTTCATGAATTTCCTTGAAGATCAGCGAACCTAGCAGAATCAGATTGAATAGTAATAGCACCACAGATACCAGAATGGTTGATCCGACGAACCTTCTTAGAATTCGAACAACGCCATCCATTACCTAGACTCCTGAACCATCAATTTATAACCAAGTCCCCGTACCGTCAGCAGAAATATCGGTTTGGATGGATCTTCCTCAATCTTCTCCCGGATTCGCCGAACATGCACCATCAGGGTATTCTCATACCCATAACTCTCGTCTCCCCAGACGGCTTGACACAGGGCATCACTGGTTACAATTCGGCCCTGATTCTCATACAACTTGATCAGTATGGCATGCTCCTTAGCTGTCAATGGAAGCTCCCTGTCTGTCCTCTGTACAACAGCGCTCTCCAGATCAATGGTTTGTCCACCCAAACGAAATACAGGCAATCTCTCCACCGTATTGGAAGCATATACCCGCTTCAGAATAGCCATAAGCCGGAGAATCAACTCTCTTGGCAGAAAGGGCTTGACCATATAATCATCTGCTCCAAGCCCCAGACCGAGCAGTCGATCCTCATCTTCACCACGTGCAGACAGGAACAGAACAGGCATGTCCGAGAATGACCGGATCGAAGAGAGCAGAGAGAACCCATCTCCATCCGGAAGCATCACATCCAGAATAGCTGCATCCGGCTTTTCAAGTCTGCATACCGCCAAGGCATTCACGAAGTTAGCAGCCGTATAGATCCGAAAAAAACCTTCTTTCCGTAAAAAACGTTCAATCATTTCCCGTATTTCGGGCTCATCATCTACGATCAATATTTTCTTATTCTTCAATAATTCCATTGATATCACCCTTTTTATTATACATCATAAAGGCATTCATCCGATATTTTCCATTTCCATTTAAGGTAATTGTAAGGTTATCTTCAGCTACGAGCAAGAAGCCTGATCTATATTTAGAGCAACAGAGACATTAGTGAAATGGAGTTGAGATCAATGATAAACAGTTCCCCCATCGTGGAAACGCATAACCTGTCCAAATCTTATGGCGGTACTAACCGCGTACATCAGGTCAATCTGGCAGTTGAGACGGGACAGATTTTTGGCTTCCTGGGTCCTAACGGAGCAGGCAAAACAACCACATTAAAAATGCTGTTGGGTTTGATCAAACCTACCGAAGGCACTGTAAAGGTGTTTGGCAAAGATCTGAATAAACATCGCCCTTCCATTCTGAATCAGACAGGTTCACTGATCGAATCTCCATCTTATTACGGCCACTTGACTGGACTTGAGAATATGAAAGTCATGCAGCGACTACGGAACGTACCGAATAAAAATATTGATGAAGCTCTCAAAATTGTTCGACTTGAAAATCAAAAACATAAACAGGCCGATCAGTATTCGCTGGGGATGAAGCAAAGACTCGGTATTGCCATGGCCCTGCTTGCCTTTCCAAGCCTGCTTATTCTGGATGAACCTACGAACGGACTTGATCCGTCCGGGATCGGTGAGATCAGGGAATTGATCAAGTCCCTTCCAGGTCAATACGGCATAACAGTCCTGCTATCAAGCCACCTGTTATCAGAGATCGAACAGATTGCTACCTCAGTCGGCATTATCAGTGATGGCAAACTTCTGTTTCAGGGAAGCATGCAGAGTCTTCAGGCCAATAACAAGGCTACCATACGTTTTCAGACGACGGATACGGCAAGGGCGGAAAAAATCCTTTTGACTCAAGGCTACATGCCTACAGTCCAGGGCAAACAACTGGTGTTCGACTACCTTCGTGACGAAGAAGTCTCGCAGATGAATAAAGTGCTGGTACAACACGATATTCCTGTGATTCGTATCGAGGAATACAAGAAAAGTCTGGAAGGTATATTCCTGGATCTGACCGGAAAGGAGCGGAGCCTGTAATGAAAGCTCTATCCCTAGAGTATTTTAAAATCCGCCGCAAAAAGATCTGGGTCATGCTATCTCTTTTTCTGGCCGCTGAGATGATTTGGGCCTCCATGTCCATGAGTATCTCCATCTCCCGAAGTGCAGCCAATGCGAGCTGGGAAGCCTTGATCTTCAGCATCGCTTCCATGAACGGTCTGTTTCTGCCCATTATATCGGCTATCGTTGTATCCCGCATCTGTGATATGGAGCATAAGGGGAACACCTGGAAGATGCTAATGACGACCAACACCGGACGTAATCATGTCTACACAGCCAAATACATATGTGCGAACAGCCTGATCCTTTATGGTATCCTTGCGCAAGCTGTGTTCATTGTCGGTTTCGGTTTATCCAAAAATATTTCCGGTCCGCTGCCACTTTCCCTGCTTGTGCAGTTCGCTATAGGCACAATGCTAACTACACTCGCCATCACCGCTCTTCAGCAATGGTTGTCTCTTACAGTACGCAATCAGGCTTTTGCGTTATGTCTGGGTATGCTGGGCGGATTCATCGGAACAACATCGGGGTTGTTTCCAGCAGGTGTACGTCACCTTTTCATCTGGTCTTACTACATGGATCTGAATCCAGTCACTTATATTTACAGCGCATCTTCGGGTACCTATGTATCGGGTATGCTGCCTGTCGGTCTTTTCTTAGCCGCCTTGTTGATGGCTGCCATCTTCTATTTTGCAGGGAATATTCATGCTTCAAGACAAGAGATTTGAGGAGGGGAACACATGCTGAGGAGCATTTCCGCAGAATGGCTTAAACTTCGGCATTCCCGGATCAGCCTGGTACTGGCCATTCTGCCTATTATCAGTCTGCTTATCGGATGCTTTAACTTTTATTTCAATCAAGCGGCTTTACAAAACGGGTGGTACAGCCTGTGGACACAGGTCAGTTTGTTTTACGGAGAATTCTTCCTGCCCATCCTGATCGCTATCTGTTGTGCCTTTGTATGCCGCCTGGAACACAGCAATCGCAACTGGAATATGATTCTGGCTTCTCCTGTGTCAGTCACCAGCCTATTTGTTGCCAAGTTGGTCATTGTTGGCATATTGATCTTCTCGGCTCAAGCCTTCTTCATGCTCATGTACTGGGCAGCAGGCAAACTGTTCGTCATTCCGGGTCCGTTCCCGATGGAGACCGTCGTATGGAGCCTGCGAGGATGGTTTGCCGCTATCTCTATTGCTGCACTGCAACTAGGGTTGTCGATCCGGATAAGAAGCTTTGCGACGCCAATTGGCATCAGCCTTTGTGCAGTCTTTCTGGGACTAGGCATGTATGTGCTGAAAATCGGCATGTTATTCCCCTACTCCTTGTTAACTATAGGCATGGGCGTTCTGAGTCAAAAGGGACTGAAATCCTCGGAGAATATCGTCTTTCTTTTCATGAACAGTCTCTTTATCCTTCTGTTTGCTACCTGGTCGATCCGCCGCCTGAAATATAAAGACATCGCATCGTCCTAAATTTACCGAGATCAAAGGAGGACAAGAACATGAAAAAAGCATTCACTATTCTCGCATTGGTACTCGTTATTCTGACTTGCCTGTGGCTCTTCTTCATGGACCCTGCTAAATTGACTCCCGATAACCCTGCCGGCAAAACAACCTACTATACCACTGTGAATCAGACTACAGTCAACAAGGATGACAATGGCAGATATGCTTATGAACTGATCGGCTATACAGACGAAGGAAAATCAAAAACACTAAGCTTCTCCACCAGTAAGCTACTCAAAAATGGGGCCTATCTGAAACTATATGTATCCACGCTGCGTGGTGTTACACACTGGGAAGAGGTCACAGCGGACGATCTGCCGGGGCAAGCCAAGCAGTTAACCTCTAAATAGAAAAAAGATGCGTATCTATATCTCCATTGATATTTGCATAACAAAAAGAGCCTTGCCCCATTACTTCAAGGGTGGCTCTTTTAGGTTATGCCAATGCCATCTGCAGCGCAGTCAGCGCAATCCCGATAACAAATCCGGTAACGGCTCCGTTGATCCGAATCCATTGCAGATCCTGTCCAACCTTATCCTCAATCATCGAAACCAAAGTGGCATTGTCCATTTTGTCCACATTTTCTCGTACCAGTTTACCGATTTTGGAATGATTTTTCTCCAGCAGTGTTGTTACGCCATTTACGATCTTGGCATTCATGCCTGTCATCAACGCGTCATCTGCCCGCAGATCAACCAATACCCGCTCAATGGCAGGCAGTGCATACGTATCTACATACTGTCCATCTTCCATCGCGGCGAGCGCCTTGTCTCTCAGTTCGGTGAGTTTGTTCAGCACCGTTTGCTCTGCGTTCCAGCCCTCCAACATATTGTTCTTCCAACTGTTGATTCCATCTTGCATAGCCTCACTCATTGCCAGACGCACCGTCTGGGTACGTACCATATCAAGCACCTTGTATCTTAGAGCACTGCCTTCACGTTTCATATCCTCTACCCGATCGAAGAGATACCCTTGCAAAATGCCACCCAGACGCTCCTCGTTCATATAACCCAGGAACGCATTCATCGCAAACTGCATCAATCCGTTCATCTGAATGCCGCTGATGGCTTTCATGCCGCTTTCACCCAAAAACATGATCGTCTCGGGTTTAACCAGCCACTCCTCGGCTTGCTTCAGTCCGTAGTCCAGCGCTTTGGCGTCGTAACCCCGCTCTGTCATCTGATGGGCAGCCCGTTCCAGAATCGGACCCAGATCAAAGGCGCCCGCTTGTGACTTGATCTCACGTGCCACGAGCGGAGCAATCTGCTCTAACGGCAGACCAGCCAGAATTCGTTTGCAGAGCGTATCAATCATGATCTTGATCCCGTCACTGTGAAGCTCACGTGTCAACGTATCGAGCACCGTCTCTGCTGCTTTGAAATCTGCAATTTTCTCGGTAATGCTGTCTTTGTTGAGCAAGTTATTCTCTACTGCGGAGACCAGACCTTCCGTCATTTTATCCCGATTTTTCGGCAGCAATGCCGTATGCGGAATTGGAATGCCGAGCGGGTGACGGAATAATGCAGTAACTGCGAACCAGTCCGCAAGTCCACCCACGAGTCCCGCTTCAAATGATCCTACCAGCAACTTGCCAACCGGAACGCCCTGGAACGGCAAGGATGCAGCAAATCCTGCTCCCATTACCACGAGAGACCAGGCAGCTGCTTTTTTGGTTTGTTTAGGTTTAGCCATTATATTCTTGCTCCTTTATCGTTAATCGTACGGTCTGGTCTAAACCCGATTCCGTACTTCGTCTGTTCTTATGTAAACTCTCCAATTACAAAGTCTTGACTTCCATATTTCGTATACTTCATCTTATCACCCACAAGCGTCAAAACCAAACCTCTGGTTGAAGAAAAAAGATAATAGCGGCGTTTACTTCGTAAAATGGATCACTCCCTTTTCCAAGACCAGACAGATTTTAGTATAATGATTCAAGACGGCCCTTCGATATCGATTGGCTGCTGAACAGCAGGGTAATTACATAGTGGAACAATGAATCAATAAGAGGAGGAATTTCGGACCATGAAACACGTGCAGGACACAACCACGCTCTATAACGGAGTCAAAATGCCATGGCTGGGTTTTGGGGTATTCAAAGTTAAAGACGGAGACGAAGTCGTTCATGCTGTCAAAACAGCCATTCAAGCTGGTTATCGCAGCATCGACACTGCCAAAGCGTATAACAACGAAACAGGTGTCGCTCAGGGTATTCGTGAATCTGGAGTAGCTCGTGAGGATCTGTTCATTACCACTAAAGTATGGAATAGTGATCAGGGATATGAATCCACGCTGGCTGCCTTCGAAGCAAGCATGGAACGACTCGAACTGGAGTACCTGGATCTCTATCTTATCCACTGGCCGGTTAAGGGCAAGTACAAAGACACATGGCGAGCGCTGGAGAAACTCCATAAAGAAGGACGCATCCGCGCGATCGGTGTGAGCAACTTCCAGATTCACCATCTGGAAGACTTGATGATCGATGCCACGATCAAACCAGCAGTTAATCAGGTGGAGCTTCACCCACTATTGATTCAGTCAGAGCTTCGTGAGTACTGCAACAAACATCAGATTCAGATCGAAGCCTGGTCTCCGCTCGGACAAGGTCATCTGATGGATCATCCGTTGCTGAAGGATATCGCCGCCAAATACAGCAAGTCCCCCACACAAGTAATTCTGCGCTGGGATCTGCAGAACGGCATCGTGACCATACCAAAATCCGTTACGCCTGAGCGTATTCACGCAAATGCTGATCTCTATGATTTTGAGTTAACTTCGGAAGAAATAGAGCAGATTAACAGTCTGAACGAGAATAAACGATTTGGTTCTGATCCAGACAACTTTAACTTCTAATATAAGCAAATTAATTCGATTACACCCGCCTTCGATCTTAGAAGAGCGGGTGTTTTGGCATGTGATGTTATAGGCAAATTATTCTATGTTAAGAATGGAGGCGAGGTTCGTTATCCTCTTCAGGGCCAAAAGAAAAAAAATTTTTTTGACCGTTTAGAACTATTTCTTCTCCTCACCAGTCTAACGAGTGTCAAGCGAACTCAAGCACTTCTATAGAAACCAGGCCTGGAACGAGCGGTGACTTGAATATTTAGGTTGATCAGGGGGGATCAGGAGTGATTAGACTGAACCATAGAAAGACAAAAGAAGAACAGTTCAGCGAAAAAATAACAGAGATTCAAAATAAATTATATCGACTAGCATACTGCTATGTTAAAAATGAACAAGAAGCGCTGGATATCGTATCCGAAGCGGTCTATAAAGGGTACATCGCTTATGGAAAGATGGAGTCCATGACTTATTTTGATTCCTGGATGTCACGAATTGTGATTAACACAGCGATAGATCATATTCGACGTAACCAGCGAGTGACCTATATGGAGGATCATGTGCAGGAGTTTGTGGCTCCAGAGCGAGGGGCGTCCGTGGAAGAGAAAATGGATCTGTATGACGCACTGGATCGACTCGTGCCCGAAGATAGAGCCTATATTATATTAAAGTTCTTTGGTAATATGCGTTTCCGGGAGATCGCTGAAGTGCTCTCCCTGTCGGAGAATACCGTTAAGTCAAAATTCTATCGGATTATCAACAAATTAAAAATGGATTTAATTGAAGGAGAGGTTGAGAACGTATGACAGGAAAAGATCGTTACGAAAATATTGAAATCCCTGCTCAACTTACTGAAGTTATTCATCATGCACAGAAAAGAGCCACTGCTCGCAAGAATTCATCTCGAATGATTCGTTATGCCTCAGTCATAGCGGCATGTGCTGCTTTTCTCTTCGTGGTGAACATCCCTTCCGTAGCAAACGCCATGTCCAAAATACCTGTGGTTGGATCTATTGTTCAGGTGTTGCAATTTGGCGATGGAGGCAAAGTTACAGATGGAGTAACTGTGGGATCGGAAGCAACCGAAAATACGCTTAAAATCAATTTTAGCACCGACGATCAAAATCAGACTAATGATGCGCCCCATTATAATGTGGTACACAAAGAAGCACCGAATCGTATCCTCTTCACTTTTAGCGGTGCACGTTACATGGATATAAAGAAAGTCAAAGCCGACTTCATGACCCAGCCTTTAGTGAAAGATGTTTATGGTTCCATGATTTTAGACGACTCTTCCGTCGGATTCGTAGTTGTTTTAAAAGAAGGGGTACAGTATGCCGTAACGGAATTCAAGAATCCTGGATACCTGGAAGTGAAACTGACTTCCGACGGCAAATCGGTCACACCTCGGAAGGTATACTCTCTCCGCACAGAATCAATGCCTTTTGGAGAATCGATGGGTATAATTAAAGAATCCTATCCGGATGAGGACATTTCTTTCCTCAAAACGTCCACTGGTGAGTTTACAGCAGTTATTGGAGAATATCTTACCGCTGAAGAAGCTGAACAGAAGCTCAAAGAACTCGCTCAGCAACCGGATTATCATGAGGAGTTTTATGTGGACAGCTGGATGAGTAACGAGAATCCGAAGTGAATAGTCATTGCCAAAAGTGATGCTTATTCAAAAGGGAATGATCTATCCCTGAACTAGGCATAGACCTCAGCATACTTTATACGCTCAATCCAAAAAAATCCCGATTCGGATGCCCTGAGCATCTCGGATCGGGATTTTCACATATCAAAACCTATTCGCTTTTGGATACAAGCTTGAAATCATCAAAGTGGAAACCTGGCGCTACTACGCAAGTTACCAGTACAGGCTCATCGCCCAGCGGACGCGCTGTCTGCCATACGCCGGCAGGAACGAGCACCTGTGGTGATTGCCCCGCAGCAATATCCATCCCCAGAACAAGAACTTCCTCGTTCTCCGGGTTCTCCCCATTGCCACCCAGCTTCAGTTCAACTGGACTGCCGCTGTGCCACAGCCAAAGTTCATCGGACAGAACCGTATGCCACTCGGAGATTTCATGTGCGTGCAGCAGGAAATACGTGGAACTTGCCGAGAATCGTGGACCGGAGTATGTATCCGGCAGAACGGACTGTGGAATCTGATAAGACGCCTTCCATTCTTCCTTATACCAACCGCCTTCAACGTGAGGTTGCATATTGAGCGCAGCAACCAATGGCGATAATTCATGTGTCGTCATAACCTGTTTCCTTCCTTCCAAATCATATTGAAGGCACTCCTTAACCAGAGTTTCGCCTCTCTCCCCCTACTCTAAAACATCATTCAAGTTTTGTCACCTTGACAGCACATAAGTACCATGCCGAATTCATTCTCTCGGTATTTAACGATAGGATTAAAGAAATATTTCATTTCCAATGATAGCGTTTACAAAAAGATGGATGTTCCGTTATGATATGGATATCGTTGTTAATCCGTGAAGCAGAGGGGAGCTATACCATGAGTCTCATAGAAGACCGGATTGGACCCAAATACCGAATCGGTGAACATTCATTTACCATTGAACATATGCGCAGACATGATGGGAATGGTATGCCACAACCTCACGCTCATCCATTCTACGAACTGTATTACTTACTTGAAGGTGAACGAGTGTATTCCATGAATGGTCAGATTCTGTCCGCCCGCAAGGGTGATTTCATTCTGATTAATCCACACGATGTACATACCACCTCCAAAGGAAGTATTCCCGGCTTCGAACGGATATTAATCGGTTTTTCTCCTGCTTTTGCAACGGGGATGGAACTTGGCATATGTGGTCTGCTGCCTTTTAATTGTTCAAGACTCCTTCGCCTGCCTGAAGCGGAACAGCCCGAGATGGAGCGTATATTGTGGCAGATGCTGCAAGAATGCAAAGAGCGACGCCCTCACTATGAGATCGCCGTAAGAAGTCTGCTTGCCCAACTTTTGATCCGTATTCATCGGGTAGAGGAGGACATCCGGCAGTCATGCCCCGGTCCCTTGCATCCAATGCAGGACAAAATCAGTGAAATTGTCACTTATGTGAATAAAAACTATACCGAACCACTTACACTGGAGGGTGCAGCCAATCGTTTTTATATCAGTCCATCCTATCTGAGCCGAATGTTCAGCCGGTTTACCGGGTTTCGATTTAGCGAATATTTGCGGGTTGTTCGTGTCCGGGAAGCACAACGAAGATTACTGTCCACACAAGAGCGTGTCCAGATGATCGCTGAGAAGGTAGGATTTGAACATACGGCTCATTTTAACAAAACATTCAAACAGGTTACCGGTACAACACCGCTGCGCTATCGTAAGGAACACCGGTAGATCATCAGATAACTTCATATAAAAGCCGAGTGGGTAGCCTCGCTCCAGAGATTACGCATTCCTTATATCAAAAGGCATCACGATTACTGGATCATGGCTGCACCACTACGGCTGAATTGGACCAAATTGTATAACCCTACTACATACTTTTTATCTGCGAATGATCACACCACTTCGTACCTCGGGACCCACAGAGATCTGACGACCGTCTGTGTCTGCATCGCCTTCACGACATACAATGCCTGCGGACTCGTGTCCGGTCACCATCAGAAGTCGGCCATCCGCACCTTTTCCCTGAATGCTCTCTAGCTCCGCCCCTTTGCACTGGTGCAAATGAACCAATGGACCTTCGGTGATCTGCGCTTGCAATTCAGCGATATGCAGATGTTTCGCATGAGCACATTGGATACCACTGCGAGCTTGCACGTTGTAACGCTGGATGATCACCCCATCCAAAGGCTGTTCCGGCAATCCACTCACAAGCAACGCAGTGTCGGCACCCGCACAGATCACATCCGATATTCGAATATCTCGGAACACTGGCGTCTCTTCGCTAATCTCCTGAGATAGATCACTGCCCCGGGCAGACCCTTCCTGATTTGCATAGAAAAAGGAAAACGAGATCGCTTCCATAATGATATCTTTCATATATATGCGCTCAATCTGAATGTCCTCAACCACTCCGCCGCGCCCACGTGCGCTTTTGAAGCGAAGTCCAATGTCCGTTCCGATAAACGTACAATCCGACACACGCACATGCCGCACTCCACCGGACATTTCACTGCCAATTACAAACCCGCCATGACCGTGATACACCGTGCAATCCCGAATGGTGATGTACTCCGATGGAAGACCCAGTTCACGGCCTTCGGCATCCTTGCCTGATTTCAGACAGATCGCATCATCACCGACATCGAATACACTATTCTCCACCACCACATGACGGCAGGATTCAACGTCCAGCCCATCTCCATTCTGAGAAAACCACGGATTCCGCACACTCACGTTACGAATGGTGACATGCTCAGATGCCCAGGGGTGCAGATTCCATGCAGGCGAGTTCTGAAACGTTGGACCGTCCAGCAGTACCCGTTTGCATCTCCGTAAACTGACCATGTTGGGACGTAAAAAGTCTCTGACTTCTTCATAGGCAGCGACATCACGCACCTGCTCCTGATGCAATCGATTCGCGATGGTGCCACCCTCAAGTGCAGCTGCGGTAGGCCACCAGATTTCTTCATCTCCGCCGGATTGCTCTACAACACCACCGGAAGCGACCAATTGGTTCCATTGTGAAGTGGTCATTTTGGAGCGTTTCACCGGACGCCATGCCTCCCCGCCCCCATCCCATATCCCCTCACCAGTAATCGCAATATCCTCCAGTTGATCACCATCGATCGGGGATTGGCAACGGACCACCTGCCATCCTTCGAAGCTTGATGCAATTAATGGGTATTGATCAAAATCTCGGCTAAACGTAACCAGTGCCCCTGCTTCCACATGTAGTTCGATCCGGCTACGCATTACAATCGGACCTGTGAGCCATACCCCGGCAGGAATTACGATTCTCCCACCTCCTGCTTCAGCACATGAAGCGATGGCAAGTCGGAACATCTCCGTATTATCTGTTACGCCGTCTCCAACAGCTCCATAGTCTGTAAGCTGAAAATCCTGAGCAGGAATGACGGGCAAATTAGCTTCATAAGCTCGAACATCGGACTGGGCACTTGCTCCTGTCGACATTGGGGAGTGATATGTATTCATCGTGCAGAATCATCCTCTCTACATGTAATGGAATTGTTATGGGATCAATACATCGCTTTTACTTTCCTTACTTACGTTCAAACGGACGCTCTCTCGCTCCATCATATCAATGGCATGACGTGTAGGGTTGAGCTTTTTTGCCATGTACACGTGGAACTTGATGCTATTTGTTTTGTTAATCAGAGTCATAAATCAAACATCACTTTCAGTATACTCTATACAACTATTCCAAAGGTTGGAAAGAAACTAGGAGAATAGATTCATTTTTCTGTCAGGATTCGTCACAAGGCATTTAATAACATGACAGATATATAACATATTTTCTGGCTATAGCCCTAGGGAACCCATTACTTATGTCATGTTTTATCACAAACCAATTGCCATAAGCAGGATGACTATGTATGATTAAATAACTAGTTTCAATTTATTCCTTATTATTCCTTTTACACACAGACGTTGCAGAAAGGATGGGGTGTACTCTTGATTGAATTTAGGGGTGTCCAGAAACATTTCGGTCATTTTCATGTCCTCAAGGATATCCATCTTCACATTGAAGAAGGAGAAGTCGTCGTCATTATCGGACCTTCCGGCTCCGGCAAAAGCACGTTACTCCGCTGTATTAACCGCCTGGAGACCATTACCGAAGGTGAACTTGTCGTCAGTGGGATTCCTCTACATCAGAAAAAGGTGGACATTAACCTCTTCCGCCGTGACATCGGCATGGTATTTCAACACTTCAATCTTTATCCTCACAAAAAAGTCATCGATAACATTACCCTTGCACCCATGAAGGTGCGCAAACAACCCAAAGAACAAGCAGCCGCAACAGCAATGAAGTATCTGACCCGAGTGGGCATTGCCGACAAAGCAGACAGTTATCCCTCCCAGTTGTCCGGTGGACAGCAACAAAGGGTAGCCATCGCCAGAGGACTCGCCATGGAGCCCAAAATCATGCTTTTTGACGAACCTACCTCTGCTCTCGATCCCGAGATGATCGGGGAAGTCCTCGATGTTATGCGTTCCCTTGCCCATAATGGCATGACCATGGTCGTCGTTACCCATGAGATGGGATTCGCCCGTGAAGTTGCGGACCGGGTCATCTTCATGGACGAAGGCCGAATTGTAGAAGAGGCCAACGCTACTGAATTTTTTGACAACCCCAGAGAAGAACGAGCACAGCAATTCCTGAGCCGTCTGATTCATCATTGAGAATAATCCACTATTCCATTTTGAAAGGGGTCTTTTATTCATGAAGAAATTATTGAAATGGCCATCATTTATGCTTGTCCTCATTCTCTCCCTTGTATTGTCAGGTTGTAGCACAGGTACAGATACACCTTCAGCGAGCGGTGGTGGCGATGCTGTGGCGAAAGGCACGATTGAGCGGATTAAGGAACGCGGCAAGCTCATCGCCGGTGTGAAATACGATACGAAGCTGTTTGGCTTGAAAGATCCCGCAAGTGGCAACGTTGAAGGATTCGATATTGATATCGCCAAAGCACTCGCCAAACAAATCCTTGGAGATGAGACCAAGGTCGAACTGAAAGAGGTCACTTCCAAGACACGTATTCCCATGCTGCAAAATGGAGACATCGACATCATCATCGCCACGATGACAATTACGGATGAGCGTAAGGAACAGGTAGATTTCAGTGATGTTTATTTCGAGGCAGGCCAATCCCTGCTGGTGAAAAACGACAGTGCGATTACCGGCCTGGAAAGCCTCAGCGGGGTGAAAGTACTCGCGGTGAAAGGCTCCACATCCGCTCAGAACATTCGCGAGAAAGCCCCGGATGCTGAGGTGCTTGAATTCGATAACTATCAGGATGCATTCACTGCTCTCAAAGCAGGTAAAGGCGAAGCGCTGACCACAGATAACATCATCCTCATCGGTATGCAACAGACGGATAACAGCTTCCAATTGGTTGGTGGCAATTTCACAAGCGAACCTTATGGTATGGCCATTCGCAAAGGTGACACTGCCTTCGTGGAGGAAGTCAACACGCTGCTCAAAAGCATGAAAGACAGCGGGGAATATGACACATTACATGAGAAATGGCTCGGCTCCAAGCCCGAGTAACCCGAATTAAGATAGGTAAGCGGCGAATTCGTCTGCTGGATGCGAAGCATGAGCAGACGTAATCGCCGTTTCTACATCTGGAGAACGGAGGCTTCGCCTATATGGGCACATTGGATTTCAGCGTACTGATGCGACACTCGGATCGTTTTCTGGAAGGGTTCCTGAATACGATTCAAGTGAGCATTATGGCTCTCATTGGCAGCTTTATCCTTGGCGCGATCCTGGCTATCTTTCGGATATCCCCTGTGAAACCGCTGAACTGGATCGGCACGGCTTTTGTGGAATTTATCCGAAACATCCCATTGCTGCTGGTTGTGTTTTTCTTCTATCTTGGACTGCCTGCACTAGGCATCTCGCTGGATGGGTTTGTCTCCGGTACTCTGGGTCTGACCATCTACACCGCCGCTTTCATTGCCGAAGCGATCCGAGCGGGCATTCAGACCGTGCCGCGTGGACAACTGGAAGCAGCAAGGTCTTCCGGCTTGTCCTATGTACAGGCCATGAACCTGATCATTCTGCCCCAGGCCATCAAGATTGTACTGCCGTCCATCGGCAACCAGTTCATCAATTTGGTCAAAAACTCATCCATTCTTGCCGTTGTCGCCGGTATGGATCTTATGTATTTTGCCGACCTAGTTAACTCGGATACGTTCCAACCGCTAAGTGTGTACACCATTGTTGCGCTGTTCTATCTGGTGCTGACACTACCACTTAGCTTCCTGGTGCATTATATGGAGCGCAGGTTTGGACAGAGCGATGCAGAAGCGCGCAGCACCAAAGGCAAACCGAAAAAGAACAAACCGGCAGGTCAGGTTACCATGTAACAGATTGACTTGTACCTGCGCAGATTTTTAGGGAGATATATTGGCTTGTCCATGCCCCATCTATTGATCTTCGATATTCCATTCCTGCACACAGAAGGAGGCTAATAAAATATGGACTTTAGCGGGGCCTATGCGTGGCCCAACCTTCGTTTCCTGCTTCAAGGATTCCTGATTACCCTGCAGGTAGCAGGGCTATCCATTATATTCAGCTTTGTGCTCGGCACTGTGCTGGGTACGATCCGGTTTACCCGTATCCCTGTTCTGTCACAGATCGTGGCAGTGATCGTGGACACGATCCGAAATCTGCCGCTGTTGCTCATCATTTTCTTCATCCACATGGTACTTCCACAGCTCGGGATTAAAATGTCCGTCTTCTGGTCCACAGTTGTTGGACTGAGTCTGTTTGAAGGCACGATGATCGCTGAGATCGTCCGTAGCGGTCTGAAGTCTGTTGAGCGCGGTCAGGTGGAAGCTGCCCGCTCCTCGGGCCTGAGTTACATGCAGACTCTCGGTGGCATCATCATGCCACAGGCGCTACGCCGCATGTCCCCGCCGATGGTAAGCCAATTCATCTCACTCCTGAAGGATACTTCACTGGCGATCATCATCTCTCTGCCGGAGCTGATGCACAACGTGCAGATCCTTGGCGGTCAAAGTTTCGATTACATTATCCCGGCCCTGCTGCTTGCAGCCGCATTGTATTTTGTCATCAACTACGCGCTGTCCATTGTCGCAAGGCGACTTGAGGCACGGATGAATTGATAATCGGAGAGAATAAGGCATGAAAGAAAAATGAAGGAACAACTAGGAACATCAAGGAACCGAGACCCCCTGATTGATCAGATATGAAGAAATGAACTTGAAGGAAAGAACCTAATAGATGAAAAGAATGAGAACGCCCCAAAAACTCTAAATTCACCTATGCTATGCAGTGGATTTGGAGTCTTTGGGGCTACAGTTATGCTCATCAATTCACAAGCTTCCCACCAATTTCTAACGAACTGAGGGAAGCTTATTTAGCTATTTTGGGGATAGTTTCTAATCTAACGAATCGTAGACGCTCTATTCTTCCGATTCACCCCACTTTTACCCCCTATTGCAGGGTTTTGAGTAAAATAACTTCACTGAGATTCGTTACATTTTTCATTTCAGCTTATATCCCGAAATTAGACGCCTCAGGTTCGTTAAAACTTACGCCACCACCGCGAATTAAATAAACACCCACTCCCACTATTAATGATTCACCCGATTCGCCCAATTCGTCCACAATCAGCTCATCCGCTAGATCGCTGCTCCGTTGCGACGTAATTCCGCCTGTAACAGCGCGATCGGCAGTTCCACCGGGTCCAGCTTCATCTTCACTGTGAGTGCAGCCGCTGTTCCCGCGGCCTCCCCGGTAGCCATACAGCTTGGAGTCAACCTTGTCGTTGCATGCGCCTCATGTGTGGTGGAGATGCAGCGTCCTGCCGCCAGCAGATTGCGGATATTTCGAGAGATCAGACAGCGATACGGAATATCATATGCTCCATCTCCCTCTATAAAGGCAGCCACAACGCCTTGACCCGAAGGGTCATGAATATCAATCGGATAACCACTTCTGGCAATCACATCTTCAAATTTTTGTCCTGCAACCACATCCACCTGGGTCAAAGCGTAATGACCTATGATTCGCCTGGATTCACGGATACCAATCTGCGTTGCTACTGCCGAGATCGAAGCCCGTTTGAATCCAGGCACATCACGCTGCAAAAACTCAGCGATCATTAGCACCTGCTTCCGGCCTTCCTGTTCCGCAGAAGTCAGATCCTCGGCATCTGTCGCATCAAGTCCCTGCACCCGGGTACAATTAATCAGCACTTCATCCTCTGCCGGTCCGGTAAAAAACAACACCTGGTCGCGATTAATCGACACACCTGCTTTTTTCCACTGGGAATAGAAACCACTCACCCCGGTTAACGGAATGCTGTCCAGTTCAGCAAAAGGAGTTTTCACATAGAAATCCTCCGGGTGCTCCAGCATGTATTGTTTCACTCGTCCAAGATCCACACCACGCATGCGGAATTTCATGGTCATCGGCTGTGACTGGTGGTCTCCGTCTCTTCCCTTTGCCACAGAAGCACCCGCAAGATAAGCCAGATCCGCATCACCGCTTGCATCCACAAATACATTCGCCTGGAATTCCATTCTTCCAGACTTGTTGGTCACTCGCACCGCTTCCACCCGATCATCTACAACGGCCACCTCGTCCACAAAGCTGTGCAATAACAGCCGGACACCTGCCTCCCGCAACATCTCTGCCGCAACCACCTGAAAGATGGCCGGATGGTACGGCGTGACGGTATACACAAATCCAACCGTATCGCGCAGATGCCCCGGGGAGCCGCCACGTGCCTGCAAACGATCTACAATCTCCTGCGCAATACCTTTAATAACCTGCTCACCGCGCTCCGTATGGAAAGTCATCCAGGGATAAACCATAGCGGCAGTTGACATCCCGCCCACGAATCCATATCGCTCCACCAACACTGTTCGTATACCCAGTCGTCCAGCCGCAATGGCTGCCGCTATACCCGCAGGGCCCCCTCCCACAATAACGACATCTGCTTCTTCCTTTTTGATGCTCTTCTGTTCACGCAAATGTTGTCCCTCCTTCCGTTCTATTGCACATGTTGCACTGCTCACTCTTTCAGCCCTGTCATGGCAACCCCCTCAATGAAGCGCCGTTGTGCCAGGAAAAAAACAATTAACAGTGGCAAGGTTGCCATGACGGTGGCACTCATCAGATATTGCCAGGCTGTACCCACTTCATCTGTAAACAGGGATAATCCAAGCGGCAGCGTCATTAGATCACGCGAGTTAATGAAGATCAATGGATCAAAAAACTCATTCCAGATGGTCACAAACGTGAAGATCGTCAGCGTAGCCATACCCGGCTTGGCAATCGGCAGCATAATTCGCGCATATATCCGGAATCGGTTGCAGCCGTCCATCATCGCTGCTTCCTCCAGCTCCGTTGGCACCGTAATGAAGAACTGCCGCATCACAAAGATGCCAAACACACCACCCGCCCCAAAGATCGGCAGTAAAATCAACGGAAGATGGGTATCAATCCACCCCAGTTGTCGCATGAATAGAAACATCGGAATCGCCGTGACCTCATGGGGAATCATCATCGCACTTAGCAGGATGAGAAATACCACATTACGTCCTTTGAACGGAATTTTGGCAAATGCATACCCTGCGAGGGAGGCAAAGAATACAGTTCCTAGCACAACCAAAGCAGAAATGTAGATACTGTTCCAATAAAAACGGTGAAACGGAATCAATTGAAAGACATCGATATAGTTCTGAAATCGGAATGTTTCCGGTATCCACTGCGGTGGATAGGTGAATATGCTCTGGGGTTCCTTGAATGATGTCGATATCATCCAGATAAATGGCACAATCATAATGAGCGAAATCAGAGTCAGCAACAAATACGTCCCCAGAGTACTTCCTATCTTCCGCCCCGAAGGACTAGGCATCGCCTTCATTGAATACCCACCTCTTTCGGAGCTGCCATTGCAGCAGCGTCAGAATTAGCACGATAAAGAACAGCACATATGCGAGAGCAGAAGCGTAGCCAAACTGAAATAGTTTGAATGCTTTTTCCCAGATATAATAAACCAATACCTTGGTGCTGTTGCTCGGCCCGCCCTGTGTCATCACATAGATCTGCCCGAATACTTTGAGTGAACCAATCACAGTCATGACTACGGTCAAAAACACGGTTGGCGTGATCATGGGCAGTGTGACGTGAAAGAAAGTTCCCCTCTTGCCCGCCCCGTCTAATGTTGCCGCTTCGTACAGCGAACGCGGTACCTGCTGAATGGCTGCTATGAACAGCACCATGTTCAGACCGACATTTTTCAGCACACTTGTCACGATAATCGCTGGCATTGCCAGATCCTGATTGTAAAGCCAAGCCGGACCCTTGATGCCCAGCATCAACAGAAGCTGATTAATCAATCCAGACTCAGTCGCATACATCAGCTTCCACACGATGGCCCATACGATCAACGAGGTCATGACCGGAACAAAGATGGCGGTTCGGAAAATTCCGATGCCCCGCAGATTTCTGGACAGCAACAACGCGAGCAGCAGGGCGAGCACAATATTAAGCGGCACCAGCCCCGCTGTGAAATAGACCGTATTGGCAAGCACTTTCCAGAACATCGCGTCTGTCATAATATTCTGGTAATTCTCCAATCCAATAAAATGATGATCCCCCAGCAGCGGCCAATCGGTCAGGCTCATGTATAACGCGAGACCCATGGGAAATAACAGCAGCAGGGTAAACCCAAGCACCATCGGCGATACAAACAGCCACCCCGCGATCTGGGCCTCTCTGGCGAGCGGCCCCCCTCTTTTGCGCTTGCGTGAATGGGTCAATCAGGCCTCCCCCTTTTAATCCAATTTCCTCCGAAGCAGAACTCTGCGACGATTCTATATAAGGTGAACTATACATTTACACAAGAACGTAGAGGACAGAAAAAACCTGAAGAAGCGAAGTGGTCGCCTTTATCCCCGGATTTCCCCTTTATATATGGGATTCAAAAAAAATCTGGGGATAACAGCGATCGGAAGGTTGTTCTGGCATCGGAGTGGCAAGTGTAAATATTCTTTAGTTCAACTTATATAGTCCGAACGGTTCAGACTGTCCACCGCATTGCGGAACCCGTTCACAGCCCTTCGCAGCTGTTCCTCCGTATTGCCAGTCACGACCGCCCCAAGCATAATTGCTTTGACCCCGGTATCGCGCAGCACCCGAACATCCTCCGATACCAGCTTTCGCTGGGAAGGAACCAATACCGGTACCTGGGCTTGCAAGACCAGACGGCGATACTTGAGTACATCCGCGAAGCTTAGCGGTGTACCATATTCTTTTCCAGGCACAATGGATGCCTCCAGAGCGGTGAAGCCGAAGTGAGCTGCCGATGTTACGAGGGAAGCATCATATTCCTCATTGATCGCAAACGTTGGGTCCAACCCCAAGTCACTCAGCATGAAAGATGGCAAGTGATGTGCATAGATGGAATAGAAATCAAAGCCCAGCCCACCAAGACGCTCCACATCCTCCCTTTGGGCTCCATCTATACTGCCAGAAGGTACGACCCCAAGTGGACCACCAAACTCACTTCGGATCGCCCGAAACACCTCGGCATACATGTCCAATGGACCAAAATGATTCCCGCTGGCGCGATGACCGACATTATAATGCACCTTCAGTGCATCAGCACCCTCTTCCATGGCTGCCCGAGCCAAAGCGATATCATTCTCAGGCAGGCTGACCACCAGCGACAGCGCTTTCCGTTCAAGTAATTCTTTGAATTTGCCCATCGTTCTCACCTCCGGTTCCGATCGAATGATTTAGGGTTGCAACACGCTTTGGATCTCTTCCTGCATTTGTTTCAGGTTATCCTTAGCTGTCGCTGTCTTTGCAAACAGTCGGTCAAATCCCTGCAATACCGCATTGTCGATATCCTGCCAACGGATATGACCTGGGATTAAGCGCGCTTTTGGCATTTCATCAATGACCGCCTGCCCGATATGCTCTTTGCTCGGGTTATTCGGCTGAAGAATGAATGCATCTGAGTTCAGAACAGAGGTACGCGGAGGTACAAAGTAGGTGGCTGTCGCCTGAATCCCCTGCTCACTGGCAAAATACTTCAACAGCTTCTTCGTTTCCTCTGGATGTTTGCTGTCGTTGAACATGGCATATCCGGCCTGCCCCAGCATCGGCACACTGCCTTGAGAACCGGAAGGCATAGGAGCGATGCTCCATTCAAAATCCGTAATTTCTCTTGCTTTGGAAACATAGCTGTAATTATCAAAGAACATGCCCACATTACCCGCATCAAAGCTGACCTGTTCGCCCGCCTTTGGGTGTGATTCATCGGTGAACATCATGCGTTCCAGCAATTCAAAGGTCTGTACGCCATAGGCATCGTTCCAGGTGAACGTTGTCATGCCTTCGTCGAATGGACCGCTTCCATTGGACCAGGAGTAGGAGGAAAGCACCGCCCAGGTCTTCCAGTCGCGAAAAAAGTTGGCACCATAGATTCGGTTGGTCGCATCCTTACTGGTAATGGCTTTGGCGGACTCTTCGAACTGTTCCCATGTCCATTTTCCTTGGGTGGCAAGTCTGTTTGGATCAGTCAGACCGGCTTGGTCAAACAGCGTTTTATTGTAAAACATGACCACCGGAGGTGTAGAGAAAGGTAGCCCTAGCAGTTGATCGCCATCACGGAACAAATCCAATGTACTTGGAATATAATCATCCAGCTTAAACTGTGCATCTTCCTTGAACTCGGATACATCGGCCAGAATGTGGTTGGACTTGAATTGTGGCACCATTCGCTCCGATACCCAGGCGAGATCGGGAAGAGAGCCTCCGGCGGCAAGCACCGAAATTTTTTGCTGGTATTCTGCGAAAGGTACGGATTCCATCGTTACTTTGATGCCTGGATTTTCCTTTGTGAAGTCATCAATCAACTTGTTGTATACATCCATATGCGCCTGATTGCCCCACATCATGAACTTCAGCTCGACCTCTCCATTCTCTCCGCTTGCACTGCCAGATTCACTGTTAGAATTGGAGCTTGCGCACGCGATTGAAGCCATCATCATGAGTACAAACACCAGTATCAGTCCTGCTTTTTTCATGTAAATCCCCCTTATGGACGTCGTGGTATACATGTGCAACCAAAGTATAACGAAAGCATCGTTCCCCCTTAAATCACGTCAACTACAGAAATGGTATGGTTTTTCAAGAGATACTGAATCGGTCTCGATATTCTCCTGCGGTCCATCCCACCTGCTGCTTGAACACCAGCATGAAGTGTTTGGGGCTCTGATGCCCGGATAACCGTGCCACATCATAGATTTTGAGACCCGTGTTGATCAGCAACCACTTGGCCCGCTCCATACGTGCCTCAGTGATGTATTCGGAATAATTGATGCCTATTTCGTTCTTGAACAATTGGCTTAAATAAGTAGGGTTCAAGTTAACAAGATCGGCTATCGTCTGAAGTCGCAGATCTCCATCGGGATGTTGCTTGATGTGCTCCTTCACATCTCGGATAATCTTCCGTGTATCTCCACCAGCGTGTTCTGTTTTGCCAGATGGCTCAGGGATAGAAAGAGTTGTAATACCGTATCTGCGATCCAGCAGCAATTGAATCTTTTGTATGCATAATGCCAGTTCATAACGATCGATGGGCTTCAACAGGTAGTTCAACACCCCGAACTCCATCGCTCTGCGTGCATATTCAAACTCGCCGTAGCCGCTAATGATGAGCATTAGCAATTCAGGGTACATGTCTCTTGCTTTGCTTACCAAAGTTAGTCCGTCCATTTCACGCATGCGGATATCCGTGATTAACACGTCCGGCACCTCACATCTCAGAAAATCCAGCGCCTCGGTACCGCTCGATGCTTCGCCCGTTACCTGAAACTGAGAAGACACTTGTACGATCAGTTCCCTCAGTCCCTGACGGATGACCGTCTCATCCTCTACAAGCAATACTTTATACATGCGCTTCAATCCCCTTTCGGTAGAAGTTGAATGGATATCGTGACCACCAGGCCCTGCCCGGGACTCCCATCAATGCTTAGGCTGCCGCCTTCTCCATACATGAGGCGAAGCCTCTGAGCGATATTGTTAAGCCCCAGACTGTCCCCGGCATGGCAACGTAATGCCTCATTGGAAGGCTGTTTTAATATGGACTCATTCAACTCGTCAATCTTTGTCTGAGTCATACCCTTACCGTTGTCTCGTACACTAATCAGCAGCTCCTGGTCGAATTTCAAGGCAGATACCCAGATTACTCCTCCATTTCCCTGCCCTTCAATGCCATGGTAGACTGCATTCTCCACTAGCGGTTGCAGTACCAGCTTGGGAATCAAATACTCGGTTATCCCTTCTTCGATATCATAGATAATCTCTAACTTGCCGTCGTAACGTACCTGCTGAATGCGTACATAGGATTGTACAAAAGCAAGTTCTTCTCCAAGTGGAACCATCCGGTCCACCTTATCAATCGTATAACGCAGCAGCTTGCCAAGCGCCGTCACCATGTCCGACACCTCAGCATGCTTCTGGCGAATGGCCATCATGTTAATGGACTCCAGCGTGTTGTATATAAAATGGGGATTCATCTGGCTTTGTAACGCTGACAACTCTGCCTCCCGCTCTTGAATGCCCAGCAGAAACACCTCATTGAACAGTCGATGAATCTCTTCCATCATTCGGTTAAAGCCCCGGCTAATCTGTCCAAATTCATCACTGCTGAAGTACGATACACGTTGGCTAAAATCTCCCTGCTCCACCCGAATCATGTGGTGCTTCAGTCGAATCAGCGGCCGGGTGATACGATAAGATAACAGAACCGCCAGAATCGCTATACCCGCCATACATAACACAGCGAACCATATTGTGAAGGTGAGCATCTCACCCGACTCCTTTTGAATCAAAGCAATAGGTGTAAGACTGATCACCGAAAGCCCGGAATAGCTGGAATGGTGTTGTACATAGAGATAGGGCTGCCCATCCAGAATAACTTTTTGGTTTCCTGCATAGCTTTGAAGCTGTCCCTGCATTAGCAACTGGTCGTACGCAGACATCCCTCCGATTGAGGTCCGTTCGAACAGCAGACGCTGCTTGCTGTCTACAATCATCAGGCTTGCATCTTGCTCATAATTCAGATTGGATAACAGTTGACCGAAGGCCTCCAGACGGATATCAATCAGAATGTAACCCAATCGCTGGAGCGTGCCCGGATCTCGAAGCACTCTGCCTACCGATATATACGATTCTTGCTGACCGCCCGTGTAATAGCCGGGTTGATGCGGAGGAAGCAGACGCCATGTCCCTTCCGAGTCTTCAAGCTCTGCAAACCAGTCATCCTGCCTGCTGTCCCATACCGGCTTGACCGCCAGTGAATCGAGATTGGAGAACAAAATGCCGCTGTTGCTGATCAGGTGAATTCCCCGAATCTCGGGCCGGTCATAAGCTTGACCCGATGTGTAAAGCTTCATTTTCAGATAATCCTCCGACCTCGCCCATGTTCCCGACCCCATTGAAGCGTTGTATTTCCCTAGAATGCCAAGCACCATCTGATCGTAAAGCGGCAAGAGCGACAACCGCTCAAAGTCCTTCAGCAGCCGATTCAGATTGGCGTTAATCTGGCGAACCAGTTCAATGGTGAACTGCTCGGTCTTGCGATCCATCGTCTGCGAGAAATGCTTGTAGTTCATCACTCCCTGCAAACTTAGCGGCAGCAACGTCAGCGCCAGGAACAACAGGAGCAACTTGGTGCGCAGGTTTACGTTTTTCCCGAAATAACTGTGTACCTTGTCCATCATTTCCGTTCATCCCTCCCTCTCCCGATCATTGTATGAGCCCCCTTCACAGATCAATCTGGATATAACTGGGGTCATCATATCCAGTTTTAATGATCATTCGCTATCCTGCCAATCCTGGAATTGGTACGGAATTTCAAGTTATCCGCATAGGTTTCAGGGTGAACGCAAAAAAGCCGACTGTATCGCTACAGTCGACTACGCTATTTCTATAGAACACATCCGCTGAATTAATCTATGGAACTAATCTGCTGAACCAGACGAGGAAGCCATTCTTCCAGTGAGTCGAATGCAAATCCGGCTTGGGCTGCTTTGTTTGTATTCATGTACCAGGATGAAGTGATGCCAAAAGGTGAAGAATGCTCGTTCTCCGCCTCAGATTGAATGATGCTCTTTTTCCCGACAGCAACTTCAATTTTACCGATCAGTTCATTGAGCGATATTGTTCCACTGGAAGCCGCATTAATAGGTCCATTGATCTCCGCATCCGCCAGCCAAGCCAAAAAACGTGTCGCTTCCGAAGATTGAATGAATCCAATATCCGCTTTCGGGTTAGGTAAACCGATCGGCAGCCCCTGTTGTACATGTTCTATATGAAAATGTAATCGTCTCGTATAGTCATCCATACCCAGTACAATGGGGAACCGAACAGTCACTACTGGGAATGTTGCCTTTTGTATCAACATAGCCTCCGCTTGTTTTTTACCTTCCTGATAAGAAACGACTTCATCTCCCACCATTTGAACGGGATAGGTGGACGGGTCAAAATCCTCTTCATGAAAGCCATCATCTCCCTGTGTCCCGGCCTCATAGACAGATAAGCTTGAAGTGAGGATGTAACGTTCTACTCTGCCTTCAAAGACTTTCACTGCTGCCAGAGCCGCTTCTGCCGAGTAGCAGGCATGATCATACACCACATCCCAACGCTCCAATTCCGCAGCCTGACGCAATGATGCTTCGTTAGTCCGATCCAGGATAATATGGGTAACCCCTGAATCAAACGGAAATGCAATATTCCCTCTGCTCACTACTGTGACTTCAACGTTCTCTTGGGCTGCCCAATGCTCGACAAGCCTTTTGCCAAAAAAACGGGTGCCTCCAATAACCAATATTTTTTTACTCATTCCATACCCCTCCATGTCTCATGATGATGAATCCAGAATGCAGCCCCGCAATCGGACGCTCTAAGGAGTAAACGATAGAAGAGTATGAAAAGATACGAAGTAAGTTGGATCGGCGTGCTCACTTTCTTGTTTATACATAAAAACAACCGACTGCATTATGCAATCGGTTGTCTGTTCCCGAGATGGCTTTTATATTTGAATCGATTATATTCATTAATAAGCTCGTCCAGTACCATGGACTGTCGGAGGACTTTGTTGTCCTGCATGCCATGATTCTCCGCCAAACGACTTAACTCATGCCTATTTCGTTCGATTTTATCTTTGATCTGCTTCGGTTCATTCATAGCATGCACCCCCTCTTTGTATAACATTTTAGGATACATTGCCAAAAAATTCATATTATATTCCTTTGCAGAATAAAATGATCGTTTACAAAGGTATTTTCATAACTTAAATTAATTTATATCTCCCTATTTCACATGCATCAAAAAAGCTAATTCAGAATTGGATTCCATCTACCGTTTGTATAAACAACTCATATGATCAACTTAAAGGTTACTGATCTCAGCCGGACTCATTTCTTCATCTACATAGGGTTCATTGTTCAAGGCAATCTGGTTTGAGTGGTCAGATTGCAATCACTAGACATATAAATCAGATGTGTTCTGATCGCTGCAACGGTATCCACCATAATAGTAAGTATGGTATAATATTCCTATCAACAGAATGGCTAATATGGGTGGTCGGCTAGTCTCCTGCAAAGGAGGTGATGCCTGTGGCGATTGAAACGGTATTGACATTGATGATCAGTTTTGCGGGGTTCATTGTAACCTTGATTGGACTGATTGTAACTATTGTCATTGCCTTAAATAATCAAAACAAAAAGAAATAGACCGCCCCAGCTAAGGTAATGGTCTATTTCAGCTACCTATGCACAGCCACCGCCCTTAGAAGCGGCTGTTGTAAAGAGTAGGGATGTTCGCGCATCCTTGCTCTTTTTTTATTATCTCCAGTTTAGCACAGTTTGTTGCAGAAGTTAACTCTTTACTGGTAATTATTGTCGCTCATTTTTGGAGTAGAAGGGAAGGGGTATAAGCATGGTTGTTGCATAAAGGTTCGCTTAATCTTTAAGCGCATCCTGTCTGCCACACATTCAAATAAAATAAGTTCCTCTTTATTGAATCCTTTGGCAAAAAAGCTTTCAGCTACAGCAAATAACTCTTCTGAATAGGATCGTTCGTCCGTCACATGAATGATAACTTGTTGTATGCAATCCAGCTTACCAAGTTCAACACACTCGTATAGGTATGGTTCCACAAGCCTCCAGTGGGCGCGGGTTCATAGACATCGGTCTGCTACCTTTAAGAATGGCACTTAAAGTTCCAACATTAATTCCAGTAATATCGGAAAAATGCTGCAACTTGAGATTCTGCTGTCTCATATATTTCTCAATATGTACTCTTATTGTAGGTACCAATTCCACTGTCTCACCTCCGTCATTAGAATCACTTATAATTCAATTTAATATAATAAATGTTATTTTAATCCTGTATTTTACATTGGTCAATCTATGAAAATACAAAAAAAGCTTACTCTCAATACTTGAAAGTAAACCTCATTGACAATTTAATATATCTCTGACTGTTATAGACTGCCTCCACCATGATGATAAGCTAACATTTGTATAATTACATCACTATCAAAATTACCAATTCCACCAAAATTAATAATCATAAAACTAAGCAAGATTACATAGAAGATTTTCTTTTTTTTCATAAGATTTCTGAACCTCCATCATTATAAGTTTGTATTGATGCTCGATTTCAGTGTTGCCCATGCTTTTGTACTTTTCATATAAGGAAATACAATGAATGACATCTTTTTGATTATTTAATCTTATAGATTCTGCTAAACAGTGTATAAGCTCCTTCAAACCCTCTTGATATTCATGACGATTCAAGTGATAGAGAGAACGTTCTAACAAAAATGCAGCATACATATCACTTTTCATCTGTTCTGTATATCCTTTTAAATGGTTAATTTCCGAGTTAATTTGATCACTAAACTTATACAAAATCTCATCAATATTTTGTTCAAATTTATTAGCCGCTTCTAAAATATTAACTATTGCAGGTAAAATTTCATGTTCATTTTGTTCAATAAATTCCACGTAAGCAGGTAAAACATTGAAATCACCTATCATTAATTTATATAAATAAGTATTGGCTTCTGTCCAACCAGCAAATTTATCAATAAAAATCTGATCTTCTTCATCCGGTTCAGAGACTTTAGCAAGCTTGGCATAGAGTTCTGTATAGAGCAAAGCCTCTTCATAACGTCCCTGCCTTTCACATGACATTGATTTAAGCAAATTGGAATAAGCTCTATATACGAACAAAGGATAGGCGGTAAGTCTATCGCTTTTAGCTATTTTTTTCTTTGTATATGACTGCAAAATTTTCGTTTTCTGATCTAATTCTTCAGCCAGATCAATTACCTTGTCCCAATACCTCAGGGCGAGATACGTATTCCCCAAATCCTTAATCGCATCCAGTTGTCGTTCCTCATCCAGCCGATTAATATATGGCTCAAAGTGCACAGCGGCCCGCAGGTTATCATGTTGATTCTGACCAAGCGAGAGGGTGAAGATGCGATACTGGCACAGAGCCAGACGTTCCGAGTGTTGATATTTCTCACACTCCGCCACACATTCATACAACATCCGTGCAGCCTTCGTCTGTCCACGTTCAAGCATGCCTTCCGCCATCTCGAACAATTCCGAGATATACGAGCGGTCATCCGTCACTTCCTGGATAACCTTATGAATACATTCCAGCTTGTCCAATTCAGCACAGCGTTGCAGGAATGGTTCCAGTCTCCTCCAATGAGGTGCCGATTCCACGAAACATTCAGCCCCATAAATCTCGTAGAAATACCCCTCTTCCAGCTTCATGCCTTGGGTAATCAGATCCAGTTGCGCCATAGCGATGGGCCGAGTCCCCTTAATAATTGCGCTAAGCGTTCCAGCGTTAACTCCCGATATATCGGCAAAATACTGCAGGGTGTACCCCTGTTTCCTGATGTAGTCCTCAATATATGAGCGTATCGTAGTTGTAGGTTCCATGTATCCCACCTCCACAATGAAAATCCATAATTTTGAATTTATATGATAAGCACAATTTTAATCCTAAATTTTACAGCGGTCAATAAAAATCGTGGCAATTCCCTTCACATTTATGCAAGGAGGCCTCGCTGTTCTTGCTTATAGAAAAAATCCATTAGAAGAATCCGTGAGAACGTGATACATTTAGTCCAACTTACATATCCTACTATTTCAATAGGATTATACGACACAGATACTATCAATTCAGTTCGAGGAGAAGGTCAGATGAAATTTGCCTTGTTTAGTCTCATGATGAATCTGCCTAATGCCGTAACCGGGGAAGCTCTGACAACTCAGCAGAAATTCCACAATATATTAGAGCAAGCGAAGCTGGCTGAACGACTGGGATTCGATGCCTATGGGATCGGTGAACGACACGGTGCGCCTTTTCTATCTTCCTCGCCACCTGTCGTATTAACCGCAATAGCCGCAGCAACCACACGCATTCGGTTACTAACCACCGTCACTGTTCTTAGTATACTTGATCCAGTCCGGGTTGCCGAGGATTATGCCACGTTGGATCAATTATCGGGCGGACGGCTGGAGATGATCATCGGGAAAGGCAATGACCCTCGGCACTATCCGCTGTTTGGCATAAGCGAAGAGGAACAATGGGACTCACTCGATGAACGCTATCATCTGCTAAGACGGCTGTGGTCTGAAGAGAATGTAACCTGGCAGGGAACGTATCGCCCTCCGCTTGAGGGGGTGACCACGTGGCCAAGGCCGCTTCAGCAATCCATCCCAATCTGGCATGGTAGCGCGTCGAGCACGGTCTCGACCGAACTCGCTGCCAAATATGGCGAGCCGCTCTTCACGTCGAACTCTTTTCACCCGCAAGCCAAATACAAAGCGTTAATTGATCATTATCGGGAGCGCCTCGATTATTATGGTCATGATCCGCAGCAAGCAGTGATTGGCTCTGGTGCCGGCAGCCTCTATCTTGCGGATACGGGCGAAGAAGCCATTCGCCGCTATAAGCCATATTATGAAGCGTTCCATGCCACTGCCGCCGCACAGCATAACCAGTCCCCCTTCACCGATCTGGAGGATAACATTGCACGAGGTCCTGCGTTAATCGGCAGTCCGGAGCAGATCATTGAGAAAATTCTGGACTATCATGCCGCTTACGGACATCAGGTGTTGAGTATTAGCGTAGATGGACTGACGCATAGCGAGCAACTTGAGCAAGTGGAGCGTTTTGCCAAGGAAGTTGCCCCTGTATTACGCCGCGAACTGCCCAGTTCGGTATGGAATGAACCCCCGGTGTTAACCCAGCACTCATCCTTCCTTTCCTCTAATGTTACAGATTCATGGCCCACAGCCATCTCACCTATATTCCAGGTCTAACAATCTCCCACGTACAATATACATGTGCTCCTTCCAGGGTGATTCCTACGAATCGCCCTCTTCCCTCTTCCTCCCACTTGTATCGCGGCTATCCCTATATCTACTTGGACTGAATGCCTTCCAACAATGAACGAAGCATCAGATCTACAAACGCATCATCCATCGCTTCCCCCGTCACTAACATACGATAGAACACCGGCCCATAGATCAGATCAATGTATAATCCAATGTCTATCCCACTCTTCAATTCGCCGCGCTCCACACCCTTCTCCAGAATTCCCCGAGCTTCACGTCGACGTGGTTGGATGTATCTTGTACGGTATTCTTCGGCAAGCCCTTCATCCGACTGCCCTTCTCCAATAATCTGTGTAATCACCTTACCTTCACGACTGGTCAAAAAACGAACCAGATTACTCGCATGTATGCGTATATCCTCCAATACCGAGCCTGTATCCGGCACTGGCAATCTTGCCGTTGCGGCAGACATATATCCGTCCATGATGACAGCGCCTTTATTCGGCCACCATTTGTAGATAGTGGCTTTGCTCACCTGTGCACGTTCAGCAATCTTTTCGATTGTAACCGCCCCGAATCCGTGCTCCAACAACAACTCATACGATGCTGTAAGAATGGCATTCTGGGTTTCCATGTTACGCGGACGTCCTCTTTTGGCAGTCATCTTGAGCCCTCCTGGATGTATAAAATATATTTAATCATCAGTATTTTTCATAAAAACGATACGTTCATTATACTAAACTGCCATGAGTACACACAATTCCATCCTACGCTCACCTTTTCATCCTCATTAACTTTCTCATTAAAATATGTAGAGCCTATTTACAATACTATACGTTTAGTTTATTATATATTTGTAATTAGTGAACACACCGTTTAGTAATTAACGTTTTTAAATATCACCTGTTTATTGGGAATACCAATTTAGAACTGTGGAGGATGATTATGATGGATATGAGACAACAAGTGAAGAAGGCACCTGTACCCACCTGGATTATTTTTTTGCTGGCATCCGCTTGTGGATTGATCGTGGCAAACCTGTATTACGCTCAGACCGTTATCGGTCCGATCAGCATGACAACGGGTCTGTCTTCTGCCGCTGCCGGATTGATCGTAACGTTGACTCAGATTGGTTATGTCATTGGTTTGCTGTTTATCGTGCCGCTCAGTGACATTACCGAGAATCGACGCCTGGTCGTTCTTTTCCTCATCGTACTGGTTGTTGCCCTGATTGCTGCGGCTTTCTCGCCCACTGCTGTTGTATTTCTGACTGCCTCTCTGTTCATTGGTATAGGTTCTGTGGTCGCTCAAATTCTGGTGCCCTATGCGACATATCTTACTTCCGAGGAACAGCGCGGACGGGTTGTTGGCAATGTAATGAGTGGTCTGCTGCTGGGCATCATGCTGGCTCGTCCTGTCGCAAGCTTTATCACCAGCCTCTTCGGATGGCAGACGGTCTTTGTATTCTCCGCCATTGTCATAACACTTCTCATGTTGCTCCTATCACGCGCTCTTCCTGCTCGCCAGCCTGAACCCACCTTGAAATACGGGCAATTAATCGTGTCCTTGGGCACACTGTTCAGAACGATGCCGCTGCTGCGCCGCCGGGCGTTCTATCAGGCCAGTCTGTTTGGTGCTTTCAGCTTGTTCTGGACTACGGTTCCGCTCAGGCTCGCTAACGATTTTGATATGTCACAGCAAGGGATTGCCTGGTTCGCACTGGCTGGTGTCGGTGGTGCTATTGCCGCTCCTATTGCCGGGAGACTGGCTGATCGCGGACTAACACGTATTCTGACAGGTGCTGCCATGGTGATCGCTGCTGCTTCGTTTGGTCTTGCTTATGCGTTCCAGAGTCACTCCACGTTAGCACTGATACTGCTTGTGATCGTGGCGATCACACTGGATATGGCTGTCTCGGGAAATCTGGTGCTGGGTCAACGCATCATCTATTCGCTAGGAAATGAAGCGAGAGGGCGCGTGAATGGCATATTCATGTCGATCTTTTTTGTCGGCGGTGCGATCGGTTCATCCCTTGGAAGCTGGTCTTATGCTAACGGAGGCTGGAGTCTCACAACGCTGATTGGCCTGATTATGCCGCTGCTCGCTTTGGTGTATTACTTTACGGAAAAGAAAGCTGCCGTTATCAGCAATCATCTATAAATGCGATGCCTTCAGGCATCCTTCATAATCAAAAGCGGACTTTTGAACAACCTCTATAACAATTCTTTCATATATAAAGAAGGGCAGAGTGATCTCTAAGATCCGCTTCTGCCCTTTTCCCTTATTTCATGACACTGAATTTTTTGGTCGCTGCCCTAACTCGATCATCCTCGCCCCATACAATGACACCTACCACTTTGGTATCTTCCAATTCCATCGAAGCAATCTCAACTGCATATTGTTCAAAGGCATTGTTGAGCGACTGGCCTGTCTGTGAAAAAACAACATGGCTCAGTCCCCCGCTGTCATCTGACCAGAGTTTGGCCAGATTGATCAGTTGATTCTCCCCGGCCTTCAGAATGACAGTGCTATATCGGATGCCTGCATGCTGAACACCGCTATGATCCAGCACAGGTTGATCAGAATATAACCCCGGCTCATTCAGGGCTGCTTGTCCCATTAACAGGGCAGCCACATTGGCGGCGGCGCCAGGTTCCAGATTTTTATCCAGTATAATAGCAATTCTTTTCATATGACTGTATTCACCCTCTGTGTATTTTGTGTAAAACATACCCATGGCATATTGATTCCCTCACGCAATACTTTGTAGGTCACAAGCCCGTAATGATCAGCGCATAGCTGATTCGTGAGCGCAATGGACTTCTCCGTGTTGTGCATGACCTTCCTGCAAGCTTCAGGGTTGGACGATACGGTGCTGTTCTCTCTATAGGTTGTATCAAGTTCAGATAACAAGTATGTGGTTGCTGGATGATGATAGATAATATCGATCTGATCGGGACATACCGCATGGAAGCCGGATAGAACCAGCGCAGGAATTTTCTCCACAAAGCTCTCAGACACCGCTAGTTCAGAATCCATGATAAAGCTGTTGAGCTTGGGATACGCCCCGGGGACCAGTAAGCAGGATATGATCCCTGATCTCAAGTCTTCCGCAGCCGCTTCAAATTCAGGGTATGGCTTGATACGTTCCGAGTTGCCTAGCTTTTTCGCGATATGCATGCTACAAGTCAGGAATCCTTCATCGTCTCCCAGCGTTCCCAGTATGGCATATTTCTCTTTAACGATCTCTATTTATTTCTATTTCCTCCTTTTTATTTCTAATCCGCTAAAGATCGTATACCAAAAATTTCCTATTGTCAATTAACACTTTAACGCAACATAAATATGTATTTTGGTTCATATTTTTAACCAAAAGGTGTATTCAAAATGGAAAATATTGAGCTATAATGTTATGAAATGAATTTTTACTATTTTTAGTATTTTGTTGAAAGGGGATATACGAGAACGTATGAAAACCATTGTATACATATCTGATTTCAGGCTTCCAACTGGATTAAACTTCGTTAATCCTTTGCAGAAATTGGCGGATCACAAGAAAATTCTGATTATTGAACGGCATAATTTGCATCATGATGAGGTCCTCAGGGACTTCTTTGATGAAATTAGATATGTCGATCATCTGGAGTCCGTAGATGCCATCCGGGAGCATATGATGCAGATCCGAGAATCCCATTCCATCTCTGCTTTGTTAACGCCGGGTGAGAATGCGATTGAGATCGGTGGTCAGCTCCGTTCCGAGTTCGGGATCCCCGGTATGCAGCGCAATCAGGCTGAGGCTGTTCGCAACAAATGGATCATGAAACAAATGCTGCATCAACGCGGAATTCGGACATCCGAAATTGCAATTGCTCTACATGAACAGGACTATATTCGTTTCACTGCTGTACACGGCTTCCCGATTATTGTGAAGCCACTCAGCGGATATGGAAGTATCAATACGTTCAAATTGTCCAGCATGGATGAACTGGTACATTATCTTCACCATACAAGACAAGCACAGCAAAAGGATTTGCTGGAGGAATTCATCCACGGTACGGAGTTTCATTGTGATTCCATTGTGTCCAAGGGCAAGGTTGTATTTGCATCTGTTTCCCAATACCTGTATAACTGCCTGGATATTGCGACAAAGCAGAAACCTCCGGCCAGTATTACGTTCCCTGAAGGCACGGAAGCTGATTTTATCCATCACATCAAAGAACTCAATGAACAGGTCATTGCTGCCTTGGGTATCAATCAATCCGTAACACATGCCGAACTTTTTCTGACTCCGGAAGGAGAAGTGGTGTTTGGAGAAATTGGTGCAAGAATCGGGGGATCACATGTTATGCCTCCTTGTATCAAGAACACTCATGGCGTTGATTTCTTCGAAGCTGTCACTGATCTGGAAGTTGGAATATATGAATTTAAGCAACAGCAGACGCGCCATAAATTCACAGGCATGATCTGCTTCCCTTCACGCGCAGGGGTAATTCAACACATATCCGGGATAGAGGATTATGCCGATATCCCTGGCATCATTGAGTTCAATGTATCCTATCAAGTAGGGCAGCGCGCCGGGGACGTCAACGATACCATGACCCGATCAGGCTATGCTATTGTGGAGGGTGATTCGTTCGAGGAATTGCGTCAAACCCTGCTGGATATGTACGATCGTTTCAAGATTGAAGTGACGGTTGCTGAAACTGAAACTGTATAAGATGTACGGATGATCCTCACCGTTTTTGGTCTGGAGTGACGGTTATCTTGGGGAGGGCTGGAATTATTGTCTTTATTCAAAACCTACGCGGGTCTGAGCCGCGATATCTATTATCTCTGTTTAGCCAGAACGATTAACAGCACGGGAGATTTTGTATTCTCCCTGATTACCTTGGTGCTTACGTTACAGATGGGCATGAATGTGGTCAGTGCAGGGATCTTTGTGTCCATGGCAGCCCTGATTAGCGGACCCGGTGTACTTCTCGGCGGCTATTTAAGCGATCTTATGGGCAAAAAAACAATTATTGTCATCGGGCAACTGTTGTCTGCCATCATGATTATAAGCTGCTCTTTTTGGTCAGGCACCATTACCGTTGGTTATCTTCTGATTGCAGTCATGTTCTTCATCAGTATTACCCGGCCTGCATATAATGCACTGATTATTCAACTGTGTACGGAGGAGAAAGAGCGAAAGTCCGCCTTTTCCCTCATGTATCTGGGGGCCAATCTGGGTATAGCCATCGGACCACTGGTCGCCGGTTTTTTTATCAAGGATCACGTCAACATTGTCTTTATAAGTATCGGTACCGTGTTTCTGATATCTACCTTTATCATCATCAACCAGGTTAAGATCGGCACACGCAAGGAATTGGCATCAACAAACAGCGAACATGCTGGACAACAACAAGAACAACAACGATCGAGCCAACCGCCTTCGCCGTTATTCAGACTACTACTGAAAAATCCACTCGTTGCCTTTTTCATCGTTGTGTCATTTCTTAACTATTTTATCTATATGCAATACTCATTTAGTCTCCCACTCCAGATGAATCACTCATTTGGCGAGAACGGGGCAGCATATTACGGCTCTGTCATGACTATCAATGCCATTAGCGTCATTATTCTTACCACCGTGATCCTGTCCGCTACACGCAAATTAACTGCCCTAAACTCGATAGCTACAGGCGCACTCTTCTATGGAATCGGATTTGGAGCCTTGAACCTGCTGGGTTACTTCCCCCATTTTTCCATCGTCGCCTTATCCACGGTGCTGTGGACCATTGGAGAGATTCTCGTGCAGACCAATATCAACCTGTATATTGCTTCGCGTGTACCCGATACACATCAGGGCCGGTTTAATGGCCTACTGTTATTCGTAGGTTGCCTGGGTTATACACTTAGCCCATATTTGACAGGCATTTTCATCAAAAGCATGGACATAGAAAGTGTATGGATCATTATTCTGGCTGTCAGTCTGTTCTATGCGTTGTCTATGATTATTCTCTGGTATATCGAAAAAAGCTCAACAAGAAGAAACGAAATGAAACCGCTGGATCACTCAAAAAGTATCTGAACCTCAGGGCAGCCTGTTCTGCCCTTTTTTCCACTTTATTTTCACACCAAAACAGGCAAATGTGCATTCGCATTATACTCGACCAATTGCTGACCCGCATGCAGTCTCTGTACCAGATCTGGATTGGCGATAAACGGTCTGCCGAACGCAGCCAGATCTATGTTTCCCTTACCAATCGCGTGCTCCGCGGTTTGAACATCCAACTCCCCCACACCAATGATGATTCCATCCCACCGACTTCGAATCCGCTCGTGAAAGGACTGCTCCTCTTCCCACGCTTTTGTATATTGGTCTGTTGAGGGATGCAAGATCGTAATTCCCGTCTCACGGAACAAGTTCAGATATGCATCGATCATTCCAGCTTTGTCTGCCCAAGCATAGGATGCATCATCATCCTTTTTCTCTGAAAATCGTACCGATATGCGATCCACAGGGATCTCTTTTTTCACAGCCACAATAATATCCCGCAAGAACCGCAATCTGCCCGCTGTGTCTCCTCCGTATTTGTCTGTTCTGTGGTTGGTCTTCTCATTGATAAACTGGTCGATCAGATACCCATGCGCAGCATGCAGCTCGATCCCGTCGAAACCTGCCAGAACCGCATTGCGGGCGGCCGTCTGAAAATGCTGAATTGTATCCGCTATATCCTGTGTACTCATCGCTTGAGGAACCTGATACGGCTTATGTAGCTTATGCACTCTTCCCTCTGCCGCAAGGCTGGAAGGTGCCACTGGAGAGGTTCCGATCAGATCGGAGTGGGACAACCTGCCGACATGCCATAGTTGAGCAATAATGGTGCCGCCATGTCTGTGAACAGCATCCGTTACCCTTTTCCAAGAAGTCGTCTGTTCATCTGTATATAAACCGGGGATGCCGTAAGTGCCTTTGCCTGCCAGATTCGGGTTAATGCCCTCGGTAATGATCAGTCCCACGCCATCCCGCGCACGCTGCTCATAATATGCCACCATCTCATCCGTCACGGTCCCCTCCCGATCATCAGCAAATCCCCGGGTCAACGGTGCCATCACAATTCGGTTCCTTAATTGCCACTGATGAATCGTTACCGGGCTTAATAATGTTGAACGTGTATTCATGTTATCCATGTCATATCCCTACTCTCTTTGTCATTAAGGATATTGTACGGCGGCTCCGATATATCGTAAAATGATTGAAATATATAGTGGTATCTCTCAGAGAGATACCTAACATCAGCATCTGCAGAAGTAATTGAAGGTAATCCACGTTCAGGAGGATACAGCATGGAACTTTCCGATATCGATATTGTTCTCGCGGTGGCGCGTTCAGGCAAAATCTCACAGGCCGCCAAAGAACTGAATTACGCGCAATCCAATGTCACTACGCGCATCAAAAAACTGGAGCAGGAATATCAAATCCAGTTGTTCAACCGATTTCCCAAAGGTGTTGTACTGACCTCCAAAGGAGAACAGTTTATTGAGTACGCCACACGAATTCACAATCTTATGCACGATCTGAAGCAGGATATGACCGATCCCGGGGAGCCTTCTGGCACGCTGAAAATCGGCATTGTGGAAACGGCGGCATCCAGCCGCTTTATGGAGATTCTGAATGAATATCAGATAACCTACCCGAAGGTGTCCATCTCACTCGTCAACGCCACTTCACCCAAAGTACTGCGCAAGGAAATACAGGACGATGAGATTGATGGTGCTTTTATCAGCGGGGCTTGTGTGAAAGAGGGTCTGAAGGTGGAATATGAGATGCAGGACACGGTTCATATCATCTCCAAGCAGATGGATACACCACCCGAAAGTCTGTGCCAAGTATCATGGGTTGTTTTCCCCGAGGGCTGTCCTTATCGTGAAATGACCGAAGAATTTTTGCAGGAAGAAGGGTTGTCCGCACGTAATATCATCGAAGTGAGTACGATGGAAAACCTGCTGAGCTGTGTGGAGTCTGGAATTGCTTTTACCATTATGCCGTGCAACGTTATTCACAAGAAACCGGATGATTTCTCCGTATTTGATCTGGCAGATCGTTTTACCCATACCACGACAACCTTTGTCCGCGGTGAGGATCGGTATGTCAGTAGTGCGCTGGATCAATTCATAAAGCTACTGAACCAGAAGTGCATCACGTTTTGATATAGATAACTTTTATAAGCAGCAGTATAGTATGTACATTCACAGCAGTCAGGAGAAGATCAGATGAAACTCATGAATCTTTTATATAGGCTCATTGATGCCCGGCGTGTCGACAACAATGCTGAACAAGTGTCCTTTCCATCCCGTCCACATCATACGCTGCTTATTGTGATCAAAGGGATCTTAACCGTCAAAGTCGAAGACAAAGTCATCTCCCTATGCGCTCCTCAAGTCCTTTCCGTCCCGCCTTCTCACACCTGTATCGCAACCACCGAGGTACAGCATGATTTTGAATGTGTCACCTTAACCTACAATGTCTACAACGAAGAACTAGATGGCAACATGCAACAAGTTATTGATCCACATCTTGAATTCATTGCCGCTGTTGTTCCCTCAGCTCCCGTTCTCGCCATTCAAATCCATGAAGGTGGGCAGAAGGAAGATCCATGGGCTGGAATGGCACGTCAGATCCTCTTTCAGGAACTTTGTCTTGTCCTATTGAAGCAAAAGAAGCAAAAATCCCAGGAAGGTACCGCCATGGAAGCGGTAAGGCAGAGCCAAAAATATATCAATACACATTATCAGGATAACTTCACACGCGAAAAACTGGCTGAAATGGCTGGACTGAGTGTCAACCGTTATTCCAGATTGTTCAAAAAAATGATTGGACAAGGCCCCATTGAATACTTGAACGCCGTACGCATCCGGGAAGCCGGTGATCTGCTACTGGCCTCGGACAACACGATCAAACAAACAGCCCGTCAGGTCGGGTATGAAGATGAATTCTATTTTAGCCGAAAATTCAAAGCAACCACCGGATTGTCTCCCATGGTTTATATTAAAAAGCATCGCTCCGTAACACGTATCGCTTCACTTGCCCATCCCTATACGGGACATCTGCTTGCCCTTGGTATTGAGCCTTATGCGGCACTGATTAATCCGGTCCATAGAACCTCATATGAATTCAAAAATGTGATTCAAGTGGGCAGAGATCAGCCTGATCTGGAACTATTAATGAACGCACACCCGGAACTGATCATTGGGTATGAAGGAACCGATTATGAAGAGCCCAAAAAAGCCGAATTATTTCGGCATATTGCCTCCACTTGCACCATATCTTTTGCAGGAGATTGGCGTAAACAGTTGTACTCCATTGCACAATCCGTGGGCAAAATAACAGCTGGTGAAGAATGGCTGGAACGTTATGATCTATCGGTCAAACAAAAAATCTCCAGTATACAGCATGCCATCGATGACCACCCTGTGGCTGTGGCGCAATACGAAGATGGACAGTTCCGGGTCTACGGCAACCGTAATCTGGGTACGGTACTCTATGATGATTTGCAGTTATCCGTACCCCAAGCCCTACACCACGTATCCCATTCCCGTATAATGTCACTGGAACAGCTGGTTCAGTCGGATATTGAACACTTCATTCTGTTTACAAGTGGCCAAGCAGACGAGCGTGCGCACACTGTAGCATCGCTTATGCAAAATTCAATTTGGCAGCAATGGGAGGCGGTTCGTATGAATCAAGTCTATGAATTGGGCGATTCCTCCCCCTACTCCTGTTATACTTCCTTGGCCCATGATCTGTTTCTGAATCGGGTTAGTCAATTGTTCCTAAGCCAAACGTCCATGCATTAAACAGGAATATCCATGGATTACAATTTGGAATGCACCTATAATTATTTTGATAATGATAATCAAAATCAATTGAAGGGTGTGTACAACGTGTCTTTACCTAATAACCAACGCTTCTCTACCTTTTTCAAATCAGGACGATTCCTTATAACCGTTCTTGTTCTATGCAGCATGCTGGCGGGCTGTGGAACTTCCCAGAACAGTGGGAACTCCGCTTCACCCGAATCTAATGGGGCAGAGCCATCAACCGCTGAACAGGGAAGTGAGAATACACGCACCATTTCTACGATTAAAGGGGATATCGAAATTCCTGCCGAACCCCAAAAAATTGCGGGTATGCTCTACGTCTTTGCTGACCAGTTACTCGCTCTCGGCATTGAACCAACAGCCATGGTAACGTATAACGATCTCGGATTCCCTGAATATCTGGCAGATCAGATGAAAGATACCACTGCCGTAGGTTCCGGCGAGTCTCCCAATTTTGAAGCATTGCTCCAGGCTGAGCCGGATCTCATTCTGGCCTCCAAAACGTTAAATGAAGCAAACTATGAGCAACTCTCCAAGATTGCTCCAACGATCCTTTTTGATAATGAAGAAAAAGGAGACTGGGAGCGATTCATGGAAACGGCAACTGTTCTTGGCAAAGAAAAAGAAGCCCAAGCGGTCAAAGATGCCTATGATACCAAAGTCACCCAAACCCATGATGAGCTTGCCGTAAAAGCCAAAGACGAAACGGTGGCCTACATGCGCGTGCAGGATAAACAGCTTCAGTTGATTAAACCTGATGATAACTTCACTCTGTTTGGTGCTCTGGGATTAACCCCTGCTTCAGTAGACAGTGTAGATTTCGAGGGATCATGGAATGTGGCAATTTCCGAGGAAATTCTGCCTGAGCTGAACCCGGATCGACTGTTTATCATTCTGCGTCCTGGGGAAGAAAACAAGGTAGTGCTTAATAACATCATGAATACATCCATCTGGGCCAATCTGAATGCAGTTAAGAACGATCATGTATATATCGGTGATGCCAACCTGTGGTTTGCAGGATACGGTCCCATCGGTCTTAGCAAAATTATTGATGAGATCGCTGCTTCCTTCGAGTTATAGAGGGACATGATGAAACCCAAAACAAGTCTTAGGCAGACCGTGATCGAACGACGTACGATTCAGGAATTTAATGGCCTACCCATTCCCTTGGAAACGATTCATGAGATTCTGGAGGACGCGATATGGGCTCCTTTTCACTCCAAAAAGGAACCTTGGCGCTTCATTCTGTTTATGAATGAGGGCAGAGAAACATTCGCAAGCGCTGTATTGAGTACACGCAATCCTGAATTTGTAACAAAGTACGGACAACAAATCAGAGCGGCCTATTGTGCACAGACACCTGTGCATCTGGTTGTGGTTATGACAGCCAACCTGCCCTCCAAGGCGTGGGAAGAGGCTTTTGCTGCAACCTCGGCACTGATCCAGAACATACAGTTGCTCGCCTGGGAACAACACATTGGCGTCGTATGGAAGACAAGTCCTTTCAACGAAAATCCACTATTCTGTGAAGCCATTGGTGTGACATCAGAGGAAAAAATAGTAGGTACACTACACATGGGGTATTTTAACGCTGAAGATCAGCCTATGCCCAAGCCTCGCACACCTCTCCCTCAACTGTTGCATCTCATTGATCACTAAATGAACTAGAGCACATTGATCGAGAGCACAAAAAAAAGGGATGTCCTATAAGTCATGAATATGACAGGGGACATCCCTTGTTCGTGTTATTTTGTTTTAATGAACCTGAGACCCTTACTCCACCTTGAATCGCGCAGCCGATTCGGCCAGCTTTTGCGTCAATTGATCGATCGTATCAACCATGTTGGCCAACTGCTGTACTGTTGAAGATTGCTCCATCATGGTTGCTGTTACCTCTTCAACCGAAGCGGATACCTGCTCTCCTGAAGCCGACAAACTATGGGCAGACTCCAGTACGTCATCCTTGTTCTGTAACATCTCCTGCATCTGTCCTGCCATCGTAGCGATCTGTTGATTAATGACCGTTACCTTCTCCAAAATCAAATCAAATGCCTGACGAGTCTGCAAGACAAGCTCATCCTGTCTGGACGAGATGGTGTGAATTTCGGCAACACTTTGGTTGTTCTCGGCGACATCGGCCAGATTCTGCTCGATAATGCTGGAGATTTCCTTGGATTGGCGGGAGCTCTGCTCTGCCAGGTTGCGGATCTCCTCGGCTACAACTGCAAATCCTCTGCCATGCTCACCTGCCCGTGATGCTTCAATGGAAGCATTCAATGCAAGCAGATTGGTCTGCTTCGCAATCTGGCTGATGGCTTCCGTGATCTGACTAATACTGCCCGAACTGGTTTGAAGTTTGACGGTAATCTCCGAGATTTTCTCCACTTCCCGTTCGTTCACCTCGTTGATACGCATCAGTTCATTCACGACTTCATTCCCATTGTGGAATACCGTTTCGATCTCATCTGCTCTTGCCTTCACATCCTGTGCACTGCTGTTCATGGCAGCCACTTTATCGCCAAAGCTGTTGAATTTGCCTGCAATCTGCTCGGTATCTTCCGATTGGGCCTCCATGGCTTTGGCAATCCCCATGGACGTTGCCGATGTCTCATCAATGGATCTTGCCGTCTGTCTGGATGTCTCCTCCAACTCCTGAGTGCTGGCCTGAAGGACATGAATCGAACTATTCATATCGGTAATAAGGTTCCTGTTCTGCTCCACCATACCATTGAAGCTCTCCGCCAGATCCTTGAATTCGCTGTTATACTTGCCATTGGCCTTAACGGTCAGATTGCCTTGAGCAAGCTGTTGGAACAGACCGCTCAGACGTATGATAGGTCTTGTAATACTGCGAGAAATCAGCAATCCCACACCAATAGCCAGAGCAATCCCGATCAATATCACGATAACCATCTGGCGCTGCATATCCTCTATCGGACGCTTGATATCGTCATAATCGTCAATAATGAGCACAGAGAGATCTGCACCCGGAATCTGATTAATACGATAGTAGGTATCTTCTCGATCCATCGAAGTGATTTTCACTTTGTCGGTGGCTCTAGCCTCGATAATTCCCATCGCGTCCTTATCTTCTTCCAGCGTTTGTCCCACAACGGAAGGGTCCAGTGAATCATACATAATGATGCCGCTCCGACTCAGTACTTCAACTCTGCCTTGACCATTGATTTTAATGTCTCCGAGTTGCCCCAGGAAGAAGCTGCTGTCCACCGACATAGCAAGCACACCCAGGTTATTCCCCTCTTCATCGGTGATAGGCTCCGAGAATACAATAATGAGCTTCTTGCCAGTCTTAGAGACGACCGCGTCACTGATGAAGGATTTCCCCTGTATAGATTCCTTAAAATATTCCCGATCTCCCCGTGACTGACCAATGACTTCTGGCATGGTTCCTGCCACCATGATTCCTTCCTTATCAAAAACGAACAGATCTGGCTTACTTCCTTCCGTTTCCGATATACTGTCGGTCAAGATCGTATTGGCCTTATTGAAATACGGGTTCTCATCCGATAAAAATTCTTCATCCGTCATGTCAGTTGTATCACGCAACTTTAAGAGTTCTTTAAAAGTACTATGTACGGATATCGCATGACTCAATTGTTGTTGAAGCTGCATCGCTGTCCAAAGCCCTTCCCCAAGGCGGTCAGCCATCACATTCATTTCATCCTTGCTTTTCTTGACCACAACATCAGATGAAATCATATAACTTGTGGTCGTTGCACCAAGCAGAACCAACACAACCAATACACTGATCATGAAAGGCAGCTTGATCTTAAGTGACATATTTTTGATCTTATACCCTATCCCTTGCTTTTCCCCCGTTTTTCCCATTCCCACTTCTCCCCACTTCCCTGAACCATCTGCATCTGAACGATGTACATACATTATCGGAAAAATCCATAGTAAAATTGATCAATTAGGGAGATATTGCCACTGTTTTTCTTTTTTTTGAAATTCTGATAGCAACATAAAAAATGGCCTGTCAGATCGACTATCCATCTTGGGAATGGATGTTGCCGTTATCTAACAGACCGTTTTAAGTTTTTTTATGAATCTATTAAGTTTACTTGCGCAATCTCCGGGAACTCAATGAGTGATGACCATTCTGCAAGAATGTACTGCGCGTATTCTTCATCTGTTCAATCCGTCGCTCAGCCAGACGATCTGCGGCAACATAGGTTGCGATGCCCTCGGTACGTGAGCTTTCGAATATTTTCTCCAGAGTGGAATAGATCTCTCCGATCTTGCTCCACGCCCGATCCGCGTTATAACCGTTCAACTCATCCGCAATGTTAATTACGCCACCTGCATTGATAACATAGTCAGGCGCATATACGATGCCCATATCATACAGCTGATCCCCATGACGGGTCTCCAACAGCTGATTATTGGCACAGCCCGCTACAACCTTTGCCTTGAGCGTTTTGAGCGTATCGTCATTAATCGTGCCGCCCAGTGCACATGGTGCATAGATATCACATTCCACACTCGTGATGTCTGCGGGATCAACTGCTGTTGCGCCGAAGCGGTCCACAGCCTGTTTCACCGAGTCCTTATGGATATCCGTAACGATCAGATGTGCACCTTCCTCATACAGATATTTGCACAGATGCATCGCCACATTGCCGACACCTTGGACCGCTATCGTTTTACCCTCCAGCAGATCGGTACCAAATGCTTCTTTGGCCGCTGCCTTGATCCCCCGATATACACCCCAAGCCGTTGCAGGCGATGGGTTACCGGATGAACCATAACTCGCGGAGATGCCTGTCACATAATCGGTTTCCTGATAGATCAGGTTCATGTCCTCTTCCGTTGTTCCCACATCTTCGGCAGTGATATAACGTCCGTTCAATCCTTGAATATATCGTCCAAACGCCCGAAACATCGCTTCGTTTTTGTCGCGCCGCGGATCTCCGATGATAACGGTTTTGCCACCGCCCAGATTCAGGCCAGATACCGCATTCTTATATGTCATACCACGGGCAAGGCGCAGGGCATCTTCAATGGCTGCTTCTTCTGAAGCGTAAGTCCACATCCGCGTGCCTCCCAGCGCAGGGCCGAGTGTTGTGTCGTGTATGGCGATAATTGCTTTTAACCCTGAATTTCGATCCTGGCACAGAACCAGTTCCTCATAATCGTGATGCTCCATTGCTTCAAACCAACTCATGTGCTAACCGTCTCCTCCAACCATTTTTGCGATCCAATCGCATTGTTCTCTATTCATTGACCATCCTCTATTGTACCCATGAATACCCAGTTTGTGCAAAATCACATCGCAATGTCAGAGAAGCATCGATCGATGTTTCTCATATGGCGGGAGCAAAGCTGTCGAATTTCAGATTATAATTTTATCGTCTATCCATAGAAAAACCTCTCTCCCTTACAGGAGAAAGGTACAATTCTCTCAACTACATCAACCTATTCGCCCCGAGTAGACCAATTAATCGTTCACATTTAAGGGAGCGTCTCAACCACATTGATTGGATGCAAATCGCCATCTACAGCAAATGAAGCCTGTCCTGTCTCCTCGGAGACAACTAATACAACCGCATCCGTCAATTCACTGAGTCCCAGTGCTGCCCGATGACGAGTGCCTATTTTTCGTTCATGCACTTCCGCTTGCGACAACGGCAGCACATTACCAGCGGATACAATCTGATTGCCACGAATCAACACAGCCCCGTCATGTAATGGCGCACCAGGAATGAATAGCGATTCCAACAACGCATGCGTCACTCTTGCATCCACAGTCACGCCTGAGTGAATGATCGACTCCAACGGAATCTCCCGTTCAATCACAATCAACGCCCCATATCTCCGGTCAGATAGATGCTGTACGCTCGATGTTAATTCGGCAAACTTCTCGGTAAAGGGTGACAGATAACAATCCAGATAAAACGAAGAGGCGAGCACCTCGATCTGCTTGATTTCCGCTCGAATCTCTGCAAATTGCCCCAGCAGGCAGGCACTGTCATTGTCAAATCGGGATAACGTCAGATTCATACGCTCTGCTACACGATGGAGGTCTGCCTTAAGCTTCTGCCTCATCGAGGAACTGTCACAGTCTGCTTGCTGGGTCATCATTCGCCGCCTCCTTGGTTGGGTTGGGCTTCACGCCGCATCATTAGTACCCATACCTTCCCCTCTGGAGCACATATTTATGCAATGGCAAGGCTGTAAGAGCTAATCACGATCTTCATTGTAACTGATATAACAAGCAAAAAAAGAGCCTCTCCGCAAAACTCCACGGTCAGACTCTATTTGCATAATGATTTGGTGTTTGTCTACTTTACTTATTGTGCTTTTCCGTATGAACCTGCCTTAAACGTAGTCGGATCATACCATTTGTACCCTGCCGCAGGTGCAGCCCATGGCTCAAGTTGTGGCTCGGTTGATGCGGCCGGAGCTTCGATAGGAAGCAGGCTTGTTGCCGTATCCAATGTCAGTCCTGGCACTTGTGCCAGACTGGTGTAGCTCTCTTTGACCGCGAGCCATTTCACAGTATTCACAAGGAACGTTGCATCGTCCACTTCTTTGAATCCATCATAGGTCTTCTTGGTAGCACCGGTCTCTTCACGCAAATATTTCGGAGTCGCGTCTTCTACAGGTGAAGAGTCACCGATAAATGCGGCTTTGCCTGCACCAACCTTTGCAATGGCAGCATAGGCTCCTTCAGCTCGTCCACCACCATTATATACGCCCTGATCCACGGCATTGCCCCACTTGGACACACCACTTGGTACATAGACCAAGCCTTTGGCTTTGTTCGGGTCTATAATCGCAATGGTCGATCCCGCATGCATGGCTACAGAATTAACACCAGCTGTAATGCCGAAGGATTGTGCAGGTGCAACGATATCCGATGCATTTACATCTCCAAGAGCATTGTAGCGGAAACGGACACCAAAGTTCGTCGCGAGCCAGTCTGAACTCGTCACACTCTGCATCGCTGGTGATTCGGCTTCAGCCGAAGACATGCCTTTGGCCGGATTCAGGAAGGCACCGCGGCGATAGCCGTTAAATACTTCGGAAGAATCCCAGCGGTTTTTGTTGCGGTCTGCATTATAGTGGTCGGAGATGAAGAAGATACTTCCTCCGTTCTGCACGTACTGCACCAGCGCTGCCTGCTCAGTCGCTTTGAACGGCACGTTGGCTTCGCCGATGACAAAGACGTCGTAATCTTTCAATTTATTATAGGTGATAGCTTGCTCACCGAATGTATACGGGATGCTGCGTTCCAGCTGATCCACGGCAAAGCCTGCGTTTCGCAAACCATTGGCAAAATCCGAAAATGCCCCGTCAATAATCCAGTCGGCAGCACCTGCTGTCTGGGCGTGGGTATTATCAAACAATACTTTCTTGCCGGTACCGTCCGGCAGTGTTGTGCCCGGGTTTGGTTCTGGATCAGGATTGGTTGTTCCGGAGGAAAGTGTGATGGACGTTGGGTTTTTGACTCCTGCATAGCTGTTGTAGGCACCTAAGGTTCCGGTTACGATGATCTTTTTGCCTACAAGACTGGGGTTGGACGCCAATCCATATTGCGAACGGAAAGATGAGGGAATCTGTACATCCAATAATCTGGCGTTGGTCCGCTCTGACGCTGAATCCGCAATCAGAACATTAAAATCATTGGCATACGGAGATGTAAACTTCGCGGTAAGCGACCCGGTAGCATGTCCAACAATGATTCCTTCAACCGTTTCTGTTCCTCCACCGCTCTGGGCAGCGATGGCCTGAGATACCGTAAGTGGTGCTGCAGCTTGTACCGGACTTTGCGAACCCGGCCCCAGCAGTGCGGTTGCCATCATGATAAAGACCAGGAATGCCCCGATCCAGTGCTGCCATAACGCCTTCTTCATATTCCCTTTCTCCTCCTCCAAATTACCTGATAATGGGTTATCCTCCTTTAATTTAATTGTTCATATGCTGAATTCCTCTTTCTTTTTGTAAAGTTTATGAAAAAGTTTAGAAGTTGAGTCTATTGGCCCATACTGATTATCATTAGAATTCCATTTACCGAAGGAGTAAAACGATGATGAAGTTGGTATTTTTAATACTCTTGTTGATTGTTCCGCTGATTATGGCTTATGTTGCTCTTCGTTCCCGCATGGTTACCCGAGTATTTCATATTCTTGCGCTACTCTGTTTCTACAGTGCGGCAACTGTCATCGCTGGTGATGTGTATGCGACGAATGCTCATATGACCACATTCACCACCGAGATTCACCATTTCCTGTTGAATGGCTGGTTCCTGTATCCGTCTGCATATCTCGGTGTATACATTCCCTATGTGCTGTGGGTGAGCCTATTTTCAGAAAAAAGTTAAATTCGATGCGGACTTGGGATTGCATTTTGCCAGCGTTCATTGCATAATGAATATATAAACATGATAATGATTATCATTCTTGAACTTGTCTCTTTGTAACTTTCTACTGCATATGATTTTACGATTTTATAGATAAAGGGGAACGAACATCGAATGAATACAACTCTGCAAAAGGCTGATCTGCAGCTTGACGATTATTTGGATCTTCTGAACCTGGCAACCAACCTGGGTGATACGAGATGGCAAAAGGAAATTATCCGTAAGCTGGCTTATACTTATCCCGCAGTTCAATGTAAACAACCACAATAGCATTCCACATACATCATAGATCTACATTATGGCTCATGACCGATTCATTCGTTGAATCTGTTATGGGCTATTTTTGTTGTACAATGGACAGTAAAGTTATTCAAACGTGAAGGAGTGAACAACGATGCAATTGGAGACCGAACGACTCATCATCAGGGATATTCTGGAGACAGACTGGAAAAGTATACATAGCTACACATCCATGCCGGAAGTTACACAGCATACGGCATGGGGGCCGAATACCGAAGAGGATACACGAGCTTATGTGCAGTTTGTGTTGGACATGCAGCAGACCAAACCACGAGAAGGCTATGAACTGGCGATATGTTTGAAAAGTGATGGAAGACTCCTCGGCGGAGTAGGTATTCACTTGATGGAGAAAACCAATGCAGAGATCGGTTACGTCCTTAATCCCACCTATCAAGGAAAAGGGTATGCCGCCGAAGCAGCCAGTGCTCTACTAGGCTTCGGTTTCAACGAACTAGACGTTCACCGGATTTACGCCAAATGTCGTCCGCACAACACAGCTTCGGAGAATGTCATGAAGAAGATTGGCATGCAGCGAGAAGGGCTATTACGCGAGCACTGGTTCTACAAAGGTTCCTTTCATGACTCTGTGATCTATTCGATTCTCTCCAGTGAATATGCACATGAACAATTTCAAAGAAACACAAAAAGCTGACTCCCATATATGGGACGCCAGCTTTTTTTCTTTTACTCCGTAACGACCCCAATCGCCAATGGAGGTGAAGCCTCATTTGGAATCCAAATCAAATTTGTTCCTCGGGAATGCAACCGTTGTGCTTCCCTCAACTCGGAACACCGGAACAAGTTATTTTACAGTCGGCACAGCTCTACCGGACAGCTCGGGAATGTAGGACATCCACACATACAACGCAGGGCTGCCAGGTCACGAATCATCAGTTTGCCGTCCATCATATCCAGCGTACCTTGTTCCTTCCATGCCCCCAGCATCCGCGTTACGCTCTCCCGGGTAGCTCCAATCATCTCGGCAAGATCGGTATGGTTCAGCTTCATCTCCAGCACAATACCATCCGGTGTAACCCTACCATACGAATTGCTGGCACGGATCAGTGTCGAAGCGAGCGCACCCGCCTTGCCATAGAGCAGCAAATCACGGAATCTCGACTGGGTGATCCGCTGCGACAGTGCCATCCATTGCAAGAATTTCAAGGCAAGGTCGCCATGTTTGCTGAGTATACTTTCCAGATCGCTAAGCGAGATAATGGCCAGTTCCCCTTTTTCCGCCATCTCTGCACTGTAGCTATGATTCAATCCTCCGATGCCGCCGAATTCACCGATGAGATCGCCGCTTTGCTGAATGGATAAAATAATTTCCTTGCCATCCTCCGTCGACTTGGTCATTTTCACTCGTCCCGAACGAATGTAGTACAGATATCCGGCTTCATCGCCTTCGAGAAAGAGACTATATCCCGATTTCACCCGTTTGGGCTGCATTTTTGCTTCAATCAGGCCCCATTGCTCAGATGTAACGAACGAAAGGATTCCGCCTGTTTCTCGTGTCATTTTGCCCGCCTCCGTTTGTTTCTGCTCTGCTCTTTGGGCTGTTCTTTCTACAAATACTGTACCCATAACCTTCGTCCCCCTCGGTGATTCCTTATGTATCCATCATACCGCGAAAGTAGCGCGAGGGTTATCGGGGGATTACCTGATCATTAACGAGAAACTCCCTGAATTTGCTGTGAGAAAAGTCACATTTCACCGATATGCCTCATCCTTCGCATTTCTTCAATCCCTTGGTGCACCTGATTCAGGAGTCCTCCACTGCCTAAGTTCAGTAGATTATAGAACGGAAATAGGGGTTTTCCCTGAATTACAATATACGAGAAAGGGTCTACAATAGAATTAACATTGTAATACCCTTACTTTAAGATGATCCTGTTCAAAGGTTAATGATAATAATTACACGTCACGTACGTTATAATTTCGAAAAAGGAAGTGTCCTCTCATGCATGATGAACTGCCATCTGGCATTCAGGAGATGATCGACGGCCTGCGCCTGAACACATCCAGCGACTTCTGTGGACTTGCCTGTCTGAACGGGACGATGCTACGCTGGAAGTATACCTCTGGGGCTAGTAATGAACGGGTGAAACGCATGGAAATGCGCGCCGGACAAGATCTGGTGGGCACAGCCCTTCGGACTGGACGCACAGCTCGATCTGATGCACAATCCACCGGGGAGCATACACCCGGTCGTTGCCCGTTAATGCTTGCTGAGCGGCTGGTATGTGCCATAGCGGTACCTGTGTTCCAGGAAGGAAGCGTGCCTGGCGCCGTGCTACTCGTTGGCAGCAGATTGCCTTGCACCTTCTCACCGGACATGATCCGGCACACGGAGCAAGTCGCTCTACATCTTCAGCCGAAGGTGTTTGGATAAAAGTTTGAACTAGAGAGTAAGAGAAGCTATTCGGAGATTAAAGCTCTGAATGGCTTCTTTTTTTGTTATGATATAGATAGAACTAAGGAAGCGGACAGGGGGAAATCATGTGATTCAACTATTAGTTGTAGACGACCATGTTGTCGTGCGTTCCGGGCTGATCGCCTTACTTGAAGGAAAGAATGATATACATATCGTTGGAGATGCCGCAGATGGCGATGAAGCCATTGCCAAGGCTCAAGAGTTGAAACCAGATGTGGTCTTGATGGATTTCAGCATGCCGCCAGGCAAAGACGGTCTGACCGCTACGGCTGAATTGAAGAAATTGATGCCAGATGTCTCCATTTTGATACTAACCATGCATGACGATGAAGAATATCTGTTCCGCGCCATCCACGCGGGAGCATCCGGATATATACTCAAAAGTGCGCCGCATGAAGAATTGCTTGCTGCGATTCGTTCCGTAGCAGAGGGTAGCGCCTATCTGTACCCCAGTGCAACCAAGCGGCTGATGAGTGAATACCTGGACAAAGCCAAACAGGAAAACGCCGGACCGTATGACACGTTATCCGAGCGGGAGAAAGAGATTTTGTCCTGGATTGCCAAGGGTTACGCCAACAAGGAAATCGCCGAACATCTGATCATCAGTGTCAAAACGGTCGAATCCCACAAAAGCAATCTGATGGAGAAACTTGGCCTGCGTACACGACCGGAACTGGTGAAGTTCGCTATGAAAAAGGGGTTGCTGAACTTTGAGTAGTGCACGCAAGAACAGATTAAGTGGACTCGCAGACCAGCCCGTACGCCTCCTGCTGGACGAAATCGATAATCACATTACGGATAATGAATTTCGCAGCAGGTTGAAGGGTTCCCTGCATCAACTGAGTGATCTGAAATTTGCCTTGGATGAATCCTCCATTGTAGCCCTGACAGACCGCAAGGGTAAAATCCAGTATGTGAATGATAAATTCTGTGAAATCTCACAGTATGAGCGCGAGGAACTGATCGGTAAGGATCATCGAATCATTAATTCCGGATACCATGGCAAAAGCTTTATGAAAAACCTGTGGGACACGATATCCTCAGGTAAGGTATGGAACGGGGAAATTCTCAATCGTGCCAGAGATGGCAGTCATTATTGGGTCAACACCACCATCGTGCCTTTCCTTGATAACGACGGGGAGCCATATCAATACCTAGCTGTACGCAGCGAGGTCACCAAGCTGAAATCCGTCGAAGCCGAATTGCAAAAGATGATGTCCCAAGTGATGAATATTCAGGAAGAGGAACGACGCCGGATCTCGCGTGAACTGCATGACGGGATTGGACAGAGTCTCTTCTCTCTGGTGATTCAGATGGATCGCCTGCTGGCAGACCAGCCTCACCCCGGGGTTGAAGCACTTCGTAAGCAGGTCACGGGTATCATGGAAGATGTACGCGGTATGGCATGGGAGCTGAGACCATCTGTTCTGGATGACCTGGGTGTTGTTCCGGCGATTCGTACGTATATCGAGAATTACACCCGACACTACGGGATTGAAGTTGATTTGGAATGTAATTTGCGCAAACGACTGGAGATGAACCGGGAGATAGCCATCTACCGAATTATTCAGGAAGCCTTAACCAATGTCGCAAAGTATGCCGATGTTGCCGAGGCACGTGTTACTATAGAAGACGCTGAGAACATGACGATGGTTATTATTGAAGACCAGGGTGCTGGATTCAGCGAAGCAACCGCTGGCAATGGCGTTGGATTGTTTAGTATGGAAGAGCGTGCCCGTGGTGCAGGAGGAACGTTGAGAGTTTCTTCCGAGCCTGGCGAAGGGACTACCGTTACCCTTTTATTGCCCAAGACAGCACAGGGATAACCGTACATGCTTCGTATCACACTTTGCGCTTTACTCCAGCTTATCTATTATTTAACGGCTGCTCGCTATTGGACTATGCGAGTGGTCTTTTTATTTCCGATTGGTCGAAATGACAAAATGAAGGCTCAAAATCGGTTAAATTCAACAATCATGATAAATAGATTGACTCCAGTTACGATTCGTCATTAAACTATGAATGCCACATACACATTGTATGTTTAGTAAAATTTTATTGTTTATTTCATATAGCGAGAGAAAAGGATGGTCAACATGTCAGAGAAACGCTCCTCCAAAGGAGGAGAAATTCCACAAATGTACAATCTGGACGAGATGGATCGCAAAATTATCGCCGCGCTTCACCACAACAGCCGAATATCCTATACGGATCTGGGTACACAGATCGGGTTGTCACGTGTAGCTGTTCAAGCCCGCATTAATGCGTTATCCGAAAAAGGAATCATCGAACGCTTCACCGTTGTAATCAACCCTGGCAAAGTTGGGCTTCAGGTCTCGGCCTTTTTCAATGTCGATGTTGAACCGCCCTTCCTGGATGAAGTCGCTGAGAAACTGGATGAAGAGCCAGCCGTCACCAGCCTTTATCATATGACAGGCCCGAGTACACTGCACATGCACGGTATTTTTGCGGATATGGAAGAGATGGAGCAGTTTTTGCTGGAGAAGCTCTATAAGATGCCGGGTATCGTCAAAGTGGAATCACAGCTATTGTTGAAACGTTATAAAAGCCGGATGGGCATGAGACTCTAGGAGGAAATCAGCATGGGTTGGAAAGATTACAACGGTCTCGTCATCGGAATGGTACGAACCGGAATTCTCGGATATGGCGGCGGCCCTTCGGTGATCCCGTTAATCCGTTACGAAGCCGTTACGCGTTACAGATGGGTCAGTGATGAGGAGTTCGGCGAGATTTTGGCTATCGCCAACGCCTTGCCGGGTCCCATCGCGACCAAAATGGCCGCATATCTCGGTTATAAAACCAAAGGTGTGCTGGGCGCGATCGTGTCTGTACTCGCTCATATTTTGCCGACAAGTATTGCCATTATTGCTCTGCTCGGTTCCATGTACGCGCTACGCGAGTCGAAAGTGGTAGCAGGCATGGTAGCCGCCGTAAGGCCAGTCATTTTTGTCATGCTGGGCATGATGGCTTATGAATTTGCCATGAAAGCCTGGAAGGGACTTGGTAAAGTTTTTGCCGCCCTATTCGGCGTAATTGCCTTTGTACTATTGCAGCTGCTGGATATCCATCCGGGGATTGTGATCGCAGTTTTCCTTGGATATGGTGTCTTCCATCTGGATCTGGTTCAGCGCTTCAAGTCCAAAGGCGAGTCCGATAAGGGGGTGTCCTAAGGATGCTCCAGACCTGGTGGGAATTATTTTGGGGATTTTTCGTAGCAAACATCTTGGGATATGGGGGCGGTCCGGCTTCCATTCCGCTCATGCAGGAAGAGATTGTGAACCATTACCAATGGATGACCACCGAGCAATTCGGTGATGTACTGGCGATTGGTAACGCCCTTCCCGGCCCGATTGCAACCAAAATTGCTGCATTTGTCGGGTACCACGTAGCAGGCTGGTTTGGGGCATTTATCGCAAGTTTTGCCACAATCGTGCCTTCCGCAACCGCATTAATTATATTACTTCGTCTGTTGAACAAACATCGCACTTCACCAAAAGTCAAAGGTATGACTCTACTCGTACAGCCTGTTATCGCTGTACTCATGATTCTGCTCACATGGGAATTTGGGCAGCTGTCCACTGATTCCATCGGCATCTGGCAGACGTTGATCATTGCAGGCATCTCGCTCTGGGTCATGACCAAAACCAAGCTGCATCCGGCCATTCTGATCGTGATCGCTTTTGCCTATGGTGCGCTGGTACTGTCTCACACGATGTAGTTATAGAACATACAGGGAACGATCCCTTAATAAGACGTTTCAGATTCGTTAGCGCTTGAAGACATGCCTAGTTTATAAACAAAAAACGGTGATGCCAGCTATTAGCTGGCATCACCGTTTTATTTGCGCGTTTCACACTCACATTTGGAAAAGCAATTACTTCGCTTCAACCACTACCGTTACTTTGGTTTTCACACCTGCAAATGTTACTGTAATCGTTGCTTTACCTTTGCCGTTCGCCTGAATGATTCCATCTTTCACCGATGCTGTTGCAATACGGGAAGATTTCCAGAGAGCCGGTTTGGATACATCAGCTTCACTGCCATCGGCATACGTTGCAGTTGCAGCCACGGTTACCTTTTCACCAGGTTTCATGGTCAACGTTACTTTATCCGTCTGCAAATATTTCAGTGTATCCACATCTAGAGCAATCGTTACAGACTTGCTGCCGTATTTTGCTGTGATTTTGGCTTTACCTGAACCTGTAGCTTTGACTTTACCTTTGGTCACTTGAGCTACTTTGTAGCTGTTCGTTTTCCATTCAGCTTTGTCCGTAACATCACGCTCGCTACCGTCGCTCAAGAAGGCAGTAACCGTCAGATCAGCTGTATCGCCTGATTTCAGGGAAAGAACCGGCTCGGAAGCTTCAATACGTGTGATGACATCCACTTCAACTTGGATCGTCACTTTTTTGGAGCCGTATTCTGCTGTGATGTTGGCTTTACCACTGCTGTTACCTGTGATCACGCCTTTTTTCACATCCGCTACACGTGCATTGCTGGATTTCCAGGTTGCTTCGGATGTAACATCCAACGTGTTGCCGTCCTCATCCGTACCTGTTAGAAGGATCGTCTGAGTTTCTTTGGCAGACAGAACAACGAAGTTCACATCTGCTTCCAGTCCACTAGCCATACCTACTTCAACAGGCAGAGTCAGTGTTTTGCCTTCAATCTTCGCGGTAATGGTTACTTTACCTGTAGCAACACCTGTGATAACCCCTTTGCTATCTACCTCAGCGATTTTGTCGCTGCTGCTGCTCCAAGTTGCATCTTCAGATACATCTTTGGATGTTTCACCATACAACGCCAGTACTTTGGCAGAAGTCGTTCCACCAACGGCTACCGATGCTTTCTTCTTGTCCATCTCATACTTGTCTGCTACGTCTACATTCACTGTGAATTTAACCGTTTTACCGCCATAAGCTACAGTGATCGTAGCCGTACCGGATTTGTATGCAATCAGATCGCCGTTTGATACATATACGACATCTGGATTGCTTGAAGTCCATGTTGCTTTGGAAGTTACATTTTCTGTACTGGCATCAATATATTCGGCATTGGCTACCAGTGTCTTAGACTTGTTATCACCGGTAACACTCATGGCGAGCTTGTCATTTACATCTTTGATATCCAGATATCTTGCCGTATCTACATCTACAGCAATTTCTACAGTTTTTCCACTATAGGTTGCTTTGATCGTTGTTGAACCTGCGCTAATGGCTGTAATCTGCCCCTTGAATACCGTTGCAACTTTCTCGTTGCTGGATGTCCATGTCGCCTGATCCGTTACATTCACATCGCTGCTGGTTGGATAAGAAGCCGTTAATACGATATTGGCTGTATTCTTGTCCCCACCCAAACGGAAGAAAATACTTTGTTTCTCCACACTCAGCTTGCTGGTCAGATCCACATCCACGTCAACGGATACAGATTTCGTACCGTATTTGGCTGTGATCTTGGCAGAACCTGCCGAGTATCCTGTAATTTCGCCTTTGAGAACGTCTGCGACCTTCTCATTGCTGGATGTCCACTCCGCCAGATCGGTTACATCTTTGGTTGTACCATCTGGATACGTAGCCGTCACTTTCACACTTTCACTTTTGTTCAACAGCAAGTTAACTTGCTGTTTATCTACATCTACACGTTTAACCACTTCAACGTTAACATCCACCGTCACGCTTTGGCTGCCAACTTTGGCTGTGATCACAGCTGTACCCGCGCTTTGTCCAGTTACTTTACCATTCACCACGGTAGCAACCTTCTCATCACTGGTAGACCATTCTGCAGTACTTGCTGCTTCATTATTTGTTTCATTGTCACTATACGTTGCTGTCAAAATAACTTCTTTTGTATCTCCCGTGCGCAAATCCAGACTTTGCACGTTTTTCGAAAGAGCTTTGACCTTCTTCGTTACTTTCACTTGAACGGTCTGACTCTGGCCCTGGTAAGCTGCGGTAATCGTCGCTTTACCTTCTTTTTTGGCCGTGATTGCACCATTATATACAGTTGCTATCGAAGTATCTTCGCTACTCCAGGTTGTACTAATCGTTACATTAGCCGAGGTATTATCTGAATATACCCCTGTCACCGTAACAGACCCAGAATCACCAACTTCGAGCGACATCTCATTCTTGGAAACCACAATTTTGGACAGTTCTTTGTCTGCCGCAGCGGCCAAGCCTACGTTGGAAATACTCAGCATCAACACCAGCATCATCACCATGTACTTGGTCAATCTTGGCTTTAACATCATTTCCCCCCGATTATCATCATTTTTTTCCTTATGTTTTATGTCGGCAAGTCCTTTCCAGATGTTTAGACTTTCAGGAAATTTTCAGGGAATTCTATGGAAATTAATTTATCTTCTATTCCTGTTTCAACCGATCATACCTGCGAATATTGCGCATACCTATGTATATTGGCAGTCTTGAACTTCTTTTAACAGGATTGGAGGAAACATAATGCATCAGCCTTTTGATTACATCGGGTATTGGGAGGAAACATATCGTTCGGGTGAAACTTCTGGGAGGGGTTCATACGGGGTTTTGGCTGAATTCAAGGCCGAGGTCGTGAACGGACTGATTCAACGTGAAGGGATTCATCGTGTCATTGAGTTTGGATGTGGGGATGGCAACCAGTTGCAATACATGAATTATGAGGACTACCTGGGCGTGGATGTAGCGGCTTCTTCAGTAAAGCGTTGTGCTTCCCAATTTGCCAAGGATTCGTCCAAGAGCTTCATGTTGTATACACCAGGCCTATGGATTAACCGTGGTTTCCTGCAAGCCGATCTGACGGTCTGTCTGGATGTGTTATATCACATCACGGATGAAACAGATTTTCGCAATACCCTCTATGATATTCTGCACTCCTCAACAGCATGGGTGGTGCTTTACACCCGTTTGAAAGAAAACGGCAACCCGGGGATTGATACAATCCAGGACCGTAATCTGTTTGAATATCTCTTCGACTACCCTGATTTCAAAGTTCATGAGATTATTCCGCAGCGCTATCCAGATCAATCTTCTGCCGACTTTGTCATCCTGAGACGTACACCTTCGAAGTGAAAATCGATTCTTTCAGTAGAGCTTAGCTAAGTCTGCACCCCAACTGGACCCGTAAGAATGAGTATTCATAGACCAGACATTCTTTTGTCTTCCTTCGATTACGTACACCATCCGCCTGTCCGCTCACCTTGATTTGTCTATTCAAAGCTCAAGCTTAGGTATACTCCTTCTCCAGTAGAGGGAATATCGTTCCTAATCCTGGAGACAGCCTTATGCGGACAGGTGATGATGGTTTGCTAATGATGCTACTGACAACTAAATACTGAATATATAACTGGTTAACTAGTTGAATCTAATGAAATAATTCGAAGGCTCACAACACTAATACCTTACTAATCCGTTCTCTTCTTCGGTTCTTCCAGCCCGTAGTTCTCAATTCTTCTTTTAAAATAACCCCGCATGTCCACGCAGCTTCGCCAGCGCTTCCATATAGAAATAATCGCCGTATATAATCGGCACATTCAGCCCTCGCCCTTCCGGGTAATGCACCGTTCCCTGCATGATCAGACCTTCTTCCGCTGCCGAGTCGCCAGAGCTATAGTGCTCATGCAACCCGCGGACGATGCGCTCTCCCGCGGCAGCATAGGTTTCCCCGCGTGGCGACAGCTTCGCCAGCTCAAGCAACCCGCTCGCGGCAATCGCCGCAGCGGACGAGTCCCACGCCACCTGATGCTCCGCAGGTGCGCGGAAATCCCACATCGGCACGATCTCTTCGCCAAGCATGGCGAGGAAGAAATCGGCCGCACGCTCCGCTGTCTCCAGATATCGGGCTTCGCCCGTATACCGGAAAGACAGCGCAAACCCGTGCAACGCCCAGGCGGTGCCCCGCGCCCAGGCGGAACCTGGAGCATGGCCCTGTCCGCCATGCTCTCGCAGCTTCTGCCCCGTGTGTGGATCAAACTCCACCACGTGGCAGATGGACCCGTCAGCGCGGATGAATTCGCGCGCGACGGTGTCCGCATGTGCTTCCGCCAGCCAGCGGAAGCGAGGATCGCCGCTCTGCTCGGATGCCCAGTAGAGCAGCGGCAGGTTCATCATGCTGTCAATGATGGCTACGCCGCGCGTATCCATTGCTGACGAGCTGAAGTTCCAGGCGCGGATGAACTCACCGCGCACGTGGAACCGGGCAGCGAGCAGGTTGGCGGCAAGCATTCCGCGCCGCCGTCCATCCATGCTACCCGTCTGGCGGTAGTTGGCTACGCCACTAAGCAGCCAGATGAACCCCAGATCGTGATCCACCGATTCGGGATCACGCAGACAACCTTCCAGTTGCCGCTCACAGCTTTCGGCAATGCGATGTAGCGGAGCGACCGCTTCACTTTCCGGAGCATCCTCATAGACCAGCCATAACAATCCAGGCCAGAAACCTGCTGTCCACCATTCCGGATCATTCCGATCATACGTCCCTTGCGGGGCAATGTGCGGAAATGTATCCTTAATCCGCTTTGCATTCCGAATCGTCTTGGCAGCTCCCTGTTGCCACGCTTCCTCGAGCCATTTTACCGACGTTGATGTGTTCATGAACATATCCCTCCTCGATTCAATACCAGACATCTAAGCTTGATGCTCCAGCTCATCCTCAACTTATCTATAGCGTCGTATGCCGTAACTGCAATAGCTATCCGTTAAATATCACTAATCATCCACGAATAACACTTTTAACTATGCTTCGAGCTGTTTTGAGATGTTTGGAGATCTAATGATCCTCAACCTGAACACCTTCAGTTAACCTCGCCCAATCGGATCGCAAATGACAACCTACGTGCTCCGTTCACTTCAATCCGGGCTTCCTTCAGTAAACCATTACGGGAGGCCACGGCCTGTTCCTCCAGATGAATTATGGCTCCCTGATCCAGCGCAGTGGATTCTACATACGCCCCCCGATACTTCGTTCGTACGCTATGATCCGTATGGGTAATTACCGCCTGTTCACGACCATCATGGAACATCAACGGAATGAGTGCCCCTGCTGCAGCGATCTCTCCTTCGAATTCATACGTTATAGTCAGCACATCCGCCTGTTGTACATAATGGGTACGCAATATTTTAATTCCGGGTAATGGACCGACCCATGTCACGGCAAAAGCATTCTCCAAGGCGTTCACGCCATCTTCTGCCGCTCTTTCCTCCAGATGCTGCTCCACTTGGTTCCGTGTATCAGGGTCCACCTTCTCATACACAATGGAACCACCTCCCTGAGCAGGGTCTAATCCAACATCCCGATCATATGCACCACCGGATGGAATCCCCTCTGCAAGACTGTGCCATACCCCATCTGGTGTCTTCCAGGCAGGACAGTAACTGAGCGGACGAACCGCCCCTTCGGCAAATTCCGTAAACCCGGCCTGCACATGGCTGGCAGCGGACGGACCAATCAGACCAGGTAACCCCATCTGTTGAATCCGTACCAAACCAGGAATCGTATACGGATCATTCATCGCCGTGTGTAATACCAGTTGCTGACCAGGTATGGAAGCAATCACAGTTTCAAACCACCCATCGGTCTGCAAAACCCTGCTGCCTAACTCGGAAGGAAGGTATACTTCGCTCATATCGTCTCCCGGATCACTGAGACAAGCGTGAGCAAGCGCTGCTGCCGTCCACAGGTTGTAACAGGTGTGGTTGGTATATATCTCGTACCCGTGCCGATCTTCTGGCGCGTATTCATTGCGTACGATTTTCAAACGTCCATCTTCCATCTTCCAGCGCTCAACAGCAGCAAAACACCGATTGGCCGCACGTGCAAAAGCACCCGCCATCACCCGATCTCCCGCCTTCAGAGCCTGCGTTGCATGTGTGGAGCATACATAAGCCGCCGCCGCTTCATTCCACTGATGCTGGGAGCTGCGACCACGCGGTGGAATCTCACCTAGCGGCGAGAGCGTCAGTAACGAGCTGAAGGCACCATGGCGCAGTTGCTCACGTAACGTATCGGCAGTGGTTCCCTCGTAACCAGCTTCAAGCATCACCCCAAGGTGATAACGGGTGGCAATATCATAGGAAAATGGACAATTTGGACGGTCCAGCGGTCCATCCTGATACAAGCCAAGGGCCGTAAACCGGGGTAGATGATAGGCTTCCAGATAACGATCCATCCACGCAGTACCCTCATTCGCCAGCTGTTCATGCCACCGCAGATATTCGCCAGAGATCATAATGGCGTTCCAGTTAATCATGCGATTGGGATTGTTCATCTTGCTCATCGTAAATACATAATCTTGTTCAGGACTGATTGTCTTGAGTGCCTCAGCCCAGATCTGTGCATGTTCAGGCAGGTGTGATTTCAACAACATATAGGCTCTTATCATGAGAACCGGAAAAAAATCGGGGTGATTGTCAGGTGCGCTACCATTGACCACGGTATCAATGCTCTGTGACAGGGCTATTGCTGCCGATTGGAGCAAATCTGTACGCCCTGCATCAACCAGAACTGCCGCAGCCATCGCATAGGCCGGTGTAGAATAATATCTCTCCACACCCGAGAACGGGTCGATAATTGCCCCCTGGCTGTCCTGATATGGTCTGTAAGCGCGAACAACACTTTCAACAAGTGCCAACTTGCGCTCCCTATTCCAGCCGTCTGCCGGAGGGGGGCCCGCTTGTTCTGCCAATGTACGGTAATGTTCGAGTTCGTCTTTCCATGGATACGTGGACGCAGATGTATATTTACTCACGCATGCTCACCTCGGTTTCTCCCATTTTCGGTTCAATGATGAAGCGTACCTCACATATCGTTTCAAGCGGATTAGGGCGTTCTGTCCGAACATCCGTCTCATCAATTACACCTGTCCATGATAGTGACGTCCGATAGAATGTGACTGGAACATTGTCATGATCAACTGTGTCCAGTTTCTCCGTAAGAATTTTCCACTGGTTCGCATCATACGTCATATGGATCGCCCCATGTGCACCTTGCCAGCGAAGATTACCGCTCTTCACCACCTCAGGTTGTACTCTGCTCATCCAGCGCTCCACTACGCTCGAACATCCTGCATCTGAATCATCCACCGAAGAGAATCGTTCTGCCGAAGACACCACCCTGCTCTTCCATTGAAAACGGTCAATGAGACGCAATTCCGCTCCATTCCCGCTCCCGTCAGAAGCCATCTTCCAATGAAATTGGCGCGTATAACGAGCCAGTGAAGCTGCCCCAGAGTATGCGGATGTCAGATCCAATGTAGTATCCAGCTCACCGCCACCCTCTGCCAGCTTTGCCTCTAACACATGGGCTTGCGCTTGCCGACCGGAGCATTGCTCCTGGCCTTCAATGAGCGGAACGTTATGCCCGGATGACGAGATGTGGAACAGTTGCTCTCTGCCTGGCGCAAAATACGCTTGGGTATACAACCCTGCTCCTGGATCACACAGAATATTCTCACCACCGCAATGGATAATGAACTGCCCCAGATCATTATGGTTGTGAGGTTCATCGTTATGCCCGCCTTTAATGGAAATAGCCACATGAAGGGGTGCGCCGTTCGCATGTTTTGTATCCGGAGAATCGAACGGTCCTTTTGCAATCATCCATCCCAGATTTTGAAAAATAAATCCTCGTTCAGCCTGCCCAGAGGCACCTTCATCACCGTACACTGGCGGATCGCTCCACATCACGTTCCGCAACAGATGAGCCCAGCGATGACAGGAATCATCAGTAAGCAGTGGGATATGAAGCGGCAAATCCACCTGCAACCCAAATCGGGATGCGAGCAGGGAAAGCAATCCGGAAGGGATCTCTTCCTGCTCGGCACTGTCCGAATAATTTACGAATGTTCCACCTGACAAATGAACTCGCAGCGGGAAGGCTGCGATAGCTGTTATTTTGGAACCCGTCAGTAGATCTAGTTCGCCCTCACTGTACTCACGAAGCATCTCGGTATAATAGGTGAAATAACCAAATCCATATACCCAATATCCAATGCCTTCGGCACAGCCGCCATCCTCGCCATATCCGCTCAAGAATGCGTTCATACAGCTGACCGTATGGGAGATCGATTCCTGTAGTGTGGACTCATCCTCGAGCAGCAACAATGCGGCCATGCCACAGCACCCACCACAGACCGCCGACCAGTTGTGATCCGCTGTCTGCCAGTGGAACTTCCGTTGCTCCCGGTAAAGCGGAGTGAAGATTCGCCGTTCTGCTTCAGACCTGATCCGTTCTATGACAAGGCGATCCAGCCGCTCGGCGTGAATGGTCACAATCTCGGCCAGCATATGTACCGTCTCTGCTGCGAACAGATCGATGTTCCCATTCACCTGGTTGACCTCTCCCGTACCCAGATGCGCGGGCAAACACCACGTATACTCACCACACACGTCCCACAACATTTCTTCCAGCGCTTGCAGTGCATCCGGCCTAGCCGTGTCCAAGGCGAGCATCGCCGTAGCAGCAAGTCTGCCCCTTCGATCGAAATAAGCTTCTTCATAGGCTTTTCGCTCACCCCTATCGCTGAACTGTCGATATAGACGGAACGACAAGGAAGGCATGGGTTCTTTCAAGGCACGTTCACCGTAAGCCTTCAAGTCTGTGTATAACGTAGCCAATTCAGGCCGGGATAACTTCTCCAAGAGTCTGTCGGCACTTAAGGAACTCAATGCTCTGCTCTCAGTACCACGTTGGTTTATATTTTCATTTTCGACTTCGTGAATGGAATCTTCCACTGGATTCACCACTCTTCGTTAATGGATTGTCATGCCCATATTATAATGTAATCGATTTCATTTTACCGGATATGATAGCATTTTTGAAGAATTATCCATTAGAACCCTTTCCACGACGTTACTTCCTTCTCCTTCCTAACCAAAAAAACGAAGAACCTTCGCCAGGTTCTCCGTTGCATTCTGCCTGTCACCACAGGCTTTTTATGGTTATCTCATATTCTTAACTATCTTATATCCTCATCCTCAATTAATCCTGAATACCTATAATGCTGCTGCCCATATCCTAGCTGTCCGCTGTTGTTATCACACAATCGCAAGCGAAGAATTCTGTACAACAGACAACCATTGGCGTGCAATCAGCTCATGACCTGCTGCGGTTGGGTGTACGCCATCCCACAACCAGTACGCTGCATCCGCCTGTTTCAGAGCGTCATTAAACGTCTGCTGCAATGGTACCCACACAGCTCCAAATTCTTCAGCAAGACCTTGGGCCAGTTTCTGATATTGACCGACATACTCTTCCCAGGCTTCCCATTTCTCCGCAGTCGCTCCGGTTCTCAGAATAAACGGCTCCATCAAAATCAGCCCCGTATCTGGCATCACTTCCCGAGTTTCTTCGAGCAAATGGCGATACGCCCGTCCGAAACGATCCGTTACCCCGCTAGGTTCACCATTCATCGTGCGCCAGGCATCATTAACCCCAATCAGGATGCTGATCAGGTCCGGTTTTAGACTAATGGTATCCTCATTCCAGCGTGCGTACAGGTCCGATGCCCGATCCCCGCTGATGCCTCTGTTATAGAAGGTCTTTTGCTTACCCGCCAGTTCCATACCCAGTTTGCTGGAGATCAGATACGCATACCCGTGTCCGAGAAAATGATTTGGATCATCATTGCGTGATCTTCCCCCATCTGTAATCGAGTCTCCCTGAAACAATATAACGGATGGACTTGTACTCATGATTGAAATCGTTCCTTCCTCTTGTGCAAAATGGAAACACTGTACACCTCAGTCTTCATTTTATCCCTTTCGGCTACAATAGAAAATAGCGTTTTCATCACTGAGGGTCGCCATCTTATGAATCTCCTAGCAATTATCCGATCCAATATCGCAGTATCATCATAGCCACAATACCGACCAATACGGTTCCCAGCAGACTGCGTGTCCAGATGGCTACTGCAATCGTAGGCAGGGAGGCCCACAGAGCTGCATTGTGCGTAATCGGCACTAACTGGTTGCCCGACATGAACAGTTCCTGACCAATCAGCGCTGCCATGACCGCTACGGGTACATACTCCAGCCAGCGTAACAACCACATCGGAATCTGTATCTTGCTGAACAGCATCAGTGGCAGTACACGCGGGATAAATGTTAACAGTGCCGAACCCATAATAATCCAGAATACATCCCATCTTACTTCCATCGTTCCATGAACACTCCCATCGTTGCCGCAATGACCGCAGCCACAATGACACTCATGCTGCCAAGTGAAGCCATGCTGGCGAAGATTACACAGACCACGGCGATAATAGCCACATTAATGTGTATTTTTTTGTTTTTGCGATGCACCAACTGGAGTACAACCAGTCCAATAAACATCGCTGGCAGGGCATAATCCAGACCCAGTCGTTCCGGGTTAGTGATCCAGCGTCCAAAGTACGCTCCCGCCATATTAGCCACGAACCAGTTCAGATATGCGGTAATATTCAGACCGTGCATCCAGCGTTCACTAAGCCTTTCCCTGCCAATCGCACGTGTCATCGCCACGCCGAAAGACTCATCGGTAAGCAATGAACCAATCCACATATTTTTAAGCGGGGTCAGATGCCGAAAATACGGTGATACAGCTGCACTGAGCAACAAATGACGAAGATTCACAAAAAATATGGTGAACATGATGGCTATTGCTGATCCATTCGATGCGAGCATGCCTGCTGCAATGAACTGAGCCGATCCTGCATATAAAATCAGGCTGAGCAGTGCCGTTTCCGCCAGACTCAGACCTGCGGTCATTTCAATGACACCCGCCGCAAAGCCAATACTCAAATAGCCAAGCAGGGTTGGGATACAATCTTTGACCCCCTGCATGAATGTAGCTTGATCCTGGACCTCTTCCATGTTCTCCTGTCCAGATATCTGTAGTGTACTTTGGTCCAACTGCCTTACAACCCCTCTCCAATTTCAGTCCCCATAAACCGATATATATGGATATAGATCCATCCAGGTCCACTCTTCATGAAAACAACCTCTTTGTGTATTCAACATGACCAGTTACATGTCTTATGGATTTCACATTTTGCAGAATTCACTTCACATTAATTCAGAAATATACCACAAGATGTGCACTAAGGGAGAGACAGATTACTTTTTATAGAACAGATGTAATCCTAAACACCTACAAAACCAAAAAATATTTTCGCGAAACTCATAAATTATGTTGAACAAACGCGAAATTTGTCATACGATAGCACCAGAAACTTCTGGAAAGGATGGAATGAAATATCTTTTACCAGATGGGCTTGTCCACTAGACATGGGGATGGGTTACACAGAGGGGGAATGTGTATGAAAAAAATTCGTAAACAAGGGGTCAAAAGAACAATGCAGATGAGAGAGAAACTGATTTTGTCATTTGCCATTGTACTGCTCATTCCAACTATTAGTCTGGGCATTATCTCTTTCCAAACAGCTGATGCCAAGGTTGAAGAAAAAATGTATGAGAACGCGATCAGCAGTGTTACTGTGCTCAACCAAACTATTGACCAGATCATTGGTGCAACACGCAAAAATGTTGATTTCCTGGCAAGTCAGCTGGATGCAGGCAATGTCGGACCCAATCAGGGTGACGAAACAGATACCATCCGTACCTTGCTCGACGCTTACAAGGAAACGCATGATGACGTGGAACTTGCCTCCATCGGTACCGATCAGGGCGTGTATATTAACTCCCCTGTAACTGCGGTGAACAAAGAAGGATATGACCCGCGCGAACGCCCGTGGTATCAGGCTGCTACGCAGAACAAAGATGTCCCTACCGTAATCACCCCCTACTTATCAAGCAATACCGGCAATGTTGTTGCTTCGGTAGCTCAGACCTCAGCGGATGGCCATGGTGTCGTCTCTGTCAGCCTGTCGCTTGAAGCCCTCTCGAAGACGGTTAACTCCACGAAGATTGGCGAGAAGGGTTATATCTATATCATTGATAATGCCAATAAAATCATTGTACATCCTACCGAAAAACCAGGGACCGAAGGAACCATGGCACCCTATAAAGATATTTTTGCACAGAAAAACGGAAGTCTGACCTATACACTCAATGGAAACCCGGAACACGCCTTTTTCTCCACCAATGAAACGACGGGCTGGACCGTGGTTGGTGTCATTGACAGTGGGGAAGTGACGGCCTCTGTCCGTCCGATTCTATACACCACACTTATTGTTGTAGCGATTGCAATTGCGGTAAGCTCCATTATTATTTTCTGGATTGTGCAATCAATCACCAAACCACTGAACCGCTTGGTGAAGGCATCTGACGAAATTAGTAATGGTAATCTGACCATCGAAGTTGCTGTATTGGGACAGGATGAATTCGGCAAGCTGAGCACCAGCTTCAATAAGATGAGCGAATCCCTGCGAACCGTTATTCAGGACGTGCGACACACAGCTGACGAGTTAACCGCCTCATCCACACAATTGGCAGTCAACTCATCGGAGACAACCAAAGCAACAGAGCAAGTCGCCCTGATCACGGAAGAATCCGCAGCTGGACTTGAGAAACAAACAAGCAGCCTGAAACATACGGCACTACAGATGAATGAGCTTGCTGGAGGTGTAGGACAGGTAACGAACAGCACACAGCAAGTATCCGAAGCTGCCATGCAAGCAAGTGAGCTCGCGGATAAAGGGAATGCAACCATGCAGACGGCCGTATCCGAGATGAGTTCCGTCAGTCGCTTTGTGCAAGGTATGGCAGATACTGCTGGACGACTTGGACAGCATTCCACATCCATTGGTGAGATGGTATCTGTCATTACAGATATCGCTGCACAAACCAATTTGCTTGCTCTCAATGCTTCTATTGAAGCAGCACGTGCAGGTGAGCATGGACGCGGCTTCTCCGTTGTTGCCAGCGAAGTCCGCAAGCTGGCGGAACAATCGAGCCTGTCCGGCCAGAAGATTGTAGAGATGGTTGGAGCAATTCAACAGGAGATTTCAATGGCCAACCAGAATGTACAGATCGGGCAACAGGATGTGAGCAACGGCATTCGTGCCGTGCAGTTTGCAGATGAAGCTTTTGCCCAGATTAGTGAGGCTGTTGGGGTCGTCAATCATCAGCTTGAGAACATTGCAGCCGCCTCACAACAGATGTCTGCAAGTACAGCCGAAGTGGTGCAATCCATTGATCAGATCCACGCCATATCGGAAACTAATGCCGATGGAACGGAGAACATCTCTGCTGCTACGGAGGAGCAAGTGGCTTCTATGCAGGAGATATCATCCTCTGCTGATTCCCTTGCCCATCTGGCTCACAAGCTGCAGAAGCTGGTTGAACAATTCAAGCTGTAGTCGTTGAACTAAAGATTGTTTACACTAACACTACGATGACAGAATAACCTTCCAATCGCTGTTATCGTGTAAAAGATTAGTTCAACTTATATAATAATAAGTAGTCTATAACACCCAAAGCCCCTTTGCCATCATATTGGCAAAGGGGCTTTGGGTGTTAAAAGGTCAGGCATTTTAGAGAGGAAAATGCCTCTCCTATTCAGCAGATTGCTTTTTATCTCCGTGGTACCCTTGATCTCCGTAGGGCTCTAACTGTTCAAACCAGCGATTCAGACATTTGGCGAGTGCATCTTTGGAATCGTAATACGGGTTATCGTCTTGTTTCAATGTCTCCAGCACCTCGATCACAAACGCAGTCTCTCCATATTCATTCCATTCAGCCTGCAATCTTCGATTCAGATGGCTACCCATTTGTAACATAAACCGTTGTCCGTTAATGGTTTTCAGGTTCAGTGTGCTGTCGATATAAACTTTGCCGTTACGTTCATTCCGAATCTGGTAGACGCCCGCTTCCGTTTTGACTTCTTTGGCCTGTTCCTGTAATTCTTTGCGACGATTCATCTTCTCCTGCTCCCCCTTTTCTTTGCGCTCCTGTTTTCCAACTTTGGCGCTCTGTTGATCTGTGTGGCTTCCCAACCAATACTGACTGCCGTCTGGCTCACGTTCCAGCAAACCATAGTCGACGAGATACCTCCGTATTTCCACGTAATCATCATGAACTTCCTTCAGAAGCTCATTGACCTGTTTCTCGGAATATTTGCGCTCTGTCTCGAATCGTTTGGCAATTTCGATGAGCACAATATATTTATGCTTTTGCTGCATATGAAATGTCGTCAGCCGACCGCCAGTACCCTCTGGAAAATACTTGTTTAACACCTTCTCCCGATCCTGTTCTGTAATATCAAATGAGTTCGGATGGATCGTATGCCCATGTCTTGTCACCGGCGACACCCATTCAGCCGGGGCTTGGGTATCTTTACTCTTGAGAAGCTCCATTAATGCCAGAAATATCTTGGCCTGCCGTTCCTTCTCCTTTAATACAAACCGATGATTCCGGATCGTGGAAGCACTCCCGATGCCAAGGGTCTTCTGTACTTCAGCATCCCTCTTGCCTTCATAGAATTGTGACAACAAGCCCCGCTGGACATCAGACAATCCGGTTACGCTTTTATCCAGCTCCAGCAAATATTCAAATACCGATCCATGAGCCTTCTCAATGTGCACTCGCATATAACGGGCTGCCTCATAGAGCACTCCATCTTCAGGATAGATAATCCCCGCTTCCGTCCTGTATCCGCAGCAGACACATATATAGGCGGGACCCTCCTCCATATAACCACGCTTGATCTCTTCCAATGAAGCTGTTTGCAACCAGGATTCCGATGATTTCATGTAAAAGCTCCTTTTTATCATTGTTTTGGTCATTCCAACCGTATATTAATCAAATATTCTATGATTATGTTTGTTTATTTATAGATATAATATAGTTTTGTTTATTATATGTCAATATAACGGAAAAGAATGTTGTGTTTAAAGTCATAACGTATGCCCCTTGTTCAACAGAAAAAAGACCGCAGGGTCGCAACCCTGCAGTCTCATCGCAGAAAGGGCGTTTCAGCACCTTCCATAAGCATTTATCCTCAATCATTGTCTCATTTCAATCCCTGTTACAACTTAAACCGTTCAATCATGCTTTGCAGATCTTCAGCCATACGTGACAATGCTGCCGAAGAAGCTGCAACCTCTTCCATTGTAGCCAACTGCTCTTGAGCCGCCGCTGATCCATCTTCCGTTCCAGAGGCAATTCTGTCCGACAGAACCATTGTATCACTTACTGCCTTGTTGATATGACTCATGCCCCCATCAATTTGACGGGAAGCCGTGGATACTTCTCCAGCTTGTGCAGCCACCAACTGTACCGCAGTACGAATGTTATTGAATGCTTCGCCTGCTTCTGTAACCATCTGCGAACTCTTCACCATACCTTCTCCCGTACGGGCAAAAGTGGATTGCACCGCATTGGTTTTCTCCTGCATCTCATGCATAAGCTCATTAATCCGCTCGGCTGAAGCGCCTGAACTGTGAGCCAGTGTCTTCACTTCGTTGGCTACAACCGCGAATCCGCGCCCTTGCTCGCCAGCTCTTGAAGCTTCAATGGATGCATTCAATGCAAGAATGTTCGTCTGCTTGGCAATGGCCGTAATCTCGGCCACAATCACAAGAATCTCTTCATTTTTCGCGCGCAGATCCTCAATGACCACAGACATGGCTTTGCTCTCATCATTCACCTGCTGAATATGGGTAACCGCTTCTTCTACTGTAACCATACCTGCTTCCGACTTAGTGGATGCATCCAGAGCGATACGAGCGGTATCTTCAGCACTTGATGAGATCTCTTTGACTCCAATGGACATTTCGCCCACGAGTTGACCTGTAGCAGCAAGACTATTGTTCTGCAAAGTCGTTCCCGCAGCTGCATCCTGCATCAGTTCAGCCACCTGTTCTGTGGCTTTGGATGTCTGCTCGGAACTCGCCATCAGTTCTTCAGAAGATGCCGCCAGCTGGCTGGATGTATCATGCACCTCTCCAAGCACACTACGTAGTGAACTCGTCATCGTGTCGAAGCTTTCCCCCAGCTGTCCGAACTCATCCCGGCGCTGTAAACCTACCCGAACGGTGAGGTCCCCAGCGCTTACTTTGGATGCTGCCTGCGTTAATTGCAGCAATGGCCGGTGAATGCTGCGGATAATGAATATAAGCAGAATCAACCCGATAACCAATGCAGATGCCACAATTGTAATTGCACGGATCAAAATAGGCATTACCGCTTCACTTGCTTCGGAAGGAACCATCTCGCCAACAATTTTCCAACCTGTCACCGGATTGGTGAAATACACAGCTTCCACTTCGTGACCATCATATGTATACTTCACCGTTCCACTTTCCTTCGTATACATCTCATTAATGTAGCTTTCATCCGACTGTGTACCGGATTCAATATTGTAGTGGAACAGGAATTTACCCCCGTTATCCAGCATGTACAGTTTGCCTTCTTTACCAATACGTATCTGATCAACGGATTCTTTCAGATGATTGAGACTAACATTGGCCCCGAATACCCCTTTGCCATCAGCTAGCTTGGCAGCTGCCGTTACAACCCATTCACCTGTCGTGACTGACTGGAACGTATCCGAGATTACAGGTTCGTCCTGGGACATGCCCATCGTATACCATGAACGTTCACGTGGATCATAGATCTGTTCCCCGGGATCAGGAGATTTCATCCAGCTGCCATCTTCCGCACCTGCGGTGAGTACACCCAGTTCCTTATGATTCTGAGACATCCGATCCATCTGCCTTTGCAGTGCAGGGGATTTATTAATAATATCGTTTGAAGTAATACCCGCAGCCATCTGCGCTGCGTTATCCTTCTCCATATCCAGCATTTGATTTATCTGCAGACTAAGCATTTCTGTTTTGGCTTGTGCGGAACGAATAATTTCCATTTTAACCTGGTCAGCAGCTTTTTGATAAGACAACCAACCAACAGTAATGCTCGGTACAATCAGGAACAGGAGCAATGCAGCGATCAGGCGTTTTTTTACGGTTAAAGTAAACCAATTTCGAATCCTTTTCTTCATTAAACTATCCCCCATCATAATCTTCACCCATCCTTTTATCGGACAATTGCTGTAAAAATATTATGTATAGATACTAAATTAGAATAAATTTAATCTTTTCGGTCAGTTTAGATGGATTCACCTAATCCTTCTATTCGTTTTGACCCCCTTAGCGAGATCGTTTACAATGCTCATAAGCTGGCTATTCATGAAACGATTGGAAGGAGAGGATTCAAATCTTACGCAAGTCACATGAAAGGCAACGTATTTCCACGGTATATTCATCCATGTTCCGCATTCTGTTAGCGCTCATCCTGTGTGCAGGCCCGATTCTGGGACAAGCTGGTATTACGGTATCCGCAGCGCAGGCGACGCAAGCAGTTCACATTGAAGTGAATGGTGAGCAACAATCCTGGAAGAACGCACCACTTATCATCAAAGGTTCAACGTTTGTTCCACTGCGGGATGTGGTCACATCGGTTAAAGGCACGTTGAACTGGGATAATCGCACCAAGACGGCTACCATTACCGTTGGCAGAGACAAGCTGATCCATCAGGCTGGCAGCAATTCCATTAAAGTAAACAAGGTCGATCTAGCTACAGGTGTGAATTCACGTACCGTTAACGGTACGTTGATGGTACCTGTCCGGGCCATGGCTAATGCAATCAAAGCAGACATCAAGGTCCAACGTACAGCCACGGGGCAGATGAGTGTAAGTATGGTCACTGATCAAGTCAGCCTGCTGAACAGCGAGGTTGCCAGCGTGGATACGTATCTGCGCGAGATCAACTATCCAGGTATGGCTCTGATCGCCCGCGATGGTGAAATACTTCTAAAGCAAGGCTACGGACTTGCCGATGAACAGACGCTGAATCGCCCGGATCAAAAGACCCGAATCGCATCGCTGAGCAAATCCTTCACGGCCGCGTCCATTCTGAGTCTCGTGGAGGATGGTAAGATTAATGTGCAAGATCCAATCTCCAAGTATATCTCTGGTATACCAAAGGGAGATCAGATCACGCTGCATATGCTGTTATCCCAGACTTCAGGTCTGCCATCTGCATTTGGTCGGGGTGAAGGAACTTCTATGGAAGAGACTGTAGAGGAGATTCGCCACAAAACGCTGAAGTTTGAACCAGGAAGTGCCTATCTGTACAGCAACAGCGGGTATGTTTTACTTGCATACGTCGTTGAACAGGTATCTGGCTTGAGTTATGCCGACTACGTGCAGCAGACGATACTGAAACCACTTGGTATGAAGAATTCGGGAGAGGCCTCCCGTAAAGTGCACACGATTAGTGGTTTTGTTCAAGAAGATAACGCATGGGTAACTGCACCTTACTATGTGTCTCAATCCGGATCAGGAACCATCTATTCCACGGTGGACGATATGCTGAAATGGGATCGTGCGCTGTATACGGACAAGATTCTAAGCCAGGATACGATTGAACAGATGTATGAGCCTTATTCTGATAAAAACTATGGCTACGCCTGGATTCTCAAAGAGAATGGCGCAAACCGTACCGTCTTCCACAACGGTAGTGGTGGCGGGTTTGCCACAGCCTTTTCACGTAATCTGTCCGATGATATCACCATTATCCTGCTTGGCAACCACGCAGGTATGGACATGACTTCACTTTTGGATGAAGTTGAGGCACAGACAGCCAAAGCACTGCAATTGCAATAATCTATAATTAATAGCTTATAATGAGCAAAGAGACGGTCCTTTAAAGGATCGTCTCTTTGTGTTGTATATGTTCTCATTTTAACGACTCACACTTCCGTTTCGCTCAACCCACAATCCATCTCTTCTCCATCCTGCAAAAGGTAGTTTTACTCATATTCTTATTACTGCCTAGGAGACATCCGCTCTTTCATCATCTGTCTGCTTTAATGTTACAGGAAGTTTCCCCGCAAAAGGAATGCGCCCCATCAGCGCCTGAGCGACGCTATCCATGGCAAGTGGCCGGCTCTCGTAAGCCGCTACATAGACCTGGGCATCCGGAAGCGCCAGCAGATCATAGGGGCTTCGCAATGCCACAACAGCCAGCGGTTTGCCCAATTGCTGTATCCAACCAATCAGCCTGCACTGTGGATCGCCGGAGGGACTTCCCGCATTGTAGGTTCCCACCACAATCTGCCGAATGTCATCTGCTTCCGCTGCCTGAAGCAGACGGGCGGAACGAATGGCAACCTCCTCGGGCGTGACCGTCAGATCGACAACATCCAGACCATACATGGATAAGGCTGAGCCCAAGGTGAACGTCTGAGTCAGCTGTTCGTCTGCAATTGTCGTCACGGACGTGGCAACCGTTATGACCAGCGTGCGTTCCGGCTTCAAAGGCAGCATATTCAGCTGATCGCGCACCAGTGTGATACTGTTCTCGCTAATACGGCGAGCAACCTCTTGGTGTAATGAACTTTTGCGCTCTGAACCACTGGATAGAGCAGGAGCGTTTGATGCCTTTGGCAATGATGCATTCGATACTACGCCATACACTTCCTCATCACCTGCATCACCCGTTTCACTCTCTAACAAACCACGTTTCGCCTTGTACATCAGCAAGCGATTCACCGACTCATCAATACGTCTCTCGCTAATCCGCCCGCTCCTCACAGCTGCTAACAAAGCATCAAATGCCTCTGCCTGAAGCTTAGCCGTATGGCTAATTAACACCAGATCTGCCCCGGCCTCTACCGCCATTACGGCTGCATCGACAGTGCCATAGTTCACGGCAATGGCATCCATCTCCATGCAATCTGTCACGATCATGCCCTCATAACCCAGTTCCTGGCGAAGCAGACCGCTTAATACGGTTTGCGATAGCGTTACGGGCAGACGCTCTGGCTCCAGTGCAGGGAAATAAATATGCGCCGACATCATGGCATCGACACCTTCGGCTATAGCCGCTCGGAATGGAATCAACTCCAGGCGCTCTACCCGTTCCCGATCATGAGTGATGATCGGGAGATCCAGATGGGAATCGGTATCCGTATCCCCATGCCCCGGGAAATGCTTGGCTGTCGCTGCAATCCCAGCGTCCTGTATTCCCGCAATGGTTCTGGCCCCATATTCTGCAACCGATTGTGGAGATTCGCCAAATGATCGTACACCGATGACCGGATTGGCCGCGTTATTGTTTACATCCAATACCGGAGCAAAGTTCATGTTAATGCCCATGGACTTCAGCTCCAACCCACTGATATATGCCGCCTGATATGCATCGTCAATGGAACCGGCAGCGGCAATGGCCATTGGTCCAGGCATCAAGGCGATTCCTTCGGTAATTCGTGCAACCATGCCGCCCTCCTGATCAATGGATATCCAGAGCGGCACATTACCGCTACTTTTGGCAATCTGCTGTAACCCTGACGACAACCGCTCTACCTGCTCTGGCGACTCAACGTTGCGAGCAAAGTAGATTACGCCACCGATTGGATACATTCGGAGAAAGGATTCCACATCGCCAGCAGCTTCGGTGCCATGAAAGCCACAAAGCAGCATTTGCCCGATTTTCTCACGCAAGGTCATCTGTTTCAGCTTCGACTGGTATAACTCTTTTGGCCCACTCATTTCATGCCTCCCTCCGCTAACAAACATCCGTTCATTCATATAACAAAAACGGCTTTCGCCGCTCCTTCCATTCCGCTGCCTGTACATTCCACGCGTCCATTAAACGAATGAATTCCGCGCGGTCATGAATCGTTTCCCTGGCTTCCTTACCCCCTGCCAGCAGGTCGATAAAGTACCTTGAACCCGGCTCTGGTGGCTCCAGCCAGCAGAATTGCTCCGGATAGAGTGACACCAGTTCATGCAAAAGCACCAACCCTGTCTCTACCGCCCGAAATTTCCTGCTGTCCGTTACAAAAATCCTTACGCCACCACACAGCTCACCTGCGTGTTTGGAGAATGTTGGGGACATGTACACTGGATGCACATGTACACCTTCCAGCTTGTATTCCCGAAATCGTTCCGCCAAACACTCACCCTCAACCCAGGGGGCTCCAATCCACTCGAATGGGCGGGTCGTGCCCCTGCCCTCCGATACATTAGTGCCTTCGAACAGGCACGTACCCGCATATACCCGCACACTGTCCAGCGTGGGCATATTGGGAGAGGGTAACATCCAGGGAAGACCACAATCCGCAAACTCCATGGAGCGCTGCCATCCTTCCATGGCAACCACGTCCAATTCGCAAGGTACATCCATCTCGCTGTTGACCATCAGGGCGAGTTCACCTACCGTCAATCCGGTACGTACAGGTACACGCCAAGCGCCAACGAGTGATTCATACCCCGCGTTCAACACACCGCCTTCCACAACGTTTCCACCGAGCGGATTGGGACGGTCCAGAATCAGCATATGTTTGCCTGCTCCAGCACAGGCATCCATCATATGGAACAAGGTTGAGGCATATGTGTAATAACGGATGCCCACATCCTGAATGTCGAACAGCACCGTATCCACTCCAGCCAGCATTGCAGGCGTAGGTTTCTTGTAATCTCCATACAGGCTGAACACCGGAATGTCCAGACGTGGATGAAACATGTCTCCGAATCTGACACCCGCCTGAAGCTCTCCATACAGTCCGTGCTCACAGGCATAGAGCGCTGTAAGCTCGGTATTAGCCAGTCCGGCGCACACATCTATTGTCGATACAAAATCCGCTGTAATACCAGTCGGGTTTGTAATTAGACCGATTCGGTTACCTGTTATCCATGGATGCGATAACCCTCTGGACAGAAGATCAACTCCCGTTTTTACAGCCGGGATCTGCTCGGTCCCATTCAACTGACCCATCACACATTCCCCTGGCTGACCCAGCCTGTATGCTGGTGATCATTACCACCTGTTACGACAGGCTCTTCTTCAGGCTCCAGTACATTAAGAGCTACCTTATGCTGATAAATGGCAAACATACCTCCAAACAGCGCTCCGAAACCAACGACAGTCAGCATCAGCAGAGCCGTCAGGCACATGGCCTGAAAACAAGCGCCCATCGTGTACCCCGGGTGACGGAAGAACAGCTTTACACTTTCCCCCATCGCCTGAACGATGCCCATGTTTTTTTGTAAAACAAGCTGCCAGGTATAGAACTGTGACATCAGCGCCATGAGAACAAAGAACGTCTGGAATACACCCACTGCTGTACCTGTAATTCCACCCTGTCCACCGTAATACCACCAAGTTGACCATAGAATGAAACCAAGCACCGCGAAAAGCACACCCACCGATCCTCCCGGGATTATTCCCTTCAACGTTCCGACCCAGATATCCTTAAGTCCATTGCGCCGTTCCTTACGTTCCAATCTGTGATGCACGGCATAACAAACACCGAACAGGATTGGCATATACATCAAGGCCAGAAGCAGTATAGCGATCGGCAGCGGAGCAAACATCAGAATGGGAATCAAAACGATGGAGCTAACGACACTGTACAAGGCCACCGAAATAATATCCCGATAGATTTCCGCACCCGACTTGATCAATACTTCACTCAGCTTACGCATGTTTATTCTCCCCTTTCTCACCGTTCCTTCTTCACCAGGCATCGTCTCTTACTCCCGTCCAATCGCAAGCTCCGTCTCTGGATCAAAAAAGTGCGCCTTACGCAGGTCCAACACAAAATTTTTGTCCATACCTACATAAGCATGTGTTTCCGGGTGGACCTTGGCCGTAACAGTACGGGCACCGGAATGGAAATATACCAAATTCTCGGAGCCCAGATGTTCTACAACCTGAACCCGCGCCTGTAGCATGTGGTCTGTCGGGATATTCGGAGCGACATCATCACCAAAAATATGCTCTGGACGCAGACCCATAATCACCGGCTTGCCTTGATGACTCTGAAGACGAGCGAGTAGATCTTCTGGCAAGGTGAATGATGCACCGTCCACGACAACCTGCGTGCCTTCAATCCGGGCATCGATGAAGTTCATCGCCGGGGAACCGATAAATCCGGCAACAAACATATTCCGCGGACTCGCATACAATTCTTTCGGTGAAGCCACCTGCTGAATATCTCCATGATTCATGACCACGATGCGTTCCCCAAGTGTCATGGCTTCTACCTGATCATGCGTCACGTACACAATCGTGGCACCGAGACGTTTATGCAGCTCACCCAACTCCACCCGCATCTGTACCCGCAACTTGGCATCCAGATTGGACAGTGGTTCATCGAATAAAAACACCTGCGGATCACGGACGATCGCCCGTCCCACCGCAACACGCTGGCGCTGACCACCAGACAGCTCGCGTGGTTTGCGCTCCAGCATAGCTTCCAGTCCCAGAATGGAGGCCGCATTCTGCACCTGTTCATCAATGTAGGACTTTGGCTTTTTCAGGTTTTTCAGGCCAAAGGAAAGATTCTCACGGATGGTCATATGCGGATAGAGTGCATAATCCTGAAACACCATCGCGATATCCCGATCCTTCGGATGCAGATCGTTAACTAGCCGGTCACCGATCACAATATCACCGCTTGTTTGCTTTTCAAGTCCGGCAATCATCCGCAGTGACGTTGTCTTGCCACAGCCCGAAGGACCCACAAACACTACGAATTCCTTATCTTCTATAACAAAGTCCGAGCCGGCCACAGCCGTGAACGTTCCTTTATGATCGTCTTTGAATTCTTTGCGCACTTGGCGAAACTCCACGCGTGCCATAGGTAGATCCCCCTTTACGTTGTCGCTTGTCCTGAACTATATAAGTTCAACTAACGAATATTTACACGGGCACTCCGATGACAGAACAACCTTCCGATCGCTGTTATGGTGTAAATGTTTAGTTGAACATATATTGGAATTAACCTTTTACTGCACCGATCGTAATGCCCTGCAGGAAGTAACGTTGCAGTGAGAAAAACAGAATGATCATGGGCAACGCACCTATTGTAGCCCCAGCCATCATTGCGCCGAAGTCCGTTGATTCGGCAAATACAAACGAGGCCAGCCCCACCTGAATAGTACGCATCTCGTTGGAATTGGTAATGAGGAACGGCCAGAAGAATTCATTCCACGAAGCTACAAACGTGAATATCGCCAGCACCGCGATTCCCGGCTTTGCCATCGGCAGAATGACTTTCCAGAAGATGCCGAACTCACTGCATGCATCGATACGTGCCGCATGAATCAGCGATGTGGGCAGCGTAGACATGAACTGTTTCATCAAGAAAATGTTGCCCACACTAACGGCAGCAGGCAGAATAATGGCCGTATACGTATCCCCCAAGTCAAACACGTTAACCATCAGAATGTACAAAGGAATTAGTGTCACCTGCGCCGGGATCATCATGGTCCCAAGCAAAGTCCAGAATACCGCCTGACTACCCGGAAACTTCAGTTTGGCAAACGCATATCCCGCCAGGGAGGCGAAGAATACATTTGTTACGGTCAGAATGATCGAGATGAGCAGCGAATTGTACAGCCAGCGCCAGGCATCAGTTTTGGCAAAAAAGCGCTCATATGGTGATAACGACAACTGCTCCGGAATCATCTGTGGTTTAAACGAAGCCGACATCGCGCTATCTTGCACCGAACCAACGAGCATCCAATACATCGGAATGACCGTCACCAGCGCCCAGACCACCAGCAGAATGGATGCAACAACAAGCAGTATCTTTTTCTGTGTTGATTTCATGGATTTCATTCACCCCCGGATGCTTAATGCAACGTGCTCTAATAGTCCGTGTTTTGAACTACCTCTAATACTCAATATCGCTGGAGAAATATTTGAACTGTATGACGGAGATGACAATGATGATAATCGCCAGTACAAACGACTGAGCCGAAGCCAATCCGAACTCATAGAATTTAAATGCCGTTTCATAGATCAGATAAGCGATTGTTGTTGTCGCAAAGTTTGGTCCACCCTGTGTCATCAAATATACCGAGATAAACACCTGGAAGGATGTAATGACACCCGTGACGAGCAAATACAGCGTCGTTGGTTTGAGCAGCGGCCATGTAATCTTGCTGAACTGGGTCCAGCCGCTGGCATGATCAATATCCGCCGCTTCGTACAGCGATTTCGGAATACCGCCCATGGCTGCCAGATACAGAATAATGCCCGCTCCGTGCGATCCAAGCCAGTTCATCAGAATGAGGGAAAAAAGTGCCGTTCCCGACTGGCCCAGCCAGATTACCGGGTCAAGGCCGAACAGACCTAGGAAACGGTTGAGCAGTCCTGAATTCGTCGGGTCAAAGATCGCCAGCCATACAATGGAGATGGTCACCCCGGAGGCTACCGCAGGCAGATACATGGTAGCTTTGAAAAATGTCTGCCATTTGCTTTTCATCTGATAGATGAAATAGGACAGTACAAATGTAATGAGAATATTGACCGGGACTGTGCCTACGGTGAAGATGACTGTATTTTTAATCGACTTCCAGAATGTCTCATCCTTCACCAAACGCTCGTAGTTATCCAATCCAACCCACGTCGAGTTCATAATATTGTATTTCTGGAAGCTCATCACAAGAGCCGTCAGAACGGGATACAGTGTGAAAATGAGAAACAGCAGGACAGGCGCCAAAATAAACAAATACGCCCACCCGTAGTCTCGCCAAAACCGGGCAACCCGGGAAGTCCGGGGCACTGACGATTTTGGCGCAAGGGCGGTCTGCATGGCGAATCCTCCTCTCCTAATCAGTGTGGTTTTACGTTATGTTTGATTGTCCGAGTTATTGTCCAAACATCTGCTGGCCTTTGCTCTTGAAGTCTTCTGCGATCTGCTCCGGTGATTTTTCACCCGAGAACAGCGCCTGAATATTAGGCTTCACAACCTGTTCCTTGAATTGTTTTTGCTGAGATGCTTTGTCGATATCCAGTTCAAGTACAACCGGCATCGCGATATTCTCTGCCATGACTTTTGCAGCAGCCAGATTATCCGGTTGACCAAGCTCTTTTCCTTTAAACAGATCCACCTGGGACTGTCTTACGAATGGAAGCGCCAGTTCATTGGCCGAGTTCCCTGCTTTGGCACCACTAAGCGCCTCCATCACCAGGAACGTATTTTTGGCATGCTGTTCGCCCTTGTCCTTTTTCTGTTTGAAGGCTACATACCCTTCGCCGCCCATCGTTGTGGCCGCAGGTTGATCATCATTATGTGGTACAGGCAACAGGACAAAATCAATCTTTTCTCCCTGCACCTTGCCATCATCGATGTCCTTGTTGCGATTCTGAATCATCACATCATAATAAGGAATCGCTTTGGAAATAATCGCCGTTTCCCCCGCGTAGAACATATCCGTCCGTTTCGCTGGAGCGAGAGCCGCCGTTTCCTTCGGCATATACCCTTGATCCATCAGGTTTTTGATAAAAGAGAGGGTATCCAGAATGCGACCATCATTCCATTGGAACGTGCCGTCTTTATCAAGAACATCGATCATCCCGTTGTTACGAGACAGCATTTCAATGAAGTCAAGCGAGGTTCCGTCGGTAACCAGTGCATATTGCTTGGCCCCGCCATCCAGCGTTTTGGTCAGCTTGGCAGCAGCATCGTTGAATTCGGACCAGGTCCAGCCATTTTGTTGAATGGACTTCCAATCAATGCCCGCTTCCTCCAGAATGCGTTTGTTACCACCCCATGCCCATTGGAATTGATACAACGGTAGTCCGTACTGTTTCCCCTGAATCTGGCCTAAATCAAGCGTACCTGGCAGGTAGTCGTCCTTGATCTCAGGTGTCAGGTAGCTGTCCAGCTCAAGTGCCAATCCCGTATTCACATATGTGCCGTCTACGCTATGAAAGTAAAGATCCGGCGGATTACCTGCGTTCAGAGCGACATCGAATTTTTTGGGCCCTTCCGCCCAGGAAAGCATTTCCGTCTTCACGGTAATGTTCGGGTGTTCTTTATTGAAATCAGAGATTAGATCCTTCAGTTCATCTTCATATGTGCCATGTACAGGATAGGTCCATACCGTTACCGTATCATCGGCATTCGGGTCATCCGAAGCAGCACCTCCGCTATTCCCACAGGCTGTAACCCAGACCATCATCAACAACATTGCCCATACCAGACCCTTCTTTTTCATCCCTTCATCTCCTTTGCATGTCATCATCCGATTCTTTCATTGCCTAACCATGCTACCCCTTTGTGATCGTTCGGCCTTCAAACGCAATCCACCTATACACGCGGCAGTAAGGAAAAGCACCTCCCCTGTAGATTGGGCCTGCCAGTCGCAGGCTAAATCTCTTAAATGCAATATTAACGTCAACTTAATTGACAATAACAGTATTAATTCCTTCCAAAATTGTAGATTGAATTCATTATATGAGTTGTAAAATAAAAATTCAACATTATTTTTTATCATAAAATTTAATTTTACTTTTTCTTTTCATGCAACTATACTATGTAAAAAGAAAACCCAAGCAAGCGAGGTGAGCCACTTTGCGAGTATATGTAGGCGTAGATGGAGGCGGTACCAATACTGATGCAGCAATCATTTCTGAATCTGGTGAAATTCTTGCCCGACTCAGCGGCGGTCCCACGAATCCTCACAGCGTATCAACTGAACAGGCCATTTCCGAACTGCAACGAGTGCTGGAACAGCTATTTAATCTAATAAGTGATTTATCGACAAATTGTGAGGGTATATGCCTTGGTATGTCAGGTGTAGATACGATCCAAGAACGGCAACTTATAGCCGAAGCAGTAAATAACTATATGAAGAGTCGTAATCAACAGGCATCAGAAGGTTGTCTAGTCTGGGTTGTATCCGAAGGAGAGATTGCTCTGATGGCCTCTCTCGGACATACGCACGGTGTATTGTGTATCTCTGGAACAGGTTCCATCGTGTACGGATTTACGCGGGAAGGCGAGCGATACCGTGCAGGAGGCTGGGGTCATCTGCTCGGAGATGAGGGGAGCGGCTATCGTATTGGGCAGCGTGCACTCCAAGTGGTTATGCAGAGTTATGACGGTGTTCTTCCTCCAACCCGTTTAACCCCGCTTCTTCTAAAGAATCTGAACCTTCGGGATATATCGGAGTTAAAGACGCGAGTGTATCAGACGGATTGGGGCAAAACCGAGACCGCATCCATCGCCCGCCTAGTTATAGAAGCTGCTGAACTCGGAGATGTGGCCGCCCGCGCACTGATCATTGACGAAGCCTCACAATTGGCGGATACCGCCAAGGCGCTGATTGCACGTCATCCCGATTTTGCATCCACTCCGGTTGTCCTGTCCGGATCACTGTTTCGATACGCTGCACTTTTCCGAAATACATTTATTCAGAAGTTATCGGAATATTATGGAGAGTTGGACTTTGTATATCGTGAAGATGCCCCCGCTCCAGCGGTTGGCGCAGCACAACTGGCACGAAGACGCTGTTCCCTGAATGAATCATTTTAAAAGAGAGAAGGAGGCCATACGGATGAATCACTTGCTGAATTCACTACTAACAGAACAACCCAATCCACTAACGGATCATATAGATGAATTGCCTTCGGCAGAAATTATGGAGCTCATTAATAAGGAAGATCAACGGATTGCGGAGCTCATTCAGCCCCTCATTCCGGTCATTGCTCAAGCTGCGGATCGGATCTTGGAGGCATTTCAGTCTGGCGGCAGGCTTTTTTATGTAGGCGCAGGTACCAGTGGACGATTAGGAATACTTGACGCTTCGGAATGCCCGCCTACCTACGGAACCCCGCCCTCCATGGTGCAGGGTATTATTGCAGGGGGATTCCGGGCAGTGAAGGACCCGGTTGAAGGTGCTGAAGATAGTGAGGAGTTGGGAGCTGCGGACCTTGATGAACATGGCTTAGACAAAAACGATGTCGTGGTTGGCATTGCAGCCAGTGGACGAACGCCGTATGTGCTGGGTGCGATGAGGCACGCCAAGGAGATCGGGGCTACGGTGATCAGCCTGAGTAATAATGCAGGCACGCCGATGACCCTGTTGGCTGATGTGAGCATTGAGGCTGTTGTCGGCCCAGAGGTTGTCATGGGTTCAACACGTATGAAGGCAGGCAGTGCACAGAAAATGATTCTGAACATGCTCACCACTACCGCCATGATTCGTCTGGGCAAGGTTTACCGTAATTTCATGGTTGATCTGAACCCTTCGAACGAGAAGCTTGTCCATCGGGCCAAACGCATGATCCATCTGGCAACCGGAGCAAATGAAGCGGATATTGAAGAGGCTTTTACCGGTGCAGACGGTCATGTAAAAACGGCAATCGTCATGCTGATGGCAGGCGTGGACGCAACGGAAGCCCAGCACAGGCTTGATCTGGCTGACGGATTTGTCCGTAGCGCCATTGCGGGGCCTTCCTGAGCCGTACAAGGGGTATTATTAGAGGTTGAAAGAGAGGAGCCCAACATTAGTCCGGGCTCTTTTTTTTATTTTTTTATACTAAAAGCGGATATAATCCGTCAAAAAATCCCCTCCTGCATGAACAGAAAGGGATTCATATGGTTTTACTTCACTTGTGCTCCAGAATAGCCTGTCGGCTCTTCTCCAAATATTCCACCGACTGGTTGTAATCCCGACTGGCAATCGCTAGATACAAAATATCGATCACGTTCAGCTGTGCAATCCGTGACGAAGTTGCTCCGCTTCGAATATCACTTTCGGTGGAAGTAATCATCAGGGGTACATCCGCCATACTACTGAGTGTATTGCTGCCCCACTTGGTAATGCTGATTGTCGCTGCACCGCCATCGTGAGCATGCTTGAGACAGGAGATTACGTTCGAAGTCTCCCCTGAATACGAGATACATACCACCGCATCATCCTCACGAAGCGTCGTTGCGGACGAAATCTGCATATGCGGATCGGCGAACGAAAAGCTTGTGCGATTGATTCGCATGAACTTGTAATGTGCATCCAGCGCAATCAGGTTGGAGGCCCCTACTCCATAGAAGAAGATCCGGTTCGCCTGATGAAGCACGTCCACGGCTTTTTCCACCAGACGTGGGTCCAGAATATGAACCGTGTCCTTCACCGACTGAATATTGTTTGCGGACACATGCTGAATAATGCTCTCCATGGAGTCCTGGGGACGAATCTCCGTATATTGATATGGCTCACTCGTCTGCAAATCTCCGGCAATCTTCAGCTTCAGCTCCTGAAAACCCGTTACACCTAGTGATTTGCAGAGACGGATAATGGCAGCTGGGCTGCCTCCACTCCGTTCAGACAACTGGGCCACCGAGGATTGAACAGTTTCTTGCGGGTGATCGAGAATATAAGCTCCGATCTTCCGTTCGGACGGGGTCAAGTCATCCATTAATGCGCGTAAACGTACAAGTCCACCTTTCATGCCTTCCATTCGCTCCTCCTTTCCGTACTGCATTCATGTACAAGCATTTTATCTTATAATTCCACTCGCGTCTAATCGAATTCCTCGCCCTTCCATAACTGAACTCATATTAAATTCAGGTCTCACTAAAGTGTGAGATTGCCCGAGATTACGGCGTGTTTTGCGCCGGTTACTGCCGGAAGTGTATTGGTTCTTCCCATAAGTGCCTCATGGCCAAGTAAAGCAAATCCAATGGCTTCCCGAGCATCATCGGGTATACCATAATCTTCCGTTCGCTCCAAACGGATATCCTTCGGTAGTCTCTGACGGATCATCTCCATTAACGTGGCATTGGAAGTGCCACCACCGCACGCGAGCATGGCCGATATTTGCACCTTGGGCAGAATAAAATCTTTCACTGCACGCACGATGGTTTCCGCGGTCAGACAGGTGGCAGTAGCCAGCGTATCTTCAAGAGATAAGGAACGCTTTGCGGCCATCTCCATCAGTCTCACTGCATACGCGGCTCCATATACTTCTCGCCCGGTACTTTTCGGTGGAAGTCTTTTGAAATACTCATCCTCCAAACACAGGTCTACCAGACCCTGATCGACCTTTCCCTGTGCGGCAATACTTCCATTCGGATCATAATGCTGCCGCCCATCCGTTGCCTGCCGCACAATGGCGTCCATCACCATATTCCCTGGTCCCGTATCAAATGCCGAAATACCTTCGGTAAAAGACTCGGAGGGAAGCACCGTCACATTGCCAATACCACCGATATTCTGCACCAGCCGTCCTTCCGTCGGGCTACGGAACATCAGAGCATCCGCATAAGGCGTAAGCGGGGCACCTTCCCCACCAGCGGCCATATCCCTTGCCCGCAGGTTGCCAATCACTGGCAGTCCTGTCCGTTCTCGAACGACAGCACATTCACCGATCTGCAATGTCGATACCACATCAATACTTGCTCCCGTTGGCCCTGGAAATGCAGATGCTACAGGAGCATGCCATACCGTCTGCCCATGCATGCTAATCATATCCACCTGCTGCGTTGAGATACCAGCAGACTGCATCAGTTCCGTAACGCTATGCGCATACCACTCCGATACACCAAAATGCGCGGCTGTCAGCTCGTCGACACGCGCCGTCCTCGGTGAACATAACCGGATCAGTAGGTCTCTCAATCCATTCGAATACGGCACACAGACGAAATCAACCAGCTCTATCTGCTGTAATGCCCCGCTCATATCGGTTTGAATACGCACCAGTGCCGCGTCAGTTCCATCAAGTGACGTTCCTGACATTAGTCCGATGACCAGATGCTCCTGCTTCAAACGATACTTCTCCCACATCGGATAGCTGCCTGTATCCATCCACTTCCAACCTCCTGCAAGACCCGATGAACACGTCATCCTGCCATAATTTCACCCAGTATATGATATTAAATTTCACAAGTCAAACATTATATGAAATTTAATTACATCATTGAAAATAAAAAGAGAGATATTCATCCCATTTGCGATCACACATCATGTTTTCTTCCATCAATTGATAATTAGATATCAGAAGAGAAACATTTTTACATTTTTACCGTTTATAATATGTAGGGATATTTTGGAATTAAGAAAATGATCTAATATTAGTCGAGGTGCATAATGAAGAAAACCATTTTACTACTGTTTTTGAGTCTATTCTTACTCGTTTTGCTCCCTAATCAGGGAAATGCCGCTACAAGCACGTCGAAAATCTTTATGGATGGAGAGGAATTAGTCCTCCCAAGTGATGTACAGGTGACGATTATCAATAAAAACGTGATGATCCCAATTCGTGTCGTTGCCGAAAATTTGAAATTCAAAGTCGATTGGAACCAACAAGCACGCACTGTAAAAATTCAGCAAGATCAACAGACGATTTCCCTAACCGTCGATCAAAAGCAAGCCATGGTTGCTGACAAACAAGTCACTTTGAACACAGCACCGCAGATTTTGAATAAAACGCTGGTGGTGCCCATTCGATTTGTCAGTGAACAGATGGGGCTTAAGGTGAGATGGAACAATCAAGACAAGATCGTATACTTAACGAACACTAGTAAGGAACCTGCTATTGAACCAGGAAATAGTCCTGGAAAAGGGGATTCAAGCTCTACCGCTCAGGTTACCGATATCCAATTTGCCAATAATCAGCTCGTGTTATCCACCGATGGGGCCGTTCAGCCGATAGTAACGACCCTCAAGTACCCTGATCGTCTGGTTGTGGACTTGCCCGGAGCCACCTTTGGTGATATCTCCCAGCCGCTGGATCAAGGACTCAATGGCAAGTTGGATGTGAGCGGTTATCCCAATGTGACAGAAGTGAGATATTCACTGTTCAAACGAGAACCGGCACAAGTTCGCATTGTCGTAGAATTGAATAATGTGAAGAATGTCCAGTACAACCAGAACGTCATTGCCGACAAATTGATTATTGATCTGAATGTTGCGGGTGACAATGTCACACCTGCTCCAGTCACTCCAGTAGGCGACTCAGGACGCAAGGTTGTGGTCATCGATCCAGGACACGGTGGCAGTGATCCAGGGACGATCAGCATCACGAACAAACCCGAAAAGGAATACAATCTGGCATTAGCTCACAAAGTACAAGCCCTGTTGCTCAATGAACCCAATATCGAATTGGTGATGACTCGTGAAGGTGATACCTATCCGACCCGCCCTGAGCGTGTTCAACTCGCCAATCAATTAAATGCGGATGTATTTGTATCTATCCATGGCAATAGCGTGAAGTCCGCCCCCCAAGCCACAGGTACGGAGACATATTATTATCAACGCAGTAACAGCAAGGAATTAGCTACTATCATTCATCAACGTTTGGTGAAAGCCATGGGTCTCAGAGATCGTGGTGTGAAAAATGGCAACTTGGAAGTAATCCGAGACACGACCATGCCTGCAGTGCTTTTGGAAGTAGGATTCTTGAGTAATGTAATCGATGAAGAACTGATGTCGTCCGAAGTTGTTCAGATGAAAGCCGCTCAAGCGATAGCCGATGGAATCAAGGAGTATTTGGGCCTATAAATCATCAAATAAATCAGATAAAGGAAGTGTTTCTTTGAATAAGAAGCTAGGTTGTGCACTTATATTATCATGCTTGATCCTTATCGGAGTTGGATGTGCCCAGAAGCCAGTGAGCCAATCCGGTTCGAATGAACCTGCTGTTCAGGGAGGACAGGTGCAGGCACCAAACCCATCCGAAACGGAGGTGGATCTGGGCACAATGAATACACAAGTCGTTGATGTATATTTGGCAGACTCTCAGGTACTTGAGCTAGAGAAAACAGAGCAGGAAATTGAGTACAAGGATGACTCCGAAAAATATGAAAAAACATTTGCAGCGTTGCAAACAAACACCGATTCAGAGCTTGTTTCCCTCTGGGAGCAGGTGGAATTGCTCTCTGTCCAATATGCTGAGGGTACGGTAACTTTGGATGTTCATATCCCCGCTGAAGCGAACCTCGGTACCAGTGGAGAATTGCTCGCATTGGAAGCTTTAACAACAACGATGTTTCAATTTGATGAAGTGAAGAGTCTGGATATACTGGTGGATGGTGAAGCCGTTGATAGTTTGATGGGTCATGCCGAACTGGAGCACCCCATTCATCGCGAACCCTAAATGATCAGACAACAATGGAAAAAGAACGTCCCCAGGGACGTTCCAATCTGACGCATCAATTCGATTCATACACAATTCACACATATAGCTCGTCACCAGCAGACAGTGAATGTATCACTGTTCCCGGTGACGGGCTATTTCTGAGCAATCCTTCTTTTAATCTGTCCGTCTCTGCCCGGTCAGCATGCACAAGGACCGTATGCCTTGCTGGAACCTGATGCAGCATCCGTTCAACATCCTTCCAGCCCTGATGTACTTTATAACGTATTTTCCGCACATCACACACTCCATACTTGTCAGGAACCCGTAGCAACTTATCAGCAAATGTACCATGAGCAACATGCCCAGTGAGCAGGATCAGATTCTCCTCCCTGTCCGATAATTGACTATAGTACCAACGGGCAAGCGAGGACTGCATCATGCCGTCCGGAATGAACCATAGCGAAGCAGCATGATGTTCCAACAGTTGTTCCCGCTCTTGGGTAGTAGTAGGCAGATCCCATCCCCGTCCAGTCAGAAAGCCATCAATTTCGTCTTTCAACGAACTTCCGATGACACGCTCTCCCTTCTCCCTCAACCAATACGGAACATGCATAAGCTGCTTCATCCCTTCCACCAGCCCTTGTTCCACTACGATTGGAATAGCCGGGAATTGTTGTTGTGCCCACAGTATGATCTCCTGTCCACGCCCTACGACAGGCATAGGTAAGAGCACCTTTCCACCTTGAGCAATCGTCTGGCGAATGGCTCGTTCAAGCTGTTCCAGTTTGTCGGCCTGTGTATCCTGGTCCGTACCGTAGGCCGCATCAATGATCGCCAGATCCACCAGCCCGACGGAAGATATTGGCGCAGCGTCTGCTACGTTTGCTCTGCCTGCTCTGAATGCTCCATCTGCTCCATTGGATGAGAAATTCCTCTGCTTCATGGGTATCTCCGTGGATACGAGTGTTCTTGACGACGCTTCTGATGCAACAGATGTCTGATCTGGTGACGTTATGAGTTCTCCAGCCTTTTGCCCACTGTTTATAGCAATTAGTTCCTCCGCGCCCCACTGTTCACTGCTCGGAGTATCGAACAACGTATCTTCACGAATCATGTTTTCCCGTAAGAACGCCTCCGCTGGATAATCCTCCTGTAAAAGCATCGATTCGGACGTGTAGTCCCCGGAATAAAAAATCCGCTTACCTTCCATTTCAACCCCAAACCATACCGATCCAGCCAGATGTCCACTCCGGCCCCACATCACTTTTACTCCAGGAATGGGTTCGAACCAGGTTTGGGATACAACCTCATCCTCCAGATACCGATAACGAATAGCCTGCTCATCTGCTTCATCGTAAGGGAGCTTCTCTCCGACACGTTCTGCAAACCTTCGCCAGTTGGCAAAATACGTACGTAGTTGCGCCCTCGTCTCTCTCGTCGTCCACACTTCACCCTGGTAGCCCATCTTGTACAGCAAAGGGATGGCGACCGAATGATCCTCATGGGCGTGGGACAACAGGACCGCATCCAGTTGCGGGACAATCTCCGGGTCAATCATCGGATACTCGCCCGTGCCTTCTTTTTTCACACCACAATCCAGCAAAAGGTGGAACTGGCTCCCGCTCAGGAGATAGGCGGAACGTCCGTGTTCCCCTGCACCGCCCCATACGTTCAGTTTGATCATGATGCATTCCACTTTCTCTTTGAATTCAGCAGTTCGATTCCCAGCAGCATCAGCACCGTCATGCCTACAGTCACAACAGCCATTGCCATTCCCAACGACACCTGACCTTGTTCAAACTGGGCAAAAATATACGTAGCCGACGTCTGCATCGACGGCGGAAGAATCAATAACGAACCTACCAGCTCCCGGGTAGCAATCGTAAAGGTCATCATCCAGCCGGCCAGCATGCCGGGCAGGATCAGCGGGATCAGGATTCGCCGCAGAATATACAGCGGCTTCCCGCCAAACACTTGCCCAGCTTGGAACAACGTTCCGTCAATCTGGGTAAAGCTCGATTTTACATACTGCACGGTGTAAGGCAAGAAGAGCACAACGTACGTGAGCACAACCATGCCATAGGTGTTATACAACGTGACTGGCATCCAGGGTGAGTTCCAGAACAGAATCAAACCCACCACCATCACGATACCCGGCACCGTATTAGGCAACAGACTGAACAAGTCAATCACACGCTGCATGAATGAAGATGATCTGCCGATCGCCAGCGCAAATCCAGTTCCGATAATAACAGCGACCGTTGAAGCCGCAAGGGATAGACCGAGACTGTTCCCGATGGCCTTCATGCTCACCGATCCCCAAGATAACAGCTCTTTGTAATGATCCAAGGTCAGATTATCAAATGCAATTCCCGATCCCCGTAACTTCATGGTCGAAGCGGCGATGATGGAGAAATACGGGATACCTATCGACAGGATCAACAGGATTGCAAGATACGCCCCGCACAACCATCCTGCTCCGCCACGAAGAGAATATCGCTTCGAACGTTGCCCTTTGCCACCGACCAGACGATACGTGAACTTTCGACTCATGGCAGACTGCATATACCACATCACCAGACAGACGGAGAGCAGCACCGATGCCAGCGAAGTCGCCTTGCCGAAGTCAATCGGCCAACTGGAGATGTACTTATGGATCTCGGAGGTCATGACATAATAGCCAATCTTGCGCCCAAAGGTCGCTGGTGTTCCGAATTCCGCAATCGTTTTGACAAAGACCAGCATGATCCCCATGCCGTAAGATGACAACAATAAGGGTAAAATAATACGTCTGAAACGGTACCCTGCACGTGCACCGTGCACAGCTCCCGCTTCTTCCAGATTGCCACCGATGCGGATCAATGCATCCCGAAGCAGCAGATACAGGAATGGGAACAAGTGCAAGCTCATGATGAGCACCATGCCCCAGAAGCTGAAGAACAGCTCACTCCAGCCCGCAGATGAGGGCACCCATTGCTGCAGATATCCCCCTTTTTGCATAAACAGAATCCAGCCCATCGAACCGATATACGGCGGGGTCATGAACGGAATCATCAGGATTACATCGACCCAGCGATGCTCGCCCATCCGAGTCTTCGCCATCATCCATGCCAGCGGCAGCGCCAGCAGCGTGGTTACCGCTACAACGCAGATACCAAGCCAGACGGAGTTCAGCAATACACCTGATAGATGATGACCGGTAATCGTGCGAATCGGAGCCATCCAGTCCCATTGTCCATCCGGATACACACTTTGCCAGAAGATCAGCAAGAGCGGCACGCCAATGCTTATGGTCAGCAGAAAGAGGGCCAGAATCACGCCCACTCTCCGAAAAATTCGGTTGTTGTCCATTACAACAGGTTTCACTACGTTCACCTCACATGACTTTCCACAGACAGCAGGTATTCCTTTTGCCTAGTTGTCTCTATCCTTGTTCTTCTTATTTAAAAGTCTCGGAAAAACGCGCCGCTGTCTCTTCGCCATGTTCGCTCATCCAGTTCCAATCCACTTTAAGCTGTGGAATATCCTTCACATTGGCACGGTTAGTCGCTTCAATGTCTTCGCGGCCCGGAATCAGATAAGCATCAGCAACGAGCTTCTGTGCTTCATCGGACAACAGGTAGTCAATGAACGCTTTGGCGTTCTCTACATTTGGACTGGATTTCAGAATCGCTGCCGGTCTTGGGCTGATTACCGTGCCTTCCTCAGGATATACGATATCCAGTGGTTCGCCTTTTGCCTTGGAGGAATACGCCATGTAGTCCACACCTGCTGCTACGATGCTTTTGGCACCCGTAATGACTGGATCAAGTGCTTCCTGATTGGCGCCTGCCATCGCTACACCATTGGCTTTATAGGCACTCAGCAGATCCCAACCTTTTTCACCGTTCGCGCTCAGATATCCTGTGATGAAGTCGAGTGCTGAACCTGATAATGTTGGGTCGGGAATGTTCACTGCATCTTTCCACGCAGGCGTAGCCAGCTCTGCCCAACTTGTTGGGGGTGTAGATACCAGTTTGGTGTTATACACAATACCCAGTGCGGAAGCACTGCTGCTGAAGTAGTTGCCCTCTGCATCCGACCAATCCTTGTTCAGCTTGTCTGCATTGGCTGCGTCCGGGTAAGGCATAGTCAGTCCATCGGCTTTCAGAGCCTGTGCGGAAGGTAAAGAAGCCAGAATTACAACGTCTGCAACCGGATTGGATTTCTCAGCTTCCATACGAGCCAGAATTTTTCCTGTCGTTCCCTGAAACATCTCAACTTCGATCCCTGTTTTGTCTGTAAATCCGCTCACGATGTTATCTGCCAGCTTCTGTGGGCCAGCACTGTACAAGACCAACTTGCCACCAGCCGGTTTCGTTGTTTCTGCCGCTGCTGCTGTGTTTCCTTCACCTGCGGGTTGTGCTGCGTTGCCTGTGGTGGAGTTCCCTGTGCTACATCCGAACAAACTGATACTCATTACCGCTGTTAATAACAGCATTGCGCTCTTTTTCCGTGTTTTCATACCCAACATATTCGTCCATCTCCCCTGGTTTCTTATAAAATGTGTACTTCTGCTTCCAACTGCGTGCTCGTTCAACAATTTAATATGCCACTGCGATCGCTTCATTCTGCTTCATACTCGGGTGGTCATAACCCTCCATTCGGCATATCCGCTCAGGGGTTACATAGAGCTGCACCCGCTCCCCTACGCGCACCCTTTGGTTCATATAGGCTGTCCATACCCCAAGCCCTTCCATCTGCACTCGTACTTCATATCGTTCACCTACATAGCTGACACTAAGTACCGTCCCCGGATAACACAGATCGTCATGACCTGTTTTGTTCCAGGTGACATGCTCTGGACGCACCATCGATTGATTAGGCGTGAGCCAGTTGGACTTTCCGATAAACGAAGCGACATACGGATCACTTGGCGCCGAGTAGATCGTTTCCGGGCTTCCCTTTTGCAATATCCGCCCCTTCTGCATCACCACAATCTCATCCGACATCGACATCGCTTCAATCTGATCATGTGTGACGTACAGCGCAGTCAATCCCATGTCCCGAACCAGTGACATCATCTCAATCCGCATCTCTTCCCGGAGTACAGCATCCAGTGCACTCAGTGGCTCATCGAACAGGATCACACCAGGTCTAACCGCTACGGCTCTGGCAAAAGCAACCCGTTGCTGCTGTCCACCAGACAGCTGATGAGGATATCGGTCTTCCATGCCTTGCAGGCGAACCATGCCAAGCGCTTCGTTCACCTTTTGCCGCAGATCAGATTTCTGTTTTCCGGCCTTCAGGCCAAACGCTACATTTTCGTATACGGTCATATGCGGCCATAATGCAAAATCCTGAAACACCATGCCCAGATTACGCTTGTGTGTTGGTATATCAATCCGCTTCGCCGCAGAGTAGATACACTGACCATCTGCACGAATCTCCCCCGCGTCCGGCTGTTCCAGCCCGGCCAACATGCGGAGCAGTGTTGTTTTGCCACAGCCGGATGGGCCGAGCAGGGTCGTGAACTTTCCATGTTCAAGCGTTAGATCTGTCGGCAACAGTGCGGGTGTTTGATTAAATGATTTTTGAATTCCTGTTATCTCTAATTTCATAAGCATCCCTGCCTGTCTTCTGTTACTTGATCTCTTGCACTGTTCTCAGTCTAACGTCCGCTTTCGCGAGTTGTATGTCTTGTATGTAAAATTGGAATTAACTTTTTAGATGAATTCTGTTGATGTTCATAGATTAAATCTATAGAAGGTGAACTAAATTAATTTTCATGTTGTCGCTTCGATTACAGTACCATCTTCCGATCGCTGTTATCCCCAGATTTCTTATATTCCCTTTATGAAGGGAATATAAGAAATCTGGGGATAAAGGCGAACGCTTCGCTTCTTCAGATTGGTTCTGTACTCTCCGTCTTTATGAAAAACATTAGATCATCTTATATATTGGGGCTAGTAGAAGTGAGAGGAGTGTTAGGACATTGAATCTGATCAAATTACAAATTGTTGAGCTGATCGATAAACATCATCACATGACAAGCGTGGCCGAGTTACTGGGGATCAAACAACCTACCGTTACATTTCATATGAAGTCATTGGAGGAAGAGATGGGTGTGCGATTATTCGAATCGCGCAGTGGAAAGACCTTTTTAACCGAAGCCGGACAAGCTCTGCTCCATTATTCCGTCAAAATCAATGCTCTGACCCAAGAGGCAAGGCGGGTCGTAAAGGAATATGACAGCCTCTATCGGGGCACCCTGCACATTGGAGCAAGCTATGTACCGGCTACATATTTGCTGCCCACCATACTCAATACCTTTTCTCAGGAATTCCCGGGCATTCGTATCGTCTTATCCGTCAAACCATCACCTGTTATTCGCGAAATGTTAATTCGTCATCAGATTGATCTGGGGGTGATCTCTTCCGAGCCATTTGTTGGACCCGCCCTGCAAGCTGAGACGCTGTGTGAAGATGACTTAGTATTGATCTGTTCCCCACAACATGGGTTGGCCCAGAAGGATGCTTTAACACCAGATCATATCGCGCAGATTCCTTTTGCCTTACATGGCAATGAATCCAGTACACGGCGGCTAACCAATCAATGGCTTGCGCAACATGATATTCGTTTGCGGAGTACCGTGGAGATGGATTCCCTGGAAGCGATCAAACAGCTCGTGTTAATCGGGGGGCATGTCTCATTCATGTCTCGGATGGCGGTACAGTGGGAGGAACAGCACGGGCTCATTCAAGTTCTTCCAATTCCGGGAGAGCAGGCACCGCGCCATATCTATACGGTACATAACAAGGATCGCCACCCTTCCGTTCAGGTAAACCGCTTCAAAGAAGTGCTGCGAGAGGTGAGTCACGGCTTCCCCATTTTCCATGGCTGATTGCCCTGATCCGCTATAAACTATCGTTTGCCATTCATCAAATCTATACAGGGTTAACGCAATGTGCGCTTCCCTTTAATCGCTTTCATATATTCGGGCGATAAAGTGGGATCTGTACGTTAATCCAGATTAGGAGAGTGATTGGTTTTGAAAAAGTGGAAAAAGGTAACCGCCTCATTGATGTTGAGCATCGTAACATTGGGAAGTGGAATGACATTTCTGGGAGCACCCCAGGCTTCAGCTGCTGCCAATGCCGTTCCTGCTTATGAAGTAAAGTTTCTGGCCAAGCCGGAACTTGTATTGAATACAGATGGGACACCACGCAGTGAAGTGATCCAGACACTCGGCCTAAATTCCACGCCAAGAAATATTAACGTAGAGTACTTCGACACCAATGCTCTCGGATTGGATCAACAAGGATGGAATGTTCGTTTTCGCAAAAAGGATGATAAAAATAACTACGAATTGACTTATAAAAAACGCTACCCTGTGATCAATGGCGATATCAACGCAGCGCTGACTCTGGCTAACCAAGAGGGATTGACAAATCAGATGATAACTACGAGGCTGAGATTGATTGGGGATACGGCAAACAGACGCTGAGCTTCTCCAACACCAAAAAAGTCGATACCAAAGCGACAGGAGTCCAACTTCCTTCGCAGCAAGAAGCCTTGAACATGTTACTGGACAAGCTTCCGGGCAAATTGAAAAACTGGTCTGCCTCCAACTGGGGCAAGCAGCAATTGACTCAATCCCGTGCATATGGTCCAATCACATTCCAACGATATGAAGGTACATGGAGTGGTCAAGAGCTTACACTCGAAGTATGGCCGATCCGTGACGCAGCAGGTACAGGTATTGAGAATATCGTAGAGGTTTCTTTCAAAACCGATGATACTGTAGCCGTATCCGGACTGCGTACCCAACTGTTGCAGTTGCTGGAGAACAACAACTGGCTGATTCCGGCTGATGGCTTGAAAACACAGACGATTCTGGAAAGATACTAATCGCAAGCTCTAATTAAAAAGACAAGTTCCTCTTCCTGCGGACATCGTAGGAGAGGGGCTTGTCTTTTTTTGCGTAGTGAATTAAATGATCTGTTATTTAAGTAATTCTACGATTAACATCAGTTAAGATTTTCACTAATTATTCGCTCAACGGTTTAGATGATGGGAACTATGTATTGGCTATTTTCCAACTCGGTAACCTATTTTAATTCAAGTTATAGTGGAAAGTTACGCGGTTCAATGATTAGAATTCGCTATTTCATTTTCATATTATCATATGGACTTCTTATTTGAATGACAATATGCGATAATTGATAATTATTCTCAAATACATCATATGTAATGTTACTATTGCAAGTTAAGGAGGGATTCTGGTGACTTTGCAAGTCTTTCCACTGATATCTAACGGTGACCATACCCGTGACCTATATGCAAGATTCAAGACATCCGAAGTTCTCGATCAAGCGTCTTTTCTTGCCCCATTCGTATTAGCGGACTCACATCTTCTGCTCATCTGTACTGGCGGTGAAGCCGATATCCGTATTGGGCATAGGCTGAATCATGCCACACTCGGCAAGATGTATCTGATCCTGCCAGGAACAGCGATAGAATATACAACGGATGAGGTTCATCCTTTACAGGGCATCGCGATATATTTTGATATGTTGAAGCCTCTCTCCGACATCAATAAAGCTACTTCCGGATCTACTGTAATGGAGGTATACCAAAAAGGGTTACTTCGTTCGGCTTATGCTGATGAGTTACCGCATGAACTTTTTCAGGAATGTACCAGAATTGCCTCACAGCTCCATGAATGCATCTCTGTACCTCAAGAAAATCGTCCATTTCGTATTCAGACTTTGATGCATGAATTGTTGACCCATGTGTATGCTCCTCCCAAAGAAAGTGCAATAGGAGATTCCGAACACACCTCTGCTTTGGATCAAACGCTTGAACTTATTGAGCTTGGATATGCTGAGCATCTTTCTCGGGAAGTTCTTGCCGGAGTGGCAGGCATGAGTGTATGGCACTATTCGCGGGTATTCAAAAACCGCACTGGCATCAGTCCCATGGAATACGTGAATAACATCCGCATGGACCGAGCCAAAGAGATGTTGCTCGTCCCCGGCCAAACCATCAAACATATCGCCTCACAGGTTGGTTTTCAGGACGAGTTTTACTTTAGTCGCAAATTCAAAAAATATGTTGGCGTGTCTCCCTCTACCTATCAACGGCAGAAACGCAGTAAAATTGCCACTCTCTCCTTCGGAACCACTGGCCATCTGCTGGCATTACAGATCATTCCCCATGCGGCATTGATCGATAACCGACGGGATCAACACAGGAATCTGTTTTTCTCGAATATCCCTTATCATCTGGGGCGTAGCAAACGAATGAATCCTCATATCTGGCAAACCAACGTTGAGTTGTTGATGCAAGCGAGCCCTGACCTTATACTCTGTAATGAGTACGAAGCCCATACGTTAAAAAGAACGCTACAGCGAATTGCGCCTACCATCGTTATCCCATGGAAAGGATTGAGCTGGCGGGAACACTTCATACAAGTTGCCTCCATTGTGGGACAGCAACAAGATGCTCAGCAATGGTTGGAGCAGTACGATGACAAGGTAATCCAAGCCAAAGAGCAGCTTACTCATTTAATCGGTAAGGATACGGTCTCCATTATTCATATCATGATGGGTCATCTGTTAATCTACGGGCGACGCAATGGGGGCGCTGTTCTATATAACGACCTGGGCGTGGCGCCTTCACATGATCTGCTTCCAGGGCAAGTCTATCGTGCATTGGATGAACAGGAGTTGCCTCAAATGGTTGGAGATCGCATGTTACTGATTGTGGACCAGGACTCAGAATCCCAGCAACGTTGGCATAAACTACAACATACTCAGCAATGGCAAGATTTGATGCCTGTGCAGAACCAACATGTATATCTGCTAGATGAAATGCCGTGGTTGGATTATTCACCATATGCTCATGATCAGATCATCGATGAAACCCTGAAACTTTTTGGTGGAACTCAGCACATTAATCCATGACCGGATAGCACAGAAGGCTATGTCTCCCCCAACATGAGACCGCTACAATATAAAGTGTACTGAGAATCAATATCATTAGAAACACAGGGGGATTATGATGTACAAACAGCAATATGTCAAAATAACGGGAATCCTGCTCATACTCGCCATGTTACTTGTTGCGTGTGGACAGACACCTGCAAGCACTTCGCAGCCATCTGCAGATGGCGTAAAATCAGCTGCGGGGACAGATGGCGACTCATCCACTGAATCAGCTACTAAGACCGTGGAGAGCGCCAGTGGCAGCAAAGAAATCCCGGCACATCCTGAACGGATTGTGTCCATTAATATGGAGGATATTCTCCTCTCCTTGGAGGTACCACTGGTACTTGCTACACCTATTGGCCGGCAAGATTATCTGAATGAGCAACTTGAAGCCCAAGGCGTGGCTGTCGAACCCATTAATGAAAGTGTCAATTTTGAAGCTGTAGTTAGCGCCAATCCGGACCTCATTATTGCCAATGCCAGTTTGGATGCCAAGATTCTCGAACAACTCGAGAAGATCGCGCCTACGATCACTTATGATCGCCGTAATTGGCAGGAATCTATCGTGCAGGTAGCTACTGCGCTAGATATTGAAGAGCGGGCTGAACAGCTTTTACAAAAAAATAAAGACCAAGTAACTGAAGCTCAGAAGCTCGTAGCCGATATCACCAAGACCAAACCTACAGCTGCATTCCTGCGCCTGGAAGAGAAGGATATGCGTTTGTTCTTCTCTTCCATTCCATCCACGCCATTTCCAGCTTCCAGTTATGTAGGAGCGGGTTATGAGGTTGGATTCACTCCCGATGCTCTCGTTACCAAACTCGAGGCAGAGAACCCGGATCGGATGAATGCCAGTATCTCGGTAGAACTTTTGCCTGAAATCAAAGCAGACTATCTGTTTATCGTGTCCATTAGCTCAGATGGGTCAGCTGAAGCGTTGCAAAAAACAAAAGATGAACTTAATGAAATCCAGCAACTCCAAGTATGGAAAAGCCTACCCGCTGTCCAAAATGGTCATGTCTATGTCCTCAATGCTAAGAAATGGCTCATTGACGGCCCCATTGCCGAATCGCTCAAACGTAATGAGATGCTCGAAGTTCTTGGGCTACCTGCTCCATAATAGTCAATATACCTCTGTTTCATTCACAACAAACAAAAGGAGATCTACCGAAAATCCGGTGAATCTCCTTTTGTTTTAATATTTCAAATGGCCTCATTCAGTTCTGTTTCATGAAAAATCATTCTACATGCTTAACAGCTAAATGTATTTCATGTACACCTTTCTCATCCTGCAATTAATTAGGGATAGGTAATCATCAAAATCATATATAACTTTCCGGCTTTTAATATATTTTGAAATTTTGGGCTGTTTCAATCCCAAGTGCACTCTGGATAAACGTATTAGCCACTTTCTCTACAGGTACAGGATTAAATCCAATAAAGAAATCCTTATATTTTTCCGCCGACTCTACAAACAGATTAGGACTAACCGAATTCAAACGAATGCCTCTTGGTAACTCAAACGCTGCCGCTTTGGCAAACGAATCAATAGCCCCATTGACCATAGCACTTGATGCACCTTGCTCAATAGGGTGGTCTTGTATAATGCCACTGACCAGCGTGAAACTCCCCTTGTCGTTAATATAGTGCTGTCCAATCAATACGATATTGACCTGTCCAAGCAGTTTACCCTGCACACTAATCATATTGTTCTCAGGTGTCAGTTCTTCGAGTTTCGCATAATGGGTCTGGCCCGCCGCCACAATGACGTAATCAATATTTCTCACCGTTTCGAAGAGGGTAGTAATACTCTCTGTCGACGTCATATCCACCTGAACATCCCCGGATTGTCTACCTGCTGTAATAACCTCAACGGAATAATCTTTCAGTTTCGCAACAACGGCTTTACCTAATGTTCCGTTTCCACCAATGACCAGAGCTCTTTTCATTACTGTTTGTCCTCCTTTATAAATAAATGCGGTTAATCAGATACGAATTGTTCTATTTATTTAAACAAAGATTTCATCCTTAATCAAATGACAATTGACCCTATTTTAAATAAATTACACTTATTCTTTTTAACACAAAAAAAGCCTTTGCTATAAGCAAAGGCTCTTCTATATGTTACTAGGAAGCGGGTGATGGGAATCGAACCCACGCTATTAGCTTGGAAGGCTAAAGTTCTACCATTGAACTACACCCGCAAATAAAAAAAATCGGGATGACACGATTTGAACATGCTGAGAGATTCGAACTCCCGGCCTTTTGATTCGTAGTCAAACGCTCTATCCAGCTGAGCTAAGGGCGCAAATATTGGAGCGGAAGACGGGAATCGAACCCGCGACCCTCGCCTTGGCAAGGCGATGCTCTACCGCTGAGCCACTTCCGCAAAACATATGGTGCGGTCGAGAGGACTCGAACCTCCACGGGGGTTAGCCCACACGGACCTGAACCGTGCGCGTCTGCCAATTCCGCCACGACCGCAAAATATAATGGTGAGTCATGAAGGGCTCGAACCTTCGACACCCTGATTAAAAGTCAGGTGCTCTACCAACTGAGCTAATGACTCGTAATGAAATGGCTGGGGATATAGGATTTGAACCTATGCATGACGGAGTCAAAGTCCGTTGCCTTACCGCTTGGCTAATCCCCATTAAAAAATCATGGGGCGATCGAGGGGAATTGAACCCCCGAATGCCGGATCCACAAACCGGTGCGTTAACCACTTCGCCACGACCGCCATAGAGTAAGCCATTCATCCACTAAGAGAATCTTAGTATTAACAATTTTACTTGTAATATACATTCTATCACAAATTCAGATGTAAATACTAAAAATGGTGCCGGCGAGAGGACTTGAACCCCCAACCTACTGATTACAAGTCAGTTGCTCTACCAGTTGAGCTACACCGGCACGGTGTATATTTAATTAAAAAATGGCGGAACCGACGGGATTCGAACCCGCGATCTCCTGCGTGACAGGCAGGCATGTTAGGCCAACTACACCACGGTTCCAGATCACTTTCTCAAGGAAAGTATAATTGCGGGGGCAGGATTTGAACCTGCGGCCTTCGGGTTATGAGCCCGACGAGCTACCGGGCTGCTCCACCCCGCGTCGTTATAAAGTTATATGGTGGAGGCTGAGGGGATCGAACCCCCGACCCTCTGCTTGTAAGGCAGATGCTCTCCCAGCTGAGCTAAGCCTCCATAATATGACCCGTAGGGGATTCGAACCCCTGTTACCTCCGTGAAAGGGAGGTGTCTTAACCCCTTGACCAACGGGCCTTACTGGCTCCCCGAACAGGGCTCGAACCTGTGACAACTCGATTAACAGTCGAGTGCTCTACCAACTGAGCTATCAGGGAATGGTGGAGCCAAGCGGGATCGAACCGCTGACCTCCTGCTTGCAAGGCAGGCGCTCTCCCAGCTGAGCTATGGCCCCATACWCTGGTGTATTTCTTGTTGTGGTCTTGCTATGGGCCCTGGTGGACTCGAACCACCGGCCTCACCCTTATCAGAGGTGCGCTCTAACCAACTGAGCTAAGGGCCCTTATCAATTTTCGAAAAAAAATACCCCAAWGGGRWWTCGCTTGGCGGCGTCCTACTCTCCCAGGACCCTGCGGTCCAAGTACCATCGGCGCTAGAGGGCTTAACGGTCGTGTTCGGGATGGGTACGTGTGGAACCCCTCCGCCATCGCCACCAAACGCRTAGCTTACAWTTCAGAGTTGTTGTTCTCTGAAAACTAGATTCGAAACGAAACATGCGAATTAYMACTTGCTATTGGATAAGCCCTCGACCGATTAGTACTGGTCAGCTCCATGCATTGCTGCACTTCCACCCCCAGCCTATCTACCTCGTCGTCTTCAAGGGGTCTTACAT
>NZ_JBFTKC010000016.1:0-119365 GCF_056395745.1 Paenibacillus sp. 10L310 | reverse complement strand
GACTTGCATGTATTAGGCATGCCGCCAGCGTTCGTCCTGAGCCAGGATCAAACTCTCCAATAAAGTATTGAAAAGAGCGATAAGCTCATTTTGAATCTGACGAGATTAAAAATCTCATTTGTGCTCCAGTCGATTCAAGCCAAGGCTTGCCTCAAACTTTCGCGTTCATTCTGTAAGCAGAATGTTTACTCACTCGTTGTTCAGTTTTCAAAGATCAAACTTTTTTTGTTACCGAGTGTTGTTCTCCTCAGCAACTTTTATATCATAACACTTCCGAACCAACTTAGCAAGCTCTTTTTTTAAGTTTCTTTCGAAGCTTATTTGTTTTGCCTGCGGCACTTTGTTTCTCGTGTTTTTTTGGCCGGAAATAGAATATATCATATACACAACACAATTGCTACTTGTAAAATATCCCATCCGGAAACTGATTATATATATGATTCAATCTCTTCATAATCTCTTTTTCCAATGGTAATATCCTCTTACTATATCCTATATACACTCACCGGTCTAATCTATCTCAATAATAGGTTGTGAATAGACTCATTCAACATCATTACATTCGTTCTATAAGATAAGAAACATAATACATCTTCTCAATAACACTGCTATCTATTATGTCGGTATCAAATCTAATAATTAAACTCCATAAGCTGTGGGCTTATATAGATTCTGCTTTTCACTTTTTATACCATTATAAGTCTCTGAACCTGCCCATCACTATCGTGTCGTAATACTGTCCATCCGCATGTCTACGATCCTTTTTCAAAATACCTTCGATCTCGAAGCCACCCTTTTGGTATAACTCGATTGCCTTTTCATTGGATGCCAGCACGTTCAACGTCATCTTCTCTACACCAGTCTGGTCTGCCCATTCTATCGACTTCTCTAACAAGTTCTTGCCAATCCCATGCCCCCAGAACTCTCTGGCTACACACACGCCGAACTCAACTTTATGGCAAAAGCGCTTCAGCTCTGTACCTTCACATCGGGAGTATCCCACAATCTCACCCGCTACTACAGCAACAAGGAACAGATTCCGTGACTTCTCAGTGTCCAAATGGATGATCCGCCTAAACCCGGCTGCGTCGATATACGCCTCGCCCTCTTCACGATCCATGTTCTCGGTTTCCCCATCGATTTGTACACGTAGTGAAGACAAGGCCTCAGCATCCTTTTCCTCTGCCGATCTAATGGAGTAAGATAAACCTTTAATGTAATATTCCTGCTGATCGATCATCATAAGAACCATACCTCCTCTTCCACTTTATTTAATTACTGTACCTGTATCGCTCTACCCCACCTCAGACGGACTCTTGCCCGTAAGCATTTTGAACACCTGGCTGAAATACGTTGCATTACGGAACCCCGTCATCTCGCTCACCTCATATACCATGTAATGTCCCGACTGCAACAGTTCCAACGCCCTCTGAATTCGGTACCCGTTCAAATAACTCACGAAATTCTCACCGGTCACCCTTTTGAACAGTTGACTCAGATACTTCGGATGTACGAACAGCCCCTTGGCTATCGCTTCAAAACTAATCTCTTCGGCGTAATGAAGCTCTACATACTGTTTCACCTGCTCGATAAGTTTATTGCTTTTCTTCTCGCCCATCTCCTTACGTATCTGTTCCAGCCAGTCGCAGATAATACGATCCATCCAGTTTACCAGATCATGCAAAGCATATTTCGATTGAATTTCACGCAAAAAATCACTCATCGCCAGCGGCGGCGTTAACATAGGATGAAGTCGGTTCCAGCTATGCATCAACGTGTCGAACAGACTGACGGCCAAAACCTGTACATCCTGTATCCCAACACATTTCCCCTCTTTCAGCAAAAGGCAAATATGATGCCATACCTCTTCCGCCAGGTCAGGGCGAATATCCGCCCAAGCCTCATTCCATTGACGAAGCAATAATGAATAATCGGTCACACTTGGTTCTGTTTCCTCTGATGCTTCATAGTGGTATATACGACTTCCACCTTTAAACTCTGCTGTTTCCACCGCTTCCCTGCTCTCGAGATAGGAATCTATCACCTCACATGGGTGACTCTTGGATCTTCCGATTCCAGCACTCACTTCAATTTTCAGATACGTAAAGATCTGATCGATCATCCTCTCCACGAGTGGCAGGCAATCCTCCAGATGATCTTTATCTCCTAATAGAAGCAACACAAATACCTGATCCGAATAATCAACAATCTCTACCTGACCATTCATGCGCGCCGCTTGCTCCTTCACCGTCTCCTGAATAATATCGGCCGCCCCATAGCGGAGAAGTTGCCAATCCCGTTCTTTCATTCGTGTCAAAAATACGGGGCGATTCAGTTGCAGACTAATGGCGCGTGTCTGGGAGGACATATGAATGCCTATATAGTCCATGCGTTCTTTGGGCAGCTCGTCTGCCCGATATCGCGTAGTCAGCAGTTCGTGAAGAAATTGTTTGCGCAAATACGGAAGTACCCGTCCGACCTCCTGCTTGTACGTCTGCTCCAGTCGCTCATGCCGCTCTCGCACATCTTGTTCCAGTAACACCTCACGCAGCACAGACTCAATCTCCTCAACCTCTGCCGGCTTCAGCAAAAAGTGATTCACCCCCCAGCGCATGGCTGCCCGGGCGTTCTCGAATTCGTCATATCCACTAAGAATGATGATCGGCAGGTGGGGATGATCACGTCGCAACGTCTGTGTGATCTCAAGCCCGGTCATCCCAGGTAGATAGACGTCAGTCATAACGACATCTGGATGCATACGGTGAAACAGCTCCAGCGCATCCAAGCCATTGGAAGCAGTCCCTGCAATGCTGAGGCCCAGAGAAGGCCAATCGATATGATCTGTTAATGCCTTTACAATATGAGGATCGTCATCAACAAGCATAATGGTCTTCATCATTTTTCACCGTCCAGCCATAGATTTAATTGCTCGTCGGTCTCAATACGCGGCAGCGTAATGGTCACTTCCACTCCACCTGACTCTCTATCGCTCAGTTGAACACCATACCTCTTCCCACAATAAAGCTGGATGCGCTGATGTACATTCCGTACGCCGATGCCACACGTCTCTTCGAGTTTCCACCCCTCCGGCAAACCCCGCCCATTATCCGTGATACGAATGACGATATCCTCATGCGGGCCAACCTCTTCGTGCATATGCACCTGAATTCGAAGTGTGCCTTCTTCAGGGTGCCCGTGCATAACGGCATTTTCGATGAAGGGCTGCAAAATGATCTTGGGAATGTAACAACCGCGAATATGCGGATCGATCTGCTCCTGATATTGAATGGAGAACGGCAGCCGCTCTGACTGGATGTTAACGTAGCAACGGGCATGTTCCAACTCATCACGAACCCGTATAAACAGTCTCCCTCCACTCAGTCCGATCCGTAACAGCTTACTGAGTTGTACAATCATGCGACTGATATCCTTGGCTTCGTAATCAAGTGCGCGCCAGTGGATCATGTCGAGGGTATTGTATAAAAAATGGGGTTTGATCTGGGCCTCAAGCAAGCCCGTCTGGGCTTCACGCTTGGCCCGGCTCTCATCCTTCACCTGTTCCATCAGCGTCGTGAGCTGTGAAGCCATGTGATTAAATCCATAAGCCAAATGGGCATATTCCTCCGTAAACGAAAGTTGGACCCGGGTATCGAAGTCACCTTTCTCCAGTTGTCTCATTCGTCTGATTAATTGTCGCAAAGGTCGGATGATCTGCCTTACAAACAGGTACGCCAGCACAGCCGAGCATAATAGTCCCAGCACGGCGATGCCAAGGATCTGCCAGCCTGCTTGTCTGAGCGGAGATAACAGTGTATATACCGGAATAGTCTGTACGAGGCGCCACTGAAGCATGGCTGGCCTGGAGTACAGCACCAATTGAGCACCTCCAGGTTGGCCGGAAACTACTTCGTACCCGTCTGCACCATGCTGGACATGTTCCTGAATCCATGCACTATCTATAATAGAAGAAGATGAATTTACAGCTTCCCCCGTTTCCTGTACTGTACTCGCTTCATTTCTTCGATCCACTCGTTCATTCTCCCCTGCTGGATCAACTCTCCCCATCTGCATTACGACATTACCAGCCGTATCTACCAACAGGACTTTTCCATCAAGCACCATGGGTACATCGGCAAACCTGCGTACGATGTCCGCTCTACTCAGTCGAATGAGCACATAAGCAACCGTTCCACCACGACTGTCGAAAATCCGTTGGGCGTATCCGACCAGGGATTGGCCAGATTCGTTCTCACGCAGCGGAACCCAAGCCGCATCAGCCTTTTCCAGCGTAGCAAACCAAGAGTCATGTGCGATGGTGTCCACCGGAAATATGCGATCAGCCATAGTCACTGTCACTCCATTGAAGACATCCGTATACAGTTCAATGGAAGTGATGCCTTCACTCACGACCATGGTATGATCCAGGATTCGAGAGACCTCTCTCCGCTGGTGAATCTGTGCAAGTCTGCCCGTATCAGCCGTTTCGAGCAAATTGGACAGCTCCCGATTGCTTGCCAAACCATATGCGGTTCCTGTTACCCCTGTGATGAAATCAAATCCCCGACGTGTGCTTTCGTTCAGAAGAGCCAGGCGTGCTTTGCTAATCTCGGCAAATGTGACTGCTGAGAAAGACTGATATGCCAGCCAGACCACAACCGAGACGAGCAGGAGGTTAAACGCAATAAAGCAAGTCACCATCAACGTGGAGAGCTTGCTTTGTTGCAGCTTTTGATTAATAAATGAAGACCATCTTCCTTTCCTCATGGAAAAATCAACTCGTTTCGTCTTGGAATTACCCTTTGAGCCCAGAGGTCGCGATTCCTTCCACGAAGTACTTTTGACACACGATAAATACGATAAAACATGGCACCAGCGACAACACCGACATGGCAAACATCGGGCCCCAATCGGATTGAGAGCTGGAATCAAGGAACAGGCGCAGACCTAGCGGCACGGTGTATTTGCTAACGTCACTCAGGTAGATCAACTGACTGAAGAAGTCGTCCCATGTCCACAAAAACGTAAAGATCATCGTGGTAACCAATGCTGGGAAAGCCAGTGGAATGATGATTTTGGTGTATATTTTCACAGGACCGCACCCATCAATAGTTGCCGCCTCATCCAGCTCTTTAGGCAATCCCCGGAAGAACTGTACCATGAGAAAAATGAAGAAGGCGTCGGTCGCCAGCCATTTGGGCACCACAAGCGGCAGATACGTATTCACCCACTCCAGGTGGTTGAAAAGGATATACTGCGGGATCAGCGTCACATGATGGGGCAGCATGATCGTCATAAGCATCAGTCCAAAGCAAATGGCTTTGAAACGAAAATTCAGTCGGGCGAAGGCATATGCCGCCATTGAGCATGAGATGACATTGCCCAGCACGGCGCCAAGCGACAGGATGACAGAGTTGGTCAGGAACCGGGAGAACGGATTACCCTGAATTCCCGACCAGCCATTCATGTAATTTTGCCAATTCCATTCCTGTGGCCAGAACCAGGTCTCTGTAAAGATCATATGTCCCGGTTTGAATGAGCTGCCCAGCATCCAGAGGATCGGGTAGAGCATGACAAAGGCGATGCCTGAGATCAACACATGTTTGCTGACGACCCATGCTGTAGAGTTCCGTTGTCCAATCATGATTTCCCACCATCCTCATAGTGCACCCACAGCTTGCTACTGCGGAATACGAGCAATGTAAATACGCCAATCAGGATGACCAGCACCCAGGCCATCGCAGAAGCATAGCCCATCTGAAAGAATGAAAATCCTTTTTTGTACAGATACAGAGAGTACATTAGGGTTGAGTTCACTGGCCCTCCGCTACCATTACTGATAACAAAAGCCTGCGTGAACGATTGAAAGGATGTAATCAGTTGCATGACAAGATTGAAGAAGATAACGGGTGACAGAATCGGCAACGTTATATAGAAGAATCTCCGCAGGGGACCTGCACCATCTACCGCTGAGGCTTCATCATATTCGGGTGGAATCTGCTTCAAACCTGCCAGGAAAATAATCATGGATGATCCAAACTGCCATACGGATAACAGGACGATGGAGTACAGGGCATACTTCGGATTAGCAACCCAATCGGGCGCCTTAATGCCCACCATGGCAAGCACACTATTGAGTAGCCCGTCCCCACCCAGCATTTTACGCCACAACATCGCAATCGCCACGCTACCTCCAAGCAATGTCGGGATGTAATACACTGTCCGATAAATACCTAATCCTCGAATCCCTTTGTTGAGCAACATCGCTACAAGCAGCGCAAAAATCAATTTGACCGGTACGGATACAGCGACATACGTGAAGGTGACTTTGAGCGACTGGGTGAACAGTTTATCCGATGTAAACATCGTGGTGTAGTTATCCAGACCGACCCAGGAAGGGGCGGCCAGGATACTGTAATCGGTGAACGAGATGTATAACGATACCAACATTGGACCTAGGGTAAGGAATAACAATCCGACAAGCCATGGGGCGAGAAACAGAAGTGCGGCTCCATTATGCGCATATCTCCGTTTGACCCGCCGGGTAGTTACACGCTCGATTCGGGCTTGACTGACCTGTGATGTCGTCATCTTCGCAACCTCCCCGCAGAATTAGAAGTGTGAGACAGTTTCAATCATTATTGACTCGATCCAAGCGTAGCCTTGGCTCCTTCAATAAACTGGGCAATGACATCTGGAGTATTACCTTGACCGAAGGCGATCTGCTCGCTTGCGCTCTTGAAACTTGTGTCCACTTCAGCAAATCCTTGCGGGTATGGCGGGTCAATCTCGCTGGAGTTCTTCGATACAGTATCGATAAATTGGAAAATGGTTTGCTCCGCTTCCGGCAGCGTAGGCTGCATCTGTTCACGAATGCTGGAATTGACCGGCACCCCACGTTCAGAACCAAGAATAGCGGTTGCTTCTGGATCATTGACCATGAAATCAATGAACATGGCAACTTCCTTTGGATGTTTGGTTTTACCATAACCGGAGAGGAACTGGCCTGGTTTCAGATATTCACCGATTTGCTTTTCACCTACACCATGCGGAAGCACTTGTATGCCAAGCTTATGATCCTGGTTTTTGTTCACCTGCTGGAATGTCAGCAATTGATTGGACCATGCAAAGTCCATGGCGGCTGTGCCCAGTGAGATCGGTCGTGTCTCCAGCGCATTGGTTGTGGATGCCGTTATCTCCGCTGTAGTCACTCCACCATTCTCGCGTAGTGCGCTCCACATATCGAACCATTGTTGAAGCTCCTCGCTGGTAGCTGTCATTGTGCCACCATCAAACAATCCTTTCCCGGATTGCCGAATAAACACTTCAAACATGTTCGTTGTACCGGAAATGTCTGCCGATCCATAGAACCCCTCACCTTTGGCTGCGGCGATCTTGGTTGCAATATCCCCAAAATCCTTCCATGTCCAGCTCTCTTGTGGTTCTTCTATACCTAATTCCTGAAATACGGTGGCGTCATAGATGACACCTGGTGCGTTAACTCCGAGGGTAATTGCATATAATTTATCGTCAATCGAACCGGCTGTAATCATGCTCTGATCATGATCCTCTGTCCGCAGCTCTTTGCTCTCTGCAAACGGAGTCAGATCAAGCAAGGCACCACGCCGGGCAAAGTCAGTCAAAAAGGCGTAATCCATCTGGATGATATCTGGTGCATTTGAACCGGCTACCTGTGTAGTCAACTTGTCAAAGTAACCGTCCCAACCGGAATATTCAGGTTTAATGGTGATTCCCGGATGTTTCTCTTCAAACAATTGGATCACTTTGGTCGTCAGATCATGTCTGGTCTGTGATCCCCACCAGGTCATGCGCAGTTCAATCTTGCCTGATGAATCTCCTTCACTTCCACTTGCTTCCCCAGAAGAAGATGGTGTATCGGTGGCCCCTCCAGAACAGGCTGTAGCGAACAATAACAGGGACAGACAGAACAGGGTTACCCACTTTTTTGTAATCATCATAAATGAATTTCCTCCCCTTTTTGCATTTATGGAATCGCTTACAAAACCTATTGTATCGGTCTATTACTGCACATGACATAAACAAAAGTAAGCTTTCCTGTCAAAAAAGTAAGGAGTTACAGGAATCAAAAACCACCAGGAATGATATTCCCGGCGGTGATGATCCCGTCTCAAATATGATTACGGATATACAACCGTATTACGTGGAGCAGAAGACAACTTGTTGTATAGGAACGATAGTATGAAAATCAGACCTCGGTGGTCTGTTAAGAATGGGAGACCACAGGTGAAGACACCCTGTGTTCAGCCAGATGTTTCTTCATTTTTGCTACTTCAGTTCCTGCCAGCATCATAATGCCTATTCCGTGATTGTCATTGGTAACGGTACGCAAGTCCTGATCATAATACTCTGCCGTAAACGCATATCGTGATCCGCTACACACGCCATGCACACTCCCTTGACGATCAATGGCTTTGCAGATAAGTCCCTTCCAAGCCCGCTCGGCAGCTGTGACGTAAACTTCCGGGTCTTTGAACCAGCCAAAGCGTACACCTCTCGCAAAACCATAGGCAAACATCGCCGTGCAGGAGGCTTCTTCATACGTCTGCGGAACATTCAACACCTGATGCCACAACCCGCTTTCCCCTTGAAGCGCTGCGTACCCCTCACACAGCTCATTGAAGAAATCTATTAAGGCTGGGCGCTCGGGATGCTCTGTTGGCAAAGCTTCCAATACCTCTGTCAAGGAAAACAGTGTCCAGCCATTTCCCCGTCCCCATGGAATCTGCGTTGCCTGTCCGTATTTGAAATCATACACATGGGACATGATCTTGAACTCAGGCATAAACAGATACTTCCGATACAGTGAAAATTGTCTGGCGGCTTCATCCAATGCGGCTGAGTTGCCTGTCACCCGTGCATAACGAACGAGAAACGGCGTGCTCATATAGAGGTCATCTGCCCACATGGTATTCTCGGCATACTCCCCTACACATGTGCGATAAAATGCACCATCCTCCTGCCGTTCCAGGCGGGAAAGCATGAAATCTGCAATCCGTTCAGCAATCGGAAGAAACGTTGGTTCATGACACTCGGAATACGCTTCTAGCATGGCCGAACCAAAAGAACCACAGTTATCCAGCATTTTCAGCATGACCAATTGTTGATTGACTGCCGGGAAACCATACTGCTCCCGATCCCATAAGGAGTATTCATACATCTGGGTACATGCCTGCACATGCTCAGCCGCATAACGTGTAATGTCCGGTCTTTGCAAATAACGCCCCGTCCGTAATAGACCATATACAGTGACACCCAATGGATAATCCCAGCGACCATAATTGGTCACACTGCCCACTGTCCATTTGTTGCTCAACATAGCATTCTCATAATAAGGTCTGATCCAAGCATCCGGTCGATCTAAGCGCCAATATGTCTGTCCTTGCCCCGTTTGATACACTCGGTCCGTTCGAGTCAGATCCGCCAAGTCCGGTTCAACCTCCGACTCAAAAGGTCCAACATATAACCAAGACTCTCCATTAGCTCCGTGCACACGCTGAGGAAGTTCCAGTGAGAGCGGCTTACCCGACACGGTTGCGTTCAAATTAAAATGCCAAGGTCCAGCCGTATCGTCATATTCACTTCGGACAAGCAGGTCACTCCGCCCAAAAGAGGCTGGTACATCCACCTCGAACGGACCCGCTTCCTTCACTTGCGCCACAGGCTTGCCGCAAATCCATATACTTAGAGAACCGGAAGATTGACCTGACAATCGCACTGCATTCCCGGTTGAATCGTTATTGTTCAGATGGGTCCAAGCATAAGCATGCTTACCAGCAAGATTTCCGAATATTCGCTCGAAAGCTGGCTTGGTTTTATCTTCATTAGACCAGCCTGTCTCAGGCAGCCAGTTCAAGCTGACGTCTGATTCTTTTCCAAGCAGGTCCGGTTGTTTACTCGTGGCTGGGTTCGGTTGGGAGAACACCCACCCCGCTTGCCCCTGTCTCTCCTGAAATGGAGCATATACATTCAAAATGCGCACTTTTCCTTCATCTGACCCAAATTGGCAACCAAATCCGGCAGGGGTGTTTTTCATCTCCAGCCAAATGGTGTTCCAACCAGGCTTGATATCGATGCTGAGCTTCACCGTTGCGTCTGGACTAATCTCATCCATTACGGTAGAGCGATAGACCAACTGCTCATTGAAATAGAAACGAACAGGCCCATAACAGCGGACCAACACGTCCAAATTCCGGTCCTCGTCCCCCCAAACCAATGCAGCTGCGTAGGATATATGGTCTTTAGGCGCATCAGGAAAGCGTTTACCTAAATTCAGATCATAAAGCCCTTTTTCATTTTGCAAAATACCAGACTTCTGGAATACCCGATATACAAAATCAGCCTGTGCATTGGCTCCAATATACCTCTCGGCCAGTACCTTCAGCACCTGATCCTGATCTTCTCCAAATCGGTAATACATGCTCTGTGGTTCACTGAAATAGGTCGTCATCGATGGCACACATCCTTCTCCCGTTGAAATAAAGTCTTATATCATAGCATTCATACCATCCACACTGGAGCACCAAACTAATATGCAGTAATAAAGTATAGCGCTTAACCTAGGTGGGTAATCCCCTTACCGGGAAATAGGTATGTCCCTTGGTTATCTTCTGAATAGACGAATAATAATCCCAGTATAACTGACATGTTCTGTGGTGGCTACAGATTTTTGATTACGCTTACAAAAAATCAGAAGATTTGGTTTTTCCTTCGCCAATTACACCTTCATTGGGACATTAATTCAAAAAACGGAAAATGTTACCGATATAGAAACTATATATGTTGAACTAATCATTTACACAGAAACGTAGAGGACAGAAACAAACTGAAAAAGCGAAGCGTTCGCCTAAGAGATTTCTGAAAGAAAGCTGCATCGTAAGCATACGCTATCACCGGATTTTTCCCTTGAGAAAAGGGAATCAAAAAAATCTGGGGATAACAGCGATTGGAAGGTTATTCTGTCATCGGAGTGTACGTGTGAATATATCTTTAGTTCAACTTATATAGATTGAAAAATTCCACTTTTTGTATCGGGAAGGAAAGATGCACATTGAATACTCTTGAATCTCTGGTAAATGCTATGCCTTTTGTTAGCCAAATGTTCCGTGACGACATATCCATATCCATTAATGATCATGAGAAAGTATTGTATTTTTCCGAAGCAAAAAGTCTGGAGATTGGCGTGAAGGTTGGGGATGAGCTGCATGATGATTATAAACATTTCAAAATGCTGACTAACAGAGATTCCCGTACCGTGGCACGCATGCCTGGTGATCTGCAAGGCAGACCTTTTGATGCCATTCTAATCCCTATTAAAGAGAACGATCAGGTCGTGGGTATATTGGGTGTGAACTACGCACTGGATAGTCACATGACACTGGAAACGCTGATCCGTGAAAACGAAACAACCATTAATGCGCTCGTCGGCGGCATTCAGCAGATTGCTGCACATTCCGAAGAACTCTCTGCGACCTCGGAAGAGATTCTGCGCAATTCCAAAAAAGCTTCAGAGAACTCGGTCAGTGTAAGTAAAGTAACAAACGTCATTCGTGAAGTATCGGAACAAACCAATCTGCTTGGACTAAACGCCATGATAGAGGCAGCCCGTGTGGGCGATCAGGGGGCCGGATTCGGTGTGGTGGCCAGTGAAGTACGTAAACTGTCGGATCATACGAAACAAGCAGCAGCTGATATCGAATCGTCCCTAGGCAGCGTGCAAGATTCCATGAAACATATGGAGCAGGAGATCGGTCAGATTACAACCGCAACAGTGGATCAGGCCAAGCTTGTTACCGAGTTCATGGAAAGTATCGAACAGCTTAGTGAGACAAGCGCGAATCTGAAAAAGTTCGTACATCAGATGCTGGCGCTCGAATAACAATAGAGTTCCACAACAGAAAGAACAAACGATATGAAATGTACATAACAAATGATTTAGAATGTGAAAAGCCTCCGCTGACTTCCCTTTACAGGAAGTCAGCGGAGGCTTTGTTTCGTACTTGCGGTGATATCACCTTTACGGTTTATGCTCACACGGCTGTTATATCTCTACAGCGACGCCAAAATGGTCAGACACTACCGGTCCGTTTTTACCGTTCAAGACCACGGTAGAAGATTTAGCCTGAATCGGACGATTGGAGAAAATATAGTCAATCCGAAGATCGCGTTTGTTATCTGCCCAGCCGGCAATGGCCTTCACCACGGTTGCTCCTTCATCCTTTTGCAATGCTGTGGTGTACAGGTCATTCCAGCCTTTGTTCATCATATAATCATAGCCTTCACCACGCACTTCCGCGACATTATTGAAATCACCCATTATATATAACGGCTGGTCCATGTAGGGGGCAAGCTTGCTCTCCGTCAACTCCCACTGTCCCTTGAAAGGTTCCTGCGCATCATCCCACCAGTTATAATGTCCGTTCACAAACCAGGTTGCTTCACCTTGGACGACTGTCTGAATTCCCACAATCTTGCGTGTACGATAGTTGTTATAATCTCGCATGTGGGACACGTATTCCCCAAAAGCCTGCTTAATCGGCGTCCGGCTAAGGATCGCCAGTCCTTCATCGTATTTTTGGAACCCGACATGCGCGGGAATCCACGTCCAGTAATATTGTTCTGTCAGCTGCTGAAGCAGGACGTAGGCATAGTTGTCTTTTTTAATCACAGCATCGGATTCAGTAGCATAATACATCTTCAGTTCTTCTTCAGAAAGCGCGACTTCCTGCATCGATTGGTTGACCTCCTGCATGGAGATCACATCGAATTGATGTGTATTAATAAAATCAGCCAGCTGACTGATCTTGTTCAGTTGATCCTCTTCCGCCCAAGCGTGTGTGTTTAACGTAAGTATTTTCATATGCTCTCTCCTGTTGTGTGTAATATGGCCGTTTCCCCGGCCTGCATCGTTCCTGAAAGGAATACATACCATAAGCATACACAATATGGTGCAATCATGCATTCCGTCCGCCAGCAGAACCGACGTGTTCATCCTGATTCCAGTTGGTCTAAAATAACTTCAAATTCTTCATAACCCATGCACGGATTGGCTCATAACTGATATGATGGATACAACAAATTTACAACATCACGTCATAGACGTGGTGATTACTGAACCTATGTTTACCCCAGGAGATGGAATGATGAACATACCGAATAACATGAGGATGGATGATGCGCAGTGGCAACAGTTGATCAGGCAGGTTGCAGAGCATTTTAATAACCTGACGATCATGCGCGGATTCCAATATTATAAACAGAAACGTGTCGGACCATTAACCTATTCCGAACAACAAGGGATCTCGGCCGTTGTACAAGGATCGGAAGAGTACGAGGTCACACTAAGCATGCAATCCCTGACTACAAGTCATTGTACCTGCCCGGTGAGTTCCGTATGCAAACATATGACGGCTGTATTAATGAGTTATGCCGAGCAACTGGAGCGACCTGTGCATGCGATTGTGAATGCGCACTCCAGTACTGCACTCAAACAAACGACCAAACCCGTCGGGACCATGTCCGCAGGAATATCCAGCTATGCAGATGCCGATGAACAACAGGATATGGACATTCCGGACAACCAATACAGCCAGATCAAGGAACGTGCAACAGAGCTTGCTGATCTCGAAATCTCGGAATGGCACGAACTATTCCACTCCTGTCTGAGACGGCTGGGTACTGGCACAGCAAGCACATCCTACGTACAGGAAGCAACGGACGAGCTGTATGCCATTAAACCAAGGCTGTCCGCTGCAATGGACCAACTTTTTGAACTACATGTGCAGCTGCACCTCATCCGATTCTGCGTGCCGCCGGCTCGTAATTCAATCACTCATACCCCCGTGTACTTGAGCTACCCTGCCCAGCTCGCGGTGGATGCACTTCAGAAAGACATTGAACGGATCTTTAACCATCCACTAGACCTGTCAGGTCTAAAGGGAAACAAGCTTGAACAACTTTGGAACAGACTGTCTGAAACCTCAGCTTATTTACGTAAACAGATGATGCCTGAGACAGCCAGCATGATGTTCTTCACTCCGATCTATCGACAACTGTGGTTGAACTGGATCGTACCTGAGCTGCAAGGGTCACGGGACATGTTAGTGTCGGAACAGGCCATCTTAGATGATATAGAACGCAATATAACCGCCGCTTCGTCACCTTCCCAGTCAGGTGGGAGTGTCTTGGGTAGCGCTCAAAATAATGGAAGTAGTAGTGATAGACCAGGCAAAGCCGTAACACTGCCTTTACCACTCATACTCGCGCAGAGCTGGATGCACTTCCATCTGGGGCAAGATGATCAGGCATGGCAGCGACTCATCCATGGAAGCTCGGCCTACGGCTTCCCGCCAGAACAACTGTTGCATTTTCTCCATGTACTCGCAGATTCGGCTGAATGGAAGCGACTTGGGGATTGGTTGGTACAACTTGGCCCCCTTCTGGCGAATCGGCGTAATACACCTTTGAATGATTACATGCATCTATGGGATACGGCCATTCAACATCTGCCCGATGCAGAGAACCGTATGTGGGACACGCTTGTCAGTATGCTTCCCCACTCCCGCCCCGCTTACGAGGATGCTATGCATTCGCGTGGACAGTGGCGCAGATGGATTGATTTTCAGCTGAGTACGGGAACGGAACCTCTCGAATTCCGCGTAGCGATGCTGCAACCAATCGAAAAAGATGCACCTGAGCTGCTGCTTCCCTTCTATCATCAGGCAGTGGAGCGTTATATCGGAAACAAAAACAGGGACGGATACAAAGCAGCGGTGAAGCTGTTGAAACGTCTGTCCAAAATCTATAAAAAAATGAAGCAAGAAGCGCACTGGGAGCAATTCATCACCACACTCGCCGTTCGTAACAGTCGGCTGCGCGCCCTGCAGGAAGAGCTTCGGAAAGGTAAACTGATCTCATGAGCTTAATTCATCCTTACACTGAAACGATTGAGGTTCATGTCGCTTTAACCGGCTATGGCGATGCTTTGTTTTACGGAGCACTCAACACACACCACTTTGTACCGGGACAGTCGCTTAAGCAGCGATTGTTCGCTTGGCATGCGCCTTCCTTCTACGGGACCGAACTGGAAGTTCGGCAGATTGAGGAGATTGAGCTGGTTGTTCTGCCTGCGGAAGAAGTGATTCCCTTTTTTGCCGAGATGCATACGCTGCTTCATATTGAATGGAAGTGGGACGAGCAAGCGGAACATCTGATTCGACTAGCTCCAGCACTGGCATCCTCCATAGAGAAACGAAAATACGTACCTAGCTTCGAGGCATACCGTGCAGGACAGCTTCAGTGGACCTGGGACCCGGATAGCTTGAAAAAGCAGGATCGGGCATCGCTTACCAAAGCGATTCAGCAAACGGACGAGAGTTATGCCGAAGGACTTGGGGCGGCCTATTCCGCCTTTGTATTCCAGCGCTGGTACAGTTCGGAAGAAGCTGCAACGGATCTACGGCGTGAATTCCCGCAGTTGTTCCCAGAGCGCGGCACTCTACCCAAGACAGCCGGGATGGATGCTCAGTCCTGGCTCGTATCCATTGGCTGGAAAGCAGATGCCGCACCATTCAGACCCATGCTGCAATTGCAGGAGCCGGACGAGGATGAGCCATCTTGGCGGCTGCGATTGGTGTTGCAGAACAAGCTGGATGCCGCTGTATTGGTGCCCGTCATGCTGGATTCACGGGGCAGACTTGAAGGTGAATGGCCAGAGGTATGGACACCGTTCATTCTGGATCGCTCCGCCGGATGGCTGGATCAGCTGCGTGCACATCTGCCGCGTCTTGGAAGCTCCATTAGCGGCAGGCGGGATGTGCTGAGTGATCCTTTGGGAGATCAGGAAGCCTGGCAGTTCCTGACGCAGGATAGCGGGCGGTTACTCGCAGCGGGCTGGCAAGTTCTGCTACCTGGTTGGTGGGAAGCAGCCCGTAAGAAGAAACCAAAGCTGCGTGCTAAGGTGCAGCCGGAGGAAGGCAGTGAACGGGGACAGTCGTTCTTTGGACTGGACTCGATTATTCATTTTGACTGGCGAATTGCGATTGGTGACACCGATCTCAGCGAAGATGAGTTCGCCGACCTTGTTGCCCGTAATGAACGACTGGTTCGCTTCCGTGGAGAATGGGTTCCTCTCGACCCCGATCTGCTGGAACAGATACGTCGTGCCATGGGCGGTGTAGATCGGGAACAGGGACTCTCATTCCAGGATATTCTGCACCTGCATCTGCTACACAATGAGCAACGGGAATATCGCAACCAGAAATGGAAGGAAGGACAACAAACCGAGGAAGAGCAGCAACCACAGGATGATCAGAACATTCGGCTGGAAGTAGAACTGAATGAGCACCTGAACCGGGTTATTGCACAACTCGGGGGCGGACAAGGCGGCGCACCTTCCCTGCCCATTCCGACAGGGCTTCATGCCGAGCTGCGATCGTATCAGAAGGAAGGTTTTGCATGGCTTGGTTTCCTGCGCAGATTCGGACTTGGGGCATGTCTTGCCGATGATATGGGTCTCGGGAAAACCATTCAGTTCATCACGTATCTGTTACACATCAAGGATCATGAACCACGTAAGCCGGGACAAGCCCCGGTTCTTCTGATCTGCCCAACCTCCGTACTGGGCAACTGGCAAAAGGAAATTAGCCGCTTCGCACCCTCCATTAATGTCAGTCTGCATTATGGCGCACGCCGATTAAGTGGAGAAGAATTCCGGGATCAGACCGAGCAGGTGGATATTATTATCACGTCCTTTGCTACGGCTACACTGGATCAGGAGATGTTACAAACCTATACGTGGTCATGCATCTGTCTCGATGAAGCACAGAATATCAAGAATGCTCAGACCAAACAGTCCTTGGCTGTCCGCAGCTTCCCTGCGAAACACCGCATTGCCATGACAGGTACGCCGATTGAGAATAGGTTGTCCGAGCTGTGGTCGATCTATGACTTTATCAATCCAGGATATCTGGGCAACGCCCGGGCATTCCAGACTCGCTTCATCAGTGCCATTGAAAAAGATAAAGATGAGCAGCGTATGCAGGATCTGCAGCAATTGGTGAAACCATTCATGCTACGCCGTAAGAAAAAAGATCCCAATATCCAGCTTGATCTGCCGGACAAAAACGAGATGAAAACCTATATTCACCTTACGGGCGAACAAAGTGCATTGTATGACCAGTCCGTACAGGCCCTGATGGATAAAATGAAAGAGCTGGAAGGCATCAAGCGCAAAGGTGCCATTCTATCGGCGTTAACCCAGCTCAAGCAGCTGTGTGACCACCCTCTGCTGTTGACCAAAGAGGCTTTGCCTGAGGAACTGCCTGAAGACGGCGCATTAACATCTGCTTATGACGTGTACAGTCCGCAAGATATGGCGATGCTGATTAGTCGCTCCGCGAAGCTGGAACGACTGATGGAGCTTGTCCGCGAATTAAGGGACGAGGGCGAGCGATGCCTGATTTTCACCCAATACATCGGTATGGGACAGATGCTGCAACAGGTACTGCGTCAGGAGTTGCAGGAGCCTGTGCTATATCTGCACGGGGGCACGTCCAAAACGGCGCGAGATCGTATGATTGAGGAATTCCAATCCCGTACATTACCTGAGGACAAGCAACCGTCCGTCTTCATTCTGTCCATCAAGGCAGGCGGTGTGGGGTTGAATCTGACCGCAGCCAATCATGTCTTCCATTTTGACCGCTGGTGGAACCCTGCTGTTGAGAATCAAGCTACCGACAGAGCTTATCGGATGGGTCAGACCAAAGACGTTCAGGTGCATAAGTTCATCTCTCTTGGCACATTGGAGGAGCGGATCGACGAGATGTTGGAGAGCAAACAACAGCTCAGCGATAACATCATCACAAGCTCCGAGAACTGGATTACCGAATTGTCGACGGATGAGTTGCAGGATCTGTTCACTCGGCGTCGTGACTGGTCGGGCTAACTTGGATTAGATTAGATATATCATAAAAAAGAGAAATACAAAAAGAGCGAAGTTTCGGAAAGTAAATTCCGGCTTCGCTTTTTTTGTGTTGTTGCAGTTAATTATCCGTTCTTAACGCATGTTACCGATGATGGATGATCTTGAATCCTGCATTTTTTTGACAAAGTTTGTCATGACATCAAACGCTTCATTGCGCTTGTTGGACATGGACTGCAGACGAAGCATGTCCATCTGTTGCGAGTTGCTTGCAGCATCAATTTGACCTTTCAGCTTTTGAACAGCTGCTTCATCCCCGTTTTGCTGGGCTACCTGCAATTGAGAGTTCAACTCCGCGATCTGTTGATTACGGTTCTGTACTTCCTGGATTTGCGTTTGCAATTGCGCATCCAGCAATTTGGCGCGTTCGCTCTGAACCATCATCAAAGCCGTTTCGATATCCATACCGCTAATGTTGATAGGTGTTACGCCAGAGATATTGGAGACTGAAACTGTGCTCGCTGAAGCTGAAGAGACGATGGATACTGCAGCAACAGCAGCAACCACTGTTGAAGCGAAAAATTTGCCTGAACGTTTCATGAATGTTCCTCCAAGTATATATGTAATTTGTACCAGTTTTTTGTTGGCATCTTCCGCCATTCTAAATCAAAAGAACTAGTTGTACAATCAAATTAACTTCAAATTTGAATTAATTTCGTTTCCCCTTACACACGCCTACCTCCGCTTACAATTTGAGTAAATTAAGCAGGGCATAATAAGTAAAAGTGCATTCTTACAGGCATATTTACTACGACTAGATTGTTCTATACTCCTACGCTTGAAAGTCACATTGGAGATCGACGATATGCTCATGATTTTACTTTAGAAAATGGTTATGTTATATTCAATAATATATTTTACACAATTTAATTTTGTGATATTTATTATAAATTTATGTTATATATTTTACGGGAGGTTTTAATATGAAAAAGATACTGGTTGTTCTAACAAATGTAGATAAGTACGCAACAAAGGACGAGCCTACTGGCTTGTGGCTGAGCGAAGCAACTCATTTTATTGAAGAGTTTGACCATAATGACAATGTTCAGATCGATCTGGTTAGCCCTAAAGGCGGGAACGTACCTCTTGATCCGAAAAGTCTGGGCGACTCTCTGGATGAGAGCACCAAAGCCTATTTTGAGAACGAAATGTTCATGAACCAATTGAAAAATACGTTGAAACCTAGCGAAGTAAACGCGAGTGACTACGATGCAATCTACTTCACAGGAGGTCACGGTACAATGTGGGATTTCCCGGACAATGACGAACTTCAAGAGCTTTCTCGTGATATCTATGAAAAAGGTGGCGTTGTATCCGGCGTGTGCCACGGGGTTACAGCACTGTTGAATGTGAAGCTGTCCAACGGCCTGCTTTTGATCAACGACAAAACCGTTTCCGGCTTCACGAATGAAGAAGAAACATTGGCTCAACAAACCGAGTATGTTCCTTTCCTGTTGGAAGATGCATTGAGAGAACGCGCTGCACAATATGATAAAGCTGCTGCCTTCAGTTCCTATGTCACAACAGATGGCCGCGTGGTCACAGGACAGAATCCGCAATCCAGCAAAGCTGTAGCTGAAAGTGTTAAACAACTGCTGGGTCTGTAAAATAAACCGATCGATCCCTCTCCTCCCCCAGGAGATCATATAGATGTACAAAGCAAAACAGCACGTGATCCGTCATAATCTGACAGAACACGCGCTGTTTTTTTCTAGTGATTTGTCGAAGCAGAGGCTTCCGTTGCTTTTCCTCCAGCCAAACGCTTCACGATATAAGGCACGGTCACCGACGTCAGGACCACAGCAAACGCAATCTGAGCGATAGCTGTGTCAACATAAGGCGCATAAGCCGGATTGAATTCTGCCGCCATCGATGGCACGACCATGGACAATCCAGCAACCGAACATGTCGCAGCCGCTGCGTAACCGGGCTGTCTTAATATCGTGCGATCGATTCCAATGAGCGGCAACATGCAGATCAGCAAAAATAACACGGTGACCAGCAAGCCAGACAGACTGGACTGAAATGCAATACGCAGATCAATATTGGACCCAAAGCTTGTACCCAGGAAAGGCAGCAGAATCAGTGTTCCCGGAGCAAACATCTTCTGTATGTTGCTATCCAGGTTACCAAGCAGTATCCCGATCAAGAAAGGTACTAGCGTAGCAAGTACACTAAGATAATCGATACCGACACCGCTTGCCGAATTCAATATCATGACCGGAATAACCGGTACGGCGATCAGATTCAGAATGCCAAACGCAGCCCGATCCACATCATCTCCATATGTGTTCATCAAGGCCAGATATAATCCTGGATTACAACTGGTCAGAACGGCAATGAAGGCTACCGCAGAAACTCCCCCGACCCCACTTATGCCAAAAAAGTGCACAAACGCCCAGCCGAACAGGCAGCTGATGAGGATACGTGAAATACAGAGCACCCCTGCTCTCTTCAAGGTCACCAGAAGCTGTGACAAGTTAAGCTGTGTTCCTGATATCAGTAAAATCATACCGATCAGCACCATGGTACCTTTCGATGTGAACAGCGCTGTTGTTGGATCTCCGATCTGAAAAAACGATGGAAACACCGTGTTGATGACCGCAGCGGCCAGCATAGGAACAATCAGCAAGCCGCCGGGTATTTTTTTGATACGACCCAAAATGTTCATGGTGCGTTACAGTTCTGCTCCGTTGGTACGGATCACATTCTGATACCAGAAGAAGGAATCCTTACGATATCTTTTCAGCGTACCATTGCCATAGTCGTCCTGATCGACGTAGATAAATCCGTACCGTTTGCTCATCTCGGAGGTCCCTGAACTGATCATGTCGATTGGTCCCCACATCGTGTATCCCAACACCTCGACCCCATCCGCAATGGCGAGTCCCATCTGTTCGATATGTTTGCTCAGGAAATCAATCCGGTAAGGATCGTTGATCGTTCCATCTTCATTCAGTTTATCGTAGAAACCTGAGCTATTCTCCAGAATGAAGACAGGTTTTTGATACCGATCATAGACGAGATTAAGCGTATACCGCAGGCCAATCGGATCAATCTGCCAACCCCACTCGTTGGCGGGCAGATGCGGGTTTTTATATACACTGTGTACATTACCTGCCGTTAGTTCGAGCTGCTCCGTATCACTGCTGGAAATCATCGAGTTGTAATACGACATCCCCACAAAGTCAGCCGTGTGTGCGCGAATGCTATCCAGATCGCCGTCCTCGATATTCAGCTGGATCTCCTTGTTTTTGAAATACATTTTACTAAAGTAAGGATACTCGCCTTTATTAAGCACATCGAGATAGAACTGATTTTTCATCTGATCATCCTGTTGCATCTGGAGTGCGTCCTCCGGCTTGCAAGTGTAAGGATACGTTGTAAAATAAGCCACCATACTTCCGATCTGGTTATTCGGATCAATCTCATGAGCCATCTTGGTTGCTCTGGATGCAGCTACAAATTGATGATGCAACCCCTGGAACAACATTTCCTCATAATTTGGAGCATCATAATCAATGATTCCCAGCGTTTTGGCCGATGCTTTCACGCTCATGTTGATCTCGTTGAATGTCACCCAATATTTCACTTTGCCCTTGTAGCGATTGAACAGCACATCACAATAGTTCACATACAGATCGATCAGCTTGCGGTTATACCATCCTCCGAACTTGTCCATCAGTACAATTGGCGTATCAAAGTGACTGATGGTGATCAAGGGCTCCATACCGTGTTTAAGACATTCATCAATAACCTGATCATAGAACTCTAATGCCTTTTCATTCGGAGTAGCATCGTCGCCACCCGGGAATACTCTGGCCCATGAAATCGAATAACGGAATACTTTGAAGCCCATCTCAGCAAACAAGGCGATATCCTCACGGAAAGAATGATAAAAATCAATTCCCCGGCGCTTGGGATATTTAACTGTATCCTGGTCATTCCTGGCCTCTTCAATCATCTCCCAATTCACTCTGATCTGCTTGGTCACTTTGCGGTCGTTCTTCTCGTTAAATTTCATAACTTCAGGGATGGTCAGACTCTTGCCGTCCACATTATAAGCTCCCTCGGCCTGACAGGCAGACAGTGCACCGCCCCATAAAAAATCTTTTGGAAAATTGGAATTCGTCATTTTAGTTTCCTCCTGTTATTACGTGTTATTAAGACCATCTAGCTTGTAACTTGTAGCTTAATGAAAAGATGAGCAGTTCTTACGGAATCAGCTTGATCAAAGGTTCACTCTCCCGGATCGGGCCGCTGGTCGCTGTAGTCAGCACATCTCCATACTGTTGCATGTTGGTTACCACAATCGATGTAATGGTGTTATAACCTGCTGACGTAATGCCCTCCGGATCAAAATCAACCAATAAATCCCCAGCCGTGATTGTCTGTCCCTGTTCGATATGGGCGTTAAAATATTTCCCTTTCAGACTGACGGTATCCACTCCGATATGAATCAGGATCTCGACACCATTCGCAGCCTTCAATCCGATAGCATGTTTGGTGCGATAAAGCGCTTCGACTACCCCGTCAAATGGAGCATATACCTTGCCATCTGTCGGAACGATTGCAATGCCTTTACCCATCAATTCTTGGGCAAACGCTTGATCCTCCACTTCAGAGATCGGTTTGATCTCCCCTGTCATTGGACTAACGATAAGCATGTCAGAAGACGTGGATGTCAGTGATGATACGGACGCTGTAGTTGCCTCTGTGACAGCGGCTGTCTGATTGCTATTTACTTTATTCGTAGCTTGTTGCTTCGATTTATTTCCATCTGTATCTTCCTTGATGCCCGCCAACAGCGTGAACACAAACCCGAGTACAACTGCGGCAACACAACCAATAACGACATACATGTAACGATCCGATGAATACGTGCCAATTGCCAATACACCTGGAAGTGAAATTGCATTCGCTGTTGTATGCACCAAGCTGTAGAATCCACCAACTAATCCTCCTGCCAGACAACCTGCGAAAAACGGACGTTTGTATTTCAGCGTTACACCATAGATCGCCGGCTCGGTAATCCCGAATAAAGCGGTGAATCCACTCGAAGCAGCCGCTGATTTCATCGTTTTACTCTTCGTTAGGACAAATACACCGAAGGCCGCTCCAGCCTGAGCCAAATTCGCCGCTAGTGCCGTTGGTAACAACACGGTTGCGCCCAGTGTAGCCACTTGTTGAACCTGAATCGGCATGATGGCATAGTGCATACCGAACATAACCATGATCGGTTTGAAAAATCCAAGAATCGCACCAGCAAGAACACCTGCAGTGGAGAACAATGAGTTAATGCCATTCGTCAACCAGTCACCGATATATGAACCTACTGGGCCAAGCACGATCAGTTCCACTGGAATCATAATGAACAAAACAATCATTGGGGTAAGCAGGACCTGTAGAAACTTGGGAATCACTCGATTGACGATCGGATACACATAACTCATAATCCATACCGCCAAAATGATTGGAATGACGGAAGAAGAATATTTCATCAACAGAATCGGCATGCCGAGAAAATCAATACTGTTTACACCCGTCTCAGCAATCTGAGCCGCAGCGTTCAAAATGGTTGGATGCATTAGTCCCGCAGCAAGAGCTACCGCCAAATAGGGATTGGTTTTGAAACGGTTTGCTGCACTGACAGCCAGGAAGAATGGCATGAAGTAGAAAATGCAGTCCCCGATCATGTTAATGATCGTCAGGAAACCGGAGCCTTCCAGGTAACCCATGGCAGTTATAACGGTAGCCAAACATTTGATCATCCCACAACCAACAAGTGCTGGCAGAACAGGCGTGAATATACCTGCGATGGTTTCAAGCACTACGTTGACGGGGTTACGTCTCTTTTTCGGTCCACTATCTGTAGACTCCGTAAGCTCTCCAATCTTGTCAGAAGTTAGATTCTTCACTTCACTATATACCGCGTCTACTTTGGCACCGATAACAACCTGGACCTGTCCACCGGAATTTTGTGCCTTGAGCACGCCTTCGAGCTGATCCAGCGCCTTGAGGTCTGCTTTGTTATCATCCTTCAAAACGAATCTCAAACGGGTTGCACAGTGTGTCAGACCCGATATATTTTGCTCGCCGCCAACGAGATCAAGTACGTTTTTAGCCAAGTCTTTGTTGTTCATGACCCTTCTCCTCTACATGAATAAATTGGATATATAAAAAATGACCAAGCCGGGGAATCGTCATTCCCTACGCTTGGTCATGCCTGATCGAATCAGTAACAGTCCAATATGGATTATTCGGTTAGTTCATTCCGTTGGTTCATTTGAGATCAATCGTTGGATATGCAGAATCAGATATAATTTTTCATCATCCGAACAGGTCCAGCCGTAATTATTTTTCAGGAAATCAGCAATCTTCTCCACACAAGCCAGTTCTTTCGGAAACTTCTCCTTCACCATCAGGAACAGCGATTCATTCTCATCCTTGAGGGACTTACCGCTCATCTGCCTCAGAATGAAATACCGGATATGTGTGGCAAAGCGCATGAAATGGATGGAATCCTCCTGAAAGTCAATTTTGAGGGCATATTTGATCACGGACAGGATCTCTCCCGTAACTGTAGTCACCTTGGTGGTATCCGTCATCTCTCCCGATCCAACCTGTGCATTAACAAAATGCAGAGCAATCAATGTTGTTTCGGCTGCTGGCAGAGCGATATCCATTTTTTCCTGAATCAGCTTCAGCGCAGCCTCCCCCACCCGGGTCTCGTCCGGATAGAGTGTCCGCACTTCCCATTCCAGCGGGTTTTTGATACGGATACCTTCTCTGGTTCGGGTTAATGCAAAACTGATATGGTCGGACAGGGTGAGAAGCAGATTCGGGTTAAATGTTTTATTCAGGATCTGACTGCCCAGCTTGATGACTTCCTCCGCGAGATAAATATCCTCAATCGGAATACTGTTCAGCAGATCATACATACGGATATTTTTTGGTGCTACAAATATTTTTTCCACCAAGTCCGTCTCCGTCAGCTCGTAAGGCGTTTTCAGAAATCCTACACCCTTGCCTACGACAAAAACCTCTTCGTTATGTTCATTAATAGCGATGGCTACGTTATTGTTTACTTTCTTGATAACCTTCAATGTTCTCACCCCCCAACAAAAATAAAAAAAGACCGAAAGCGATTACAGTAAAGCAATCGAATTCGGTCATGCCTGGTTTCCCCAGTAACAGTCCGTGTTATGAATATAAGTTTATTATAATGCTGTTTTCGAGAAAGTCAATCATCCAATCTTAGGGAAACATGGCTCTGCAAAGCAGATGAAAAAAACAAAGCGCTGTGGTACAATGAAGGAATTGTGTATTCACAGACAGACATGTGGGTAAAGGTGCTGAATCGATTGTGGATCAGTGCTCTTTATTCATGATTATGCTGCCATTTTAGGGAGGCTTATGGAACAACCATGCTCATTATTGGTATCGCCGGAGGAACCGGCTCCGGTAAAACGACGGTAGCTCGCTCCGTCATAGACCGTCTGGGATCTGCTAAAGTTACGTTTATATCCCAAGACAATTATTACAAAGACCAGTCGCAACTCACACCTGAGCAACGCCGACTCACCAATTACGATCACCCGTTTGCATTCGATAATGATCTGTTGATTGAGCATCTCACCCTGTTGAAAAAAGGCCAAGCGGCGTATGCCCCCGTATATGACTTCACCATAGATAACCGTGCTGCCAATGAGACGGTTGAACTGGCACCGAACCATATTGTCATTGTAGAAGGATTGCATGTGCTGATTGACGAACACCTTCGCAGTCTAATGGACATCAAAGTATTTGTTGATACTGATTCCGATGTGCGGATTTTGCGTAGAGTGCTGCGGGATATTGAGGAACGCGGACGCACGATCCAATCCGTGTACAAACAATATCTTGAAACGGTAAAACCAATGCATGATGCTTTTATCGAGCCATCCAAAAAGTATGCCGATATCATTATTCCAGAAGGCGGACATAATGAAGTAGGTATTCAGATGTTATCCATCCTCACCGAGAAATATCTCACCGGGGAAAATTGGAACGGCGCTTAATTTACTGCAAGCAACACAACTGAAATCCAGATTACGATACAGCGTAATCTGGATTTTTTGTTGATTTTTCATTTATAATAATCCCCATAATTGAAAGGAGATCTCCCCCTATGGCTACTTTTGAAGAGTTCATGCAGCATGACATCCGGGTTGGTACCGTGGTGGAAGCCGAACCATTTCCAAAAGCTCGCATTCCCGCTATTAAAATGACGATCGACTTCGGACCACTTGGCCTGAAACGTTCCAGTGCTCAGATTACCCAACGCTACACGCCTGACATGATGATCGGCAAACAGGTCATTGCTGTAGTTAATTTCCCACCCCGGCGGATTGCCGGTTTTGTCTCTGAAGTACTTGTGCTAGGCGGCGTGCCTGGTGAAGGCGATGTTGTCTTGCTCACACCGGATAGTCCATTACCTAATGGAACACCGATAGCCTGACTTTATTTTGAGTAAGAAGAATAGGGCTTTTCAAATGTTTGGAAATCGAGTATTCTTGATTTATTGATTATTGATGGAACTACATATGTTGGAAACCTTAAAGCATAAGGCTATGAATCTGCGGATTCGTGGCCTTTTTTTGTGTTTTTTGAGGAAAAGTAGGTCTGGAGAAGTAGTAAGGGTTGAGTGGAGAGGAGGAGTTTTGTTGATAAATCATACCAATAGCCTAGTTATACATGGTAGAATATTGATTATTATTACAAATTTAGTATCTAGTAGCCTGAAAAGTACATATCAAGGAGAAAAATTCACAATTGAGAGGAGTAAAATTCATGAGAAAAATGATGATTTCCGGCGTAACGGCACTAGCTTTATTAACAGGGGGTATCGTAGGTTTTGGAGGCGTTGGGAGTTCTGTAGAAGCCGCACAAACTACAACTACATTCAAGGACGTTCCAGCTACACACTGGGCATCTTCAGCGATTAATTCAGCCGTGGAACAAGGGTATTTCAAAGGGTATGCTGACGGAACATTTAAACCAAGCTCACCTGTCACCAAAGCTGAAATGGCAAGTATCCTGGGGCGTCTATCCGACCAGCCTAATGCATCAACACAAGAACAAAACAATTTCACGGACATACCCGAGTGGGCAAAGAGTGGTGTCTCAATTGCTATCGCAAAAGGTTTTATCAACCCTTCTAATTACAAGGGAAAATTGGATGCACAAGGCGCTCTTCAACGAGGCGAAATGGCTACTTGGCTGACGCAAGGGCTAACCGTGGTTGATCCTGATTACAAACAAGCACTCTCTGATGTGACGAACACCGTTGTGCCCGCAAAGGAATATTTCACAGGTAAACTCGCAAGCGCTCAAAAAAATGCAGTAGCCGTTTCCCTGGGAACAGGGCTGATGAGTGTAGCAAACGATAAAACATTTGGCGTTGATCGTACCACCACTCGGGCGGAAGTTGCTGTGTTGATTGCCCGTTATGCAACAGTTGCCAAGGCAAAACCTGCCGATTTTCAGGGTCTGAATGAGCTGCGGGCGGTGGGCTTGACGGGGACGAATTTGAATATTATTGCGCCTAAGTATCAGAAAACACCAGAGAAAAAATTTTCACCCAACATGGACTACAGTGAGGTTACAGACGACTTCTCGAAAGTTCGCAATAAAAATATTATTACAGATACTAAATATGCTGATCTCAAGATAAAAAATTGGATTATTGTTAATACCTATGCGAAGGATGCGGAAAGAAGTATTTTTTACCCTGTTTTTGTAGATGAAGGATACACCCTCGTAAGAGGAGCTTATTATTCTTTTGCAGAGCTTGAATTGAGCGTGAAAAGTACTACTATGAATACACTTCAAGCCGGAAGTTTACTTAATTCGGCAACGATTAATCCCATGAACTCTCCAAATTCAAAAGCCTTTGCAGCATATGCTGGGCCTGTAATTAATGATTTCACAAAAACTAGAGGTGTATTCGCTGTTAATAATCCAGTCTACTGGAGCAGAGGACTTCTACATTTTGATAAAGAGCTGATTTCTGCTGTGAGTCTTGTGACCAAAGAAGGACCCGCTTACAGCGTAATAGCCACAGATTAGAGGGATTAAATTTGACGAGGAAAAAAGCTATTAAAAAAATGATGTTGTTCGTGTTATCACTCGTAGTACTTGTATCATCAGTAACTCAAGTCTCTGCAGGTGGAGGGCCTGGAATTAAACCTGAATTAAACACATTCCATATGGAGCCTTCTACACCTGCGAAGTCACAAAAAAAGGTTATCCCTGTTGAAGGGAAAAAGAAAACCAATATAGGTGTATATATTTACCAAATTGATAATCTAAAATGGAAGGTTGATGGCCATTGCAATAACATCGAGCTAGAAAACGACCCTACCAAAAATCTTCCGGTATCTTCAACAATCTGTGTCGATCTTGATTTGAATAAAGATGTTTATATTCCGACTGAGTACTTTGATAAAGTAGGTGAATCACATTCTTCTGCGGAAATAGCTGATAAATCTAACGAACCTCACTACATGGATAATACAGCTTACTATGAGCCTGGGTTGCCCATTTTAGTTTCTGTTGAATCTTTTACAGGTCGTAACACAAAATTCACCACTCAAATTGGTGGTGCTATTTCACCTATCAAAACGGAAGAATATTCCCCATCCAAATGGAATGCTGACTATCAATTCAACACAGATTTATACTGGGGTGCTGTAGCTGAAATAACCAAAGAGATCAACCTAACCGCTGGTGGACAAATTAGCTTGAACCAGTCCAAACAACTTAATGCTATGGTCAAGACGAAAACTGGAGATGGAAACTTTGGAGCGGAGACCAATGTAAACACCGGTAGCGGTGGTACAACGACATGGGAATCATCCAATCCTGGTGTTGCTACCGTTAGTAACTCCGGAGTAGTTCAAGCAGTCAGCAGAGGAACCACAACCATTACCGTATTGTGGGAAAAGGATGATTTTGAGCTAACTACCACTACAAACATTGGTGTTGAAGAGAGCCCAGGTACTGGCGAAGGCGACGGTAACGGAGGCGGTGGAGGTTGCACACCAACGATTGGACCACCTTCTGCTGGGACCATCATGAGCATGAATGATCTCGATCCAAATACCAACGGTGTTATCAAGTCAGATAACAGAGATAATGAGACATTCAATGTGTTAAGAGGAATCCCTACTTCCGAGTCACTCTACACAAATGCCTTTGCTGACAATTATCTGTTTAAACAAGCTTGGGCGAAAATGAGCGGTAAAGTTACATACAACTGTAATTTCACAATCTCGTACGACAGAGAGTGGACAGTACCTGGACCAGATGAATGTGATGATGATGGTTGTACACCAGGGCCACCTGTACCCGCGAACGACACGGTACCCCAGCCATACAACTTCCAGATCACAAGAGACTACTCCTACTGGAAAATTAGCAATCTGGAAGTATACAAGATCGCTAAAGCAACCATGAATAATTACGCTTTGCCCGGTGAGACCGTTACGATGAATCCAACAGGATACACACCACCAACACTGGAGTCTAAAAATGATGAATCCGTAGAAAGCCATGTACGACCAGGGCAAACCACTTCAATTTCATATACCCCACCCAAATTAACAGGTGGTTTGAACCAACCTCCCAGTGTGCCAGATGATACATCACGGTTAAAAGGGATGGCTGAGTCCAACACACCTCAAAGTAAAGTGAATAATGATCTAGTGAAATTCAACAACACAACCATTATGAATGATGTGGAAGCAACCAAAGATGCCCCAGCGCCATCCAATATTCCTAATCCAACAACGATTGGGCGTGATGTGCTGTACAAACCGGGTAACATGATCAGCAATTCCCTGCTGAATAAAGCAAACACCACAAGCTCTGGTGAGATCTATTATGATTTGCTACCGGGTAACGTGAATGGGGGTGCCAATAAAATATTACCGATTAACGGCATCAACACGGTCACGGTACACACCCCTGTCGTCAACTACGCCTGGGTATCGGATGATCAGCCGCATAATCAGAAAACCGTACCGGACCCAACCAGCGCTGCACTCATTCTGGAACGCCCGTTCATTGTGCGAATTCCCACATCGGGACAGCACTTGGACGCAGCGAGTTATCCCGGTTATGGAAATCGGGACTATGCCAAATATTTTCGAATCAAACAGGTGCAATTCCCGTTTGATGTCTATAACGCAGATCGGAGCCAGTTTATCCCTGCTAAGACATGGGTGGATATTCCGGTCAATCAACTGGACACCACATTCTATCTCCCTGTATGGGTAGACGAAGGCAAATACCATATTGTATTCCGCAATATTGCAGAGAATGCACCTGCAAACTTTACTGAGCAACAGGATGCCAATACCAATCTGGCACATCATGTTGCAGCAGATACCATACCGGTAGATATCATCGGAAGGTTATATGATTTTCACGTCACTGATATCTCCGATTACAACTGGGAAAATGTATTTCGCAAGCGATTGGGTAGCCCCGACCCAACGGGCTATAGCTACTGGACTGGGATGAATAGCATTGATGGTGATCCACGAGGTAACCTGGCTCCATTTGTATTGCCTATTCGACCAGGAAGCCATCCAGTGCAGGGATTCGGTAACGCGACTGTGAAGACAGGATACCATTTCAAGTTTGATCTGAAGACCAAGGGCAATATGTTTGGCAAACAGGATGGTATTCGAATTACACCCACTTTTGCTTTTGTGAGTAAAGACGGGTCCTCCCGACAAGAAGTGGATCTGTACTACCATCGAGGCCAGGAACGCCTGATCCGTATCGGATCGGCACAGGATATGGAGAAACGCTTTGTTGTGCTGAACTCACGGCTTCGAAATGTACCCGGCACAGAGTTAGGTGATACAGCACGTTATCAGTATACTTATGAACTGACAGCGGAAGAACGCAGCCAGCGTACGTTGGCAGAACATATGGTTCGCCTAGTCGATCAGACATCTCATGAAAAAACATGGGTAGGTCGTTATGACTGGATGATCCTGTCCGCTCCGATTCGGACACTCATCGGGCCCAAATCGGAGATTCCTTCCGGGGTCAACGTGGACCGGGCCAATGCATCAATCCAGCGCTGGTACGGGGAGTACAGCTTACCTGCCGATGTATATGCCGTACCAAAAGGTACAGATCTCGAACCTCTTGCTCGACAAAATCAACTGGATGAGAAATCGAATGTTTTTCTAAAGAATGGTTTTATCGTAGTCAACTTCAACATGGAGAGCCTGCGGAATGGAAATACAGAGGCGCCCCATCTGCAATACATTCATGCACCACTGATGAATCAATGGCAGATGGAAGGTTTCAACAAAAAGCCAACAGACAGTCAAGGTAGAACCTGGCCGCTGAAGGATGGCGATATTGTCTTTTACCATGCTGATCAGTCTAGCCGGAATGACTTCCAATCCCAAGTACCGCACTAGTTTGAATCTCTCATGTCAGCACGACTGGCTAAGCATATGTAGCCAACTGCATGTGGACCGAAGAGTCTGTATGCGGAGTACCTCTCCAAAATAAGACTGAATATCTGTATACCGATAATCACCCAATGAAGCAATCAATAAATATATGATGAAATAGCCATGAAGTTCCAGACTGAGTACTATACAGCCTGCGCAAAACTATGGTGTGCTTAATGACATAGGTGTACTGAACCACATACGATAAAGCATTCACAAGTGATTCCAGTGTCACATCCCAACTACACACAACATGCCTGTTATACAACAAAAGGGTTATCCTGAAAGTCACCTATGGACTTCTGGGGTAACCCTTCATGCATCATTCTCTTTTTATAACCTTACTTAGACTATAAAGAAAACCCGCACATTAGTATTATCCTGACAGACTTTCTCCAGGAGACAGGTAGGTTAGCAGGAACGTCAGGAACGTGATGCCAAACAATACGACTACGAGTTGTAATAATCGTTTAACGATATATCTGCTCAAGTGCTCTAACGTCCTTCCCCAGAACTTTATGTATGTGTCATGATGTTCTTCATCCACAGCTCCGCTGAAAACTTATAAATTCTATCAAAAAAAGCGTCCATCTCCGTGTTACTGGATGAGGACGCCTTAAATAAACAGATTTTCAGAAAAAATCATGCTCTCTAAACACCTTCCTATCTCCCGTAGGGTACTACTGTGTTTCTTAAACCTGGCAGGTCTCCTAGCTCCAGAATCATCGTCACTTGCAGCTCCTTCCCGGCTTAAACCAGTGGATTATCGCTACTTGACTCCTCTGTTACAGTGGCGGGACCGCTCCGGTATCACACCGGACTTTCCTATTAAGCTTCCACCCTGACGGGCAAAGCACCAAGTTCCACATATTCAATTACACTTCTGTATCAGTATAGCGGGGGACGACGTTTAATGATCAAAACTTTTCTTTTAAATTTGAAACACTAGATGCGTCTAATCTGGATTTCTCGAACCCTTTGGAGACACACCCGTCACTCGCTTGAACATCTTGGAAAAAAGTAATGGGTCCGTATAGCCGACAGAATGGGCCACTTCACTGACCGACAGCCCTGGATTCTGAAGAAGTTCGGCAGCCCGATTCATACGGTACTCCAGAAAAAAGGACTGTAGCGACATGCCATATCGCTCTTTGAACAATCCCGACAGATACGTGCGATCCAGCCCTACAGCTTGGGCAATATCCAGAATGGAGGTTCGCTGACTGTACCTGTTCTCCATAAACTGCACCGCCTGCCTGATATACGTCTCTTTGTTCGAAAGGAGATGCCCTATTTCTTCCTTCACAGGCGAAGAAGAGATTAATTCTGCCACCAAGCGGTACAAGAGACTTTGATTCATCACATCGCCTCCCGGACGCGTGGAAGCCTGGACCATCTCCGTATACAACTGTTCCATCGTATTTGTATCCTGGGCATCATATATCGGACGCTCCGGGCTCAATTGGGCACGTTGCATGAATGCTTTGGCTTGTACACCCTTGAATCCAAACCACGAATACGTCCAGGGCTCCTTCGGATCTGCCTCATAATGAATGAGTGTGTCCGGGAGAATGACAAAACCCTGTCCCTCGCTAAGCTTGTATTCCTGATCCCCCATGTACACGGTACCCTGTCCTTCATGGATGTAATGCACAATGTAAGAATCACGTACACCGGGTCCCCAATAATGCGCAGGATCACAGGCCTCCCACCCGAAAAACAACAACAGCAACTCCATCTGTGTCCAGCCTGCGGGAACCACATTCATCTCAATGCGACTCATTTTTCGCCCTCCATCCTGACTTCGTTCCGCTGACCTCTTCATTTCGTCTATTTATATTATAACAGCTAAAGTGCTTCCATATTAGTTGAAAGCGGGAACAAAAATGGGATTATGCCATGTTTGAAAGGGTTTGAGCCATAGTTATATGTGCCGAATCGGCCTATAGTTGGGGTACAACATTTTTCAGGGAGGCTAAACTTAAATGAATAAAATTACGTTCCTCGGTGCAGGTAGCACTGTCTTTGTTAAAAATGTATTGGGTGATGTCATGATGACCGAAGCACTGCAGGATTTTGAGCTGGCATTGTTCGATATTGATGCTGAACGCTTGAGCGACTCAGAGCGTTTGTTGACCAGTCTGGCCCGCTCACTCGGAAGTCGTTGCGTTGTGAACGTATATCATGACCGCAAAGAAGCGCTGCGCGGGGCCAAATATGTCATCAACGCCATCCAGGTCGGTGGATATGATCCATGTACCATTACGGACTTTGAGATTCCGAAGAAATACGGACTGCGTCAAACAATTGCTGATACACTCGGTATCGGCGGAATTTTCCGTAATCTGCGGACGATTCCGGTTATGCTGGATTTTGCCCGAGATATGCAGGAAGTATGTCCGGATGCATGGTTCCTGAACTATACCAACCCGATGGCCGTGCTTACCAACGTCATGAATGTGCATGGTGGGATCAAAACTGTAGGATTGTGTCATAGTGTGCAGGTATGTGTACCACATCTGTTTGATGCACTGGGGATCGATCAGACAGGTGTTGTGGCTAAGATTGCAGGGATCAACCACATGGCGTGGCTGCTCGAAGTTACCAAAGACGGGCAGGATCTGTACCCCGAGATTAAACGTCGGGCGAAAGAAAAACAGAAGGAACAGCATGACGACATGGTTCGTTATGAACTGATGCAGCGTTTTGGCTATTATGTAACGGAATCCTCCGAGCACAATGCTGAGTACCACCCTTACTTCATCAAACGGAATTACCCGGAGTTGATTGAACGCTTCAACATTCCATTGGATGAGTATCCACGCCGCTGTGTGAACCAGATTGAAGGCTGGAAAGAAATGCGTACCAAGCTGTTTGCCAGCGAAAATATTGAACATACCCGCAGCCGTGAATACGCATCGCATATTATCGAAGCGATGGAGACGAATAACCCGTACAAAATTGGCGGAAACGTTATGAACAACGGACTGATCACCAACCTGCCTCGCGAGGCTTGTGTTGAGGTACCTTGTTTGGTGGATGGATCAGGAATCAGCCCTACGTACATTGGGGATCTGCCTCCACAACTCGCGGCATTGAACCGGACAAACATCAACACGCAACTGCTAACAATTGAAGCGGCAATCACTGGAAAAAAAGAACATATCTATCACGCCGCCATGCTTGATCCACATACAGCTGCGGAGCTGTCTATCGATGACATCGTAGCGATGTGTGATGAGTTGATTGAGGCTCACGGCGACTGGTTGCCAAAATACACGTCATAATACAAAAGCACCGTTTCCTTTGCAGCTAAAGGGGACGGTGTATTGTTCGTTCTATAGCGCTCACCCGCCGAAGCGTACATCACATCATTTATAAGAAACGCCCCGCTCCATTAAATCTTATTCTGCAGGAAGCAAAAAGCGATAACCAATGCCAGGCTCCGTTTGAATATATCGGGGATTCGTCGGATCTTCCTTTAATTTTTTACGCAGATGCCCCACATATACTCGAAGATAATGGCTGTCGGACTCATGATGATGCCCTCCCCATACTTGCTGCAAAAGCTGACGCTGAGTGATGATTTTCCCCGCATTCGAGGCGAGTACCTTCAGCATCTCATATTCCGTTGGGGTTAATTTGACCAAAGTCCCCTCCAGTTCCACCTGCCTTTGGGCCAGATCAATCGTGAGTGATCCGAAACGCAGTATTGGCTCATCCGTCGTTTTGGCTACATGACGCAGCGCCACCCGAATACGGGCGACCAACTCACCCATTCCAAATGGTTTGGTTACATAATCATCTGCACCACCATCCAACGCGGCAATTTTGTCTCCCTCCTGATCCTTCGCTGTCAGCACAATAATCGGTACCTGTGACCATTCGCGAATCCGGCGAAGTACTTCCATGCCGGACATGCCTGGCAAACCAAGATCAAGGATGATCAGATCCGGATGTACAATACTGGCCTGAATAACGCCCTCTTCGCCATCCCCACACTCGTGGAGTTCGAATTGGTGTGCCTGAAGGGTGACCTTAAGCAATTTGCGAATCTGCGGCTCATCATCGATCACCAGTATGCGAGCCCCTAGTGGTGCGTTCATGTTATTCTTCAACCTCTCCTTGTTCTGAATAGGGAAACCGTGATCCGTGAGCCTCCATGGGGATGTCTATGCGCATTCTCGTTCCCCCGCCCGAATTCGACTCTGCCACAATGGTACCTCCGTGGACTTCCACAATGCCTTTGCAGATCGCCAGACCAAGCCCAGTTCCTGTGACATGCTGAGTCGACTCTGAGCGATAGAACTTATCAAATATACGTATTCTTTCTGCTTCCGGTATACCGATGCCTTGATCAGCAACCATGATCGTCAATTGATTCGGACTTCTGTCACTCGCCACAATGATGACAATCTGGGTCTCGTCGGGCGAATATTTGATGGCGTTGCTGACGATATTGACCAGCACCTGCTCCAGCAATACTTCATCTCCATAAATGAACACCGGATCATCAGGAAGTTCAACTTGAATGTTACGATGCGGACTGAATTCCCGAACTTGTGTCAGTACAACGCTGATTATATCTTCCACGTCACACCATTTCCGGTTCAGTTGCAACATGCCGCTCTCCAGCCGAACCATACCTAACAGATTTGTGACGAGACGATTCATACGCAAGGCTCCATCCCGAATGTTGCCTGTTAATTCTCTCCGATCCTCGGGTGTAAAAAGCGTATCATTCTCCAACAATCCTGTAGCCGAGCCGATAATGGCGGTTAGGGGCGTACGCAATTCATGGGAGACAGAGTCCAGCAGCGCTGTGCGTATGCGCTCCGATTCAGCAGTAATCTGCGCCAATCTGGCCTCTTCCGCCAGCTTCACTCGGGCAATAGCACCTGCGGCCAGTCCTCCGCATGCCTCCAACAGACGAAGCTCTTCTTGCTGCTCATGAATCTCGCCAGCGTCCATGCTTACGGCGAGCACGCCATGAATTTGCTCCTCTGTGCGTAGCGGTACATATAGCCCGAGAGATTCCCGCAAAGTGGATGATCCCTTACCTGCGATCTGTCCGTGATGATACACCCATTTTGCAATGGCAATCTCCGACTCTCCATCTCCCCAACCATCCTTTTCCCCTTCTGATGCTTGTGCAGAAGAGCTTGTAACCAGCAGATCCCCCTGCCCATCCGGAAGATACACAGCCGCCGGCTTACCCAGGGTAAGCGATACTTGGGTTGCAATGTTAACCAGTAAGGTATTCAGATCCGTAATGGCTGTCATCTGACGACTCAATGCGTACAGGGAGTTAGTCGTGGCCTCGCGTGCTTTTACCATCTCCAACTGTTGTCGCAATCGACCTGCAAGACTGGCTGTCAGGATCGCCACCGCAAGATATACAACAAAGGAGATGAGATATCTCAAATCCTCAACCGTAAAGCTCAAATATGGCGGGACAAAAAAGAAGTCAAACATAATGACGCTAAAACTCGCGGCATATACAGCTGGCCCCATTCCCCAATACACGGCACTCACCAGGACGGGAAACAGATATATAAGCGCTACATTAACCAAATCACCACTCATGCCGATGGCATGAAGCAGTAAAGTTAGCAGCGTAACCCCGAGGGTCACCCATACATATGCCGGAACCCGTTTCCCGCGGGCTGCCTGCGTTTCTTTTTTTATTTGTTCAGACAATATCCATTCACATCCCGCTCAGTTCATAATCATAATCTGCAACGATTAATACATCCAGATGCCGCGACAAGCGTACAAGTCGGTTGACCACCGACCCTGAGCCGCGATAGCCATTCAGCCACCACACCCGTCTTGCCTGCCCGACCACCAGCTGGGTTGCTCTTGCCTTCGATGCCTTTCTTGCCAAAATCTCAGGTACATCGCGCAGTCTTGGACTGTGATGAATATGAAATTGACCACCAAGCCGAATTGTCAGCTGCTCCAACGCTTCCAGATGGCACTTCACTTCGTCACTCATGGACTCACCGATGTAGATATGATGTACATGCCAGATGGCTTTTAGACGATAAGCCATACGGAATCCGCGCCGGATCAGCCGCTCGGCATGACGATCACTGCTTACACATACAAAGACCGCTTCCTGTCTGCGCCAAGGTCCTCGAAGTGCAATTTTGGCCTGCTGTGTTTCAAGCCGTTCATCGACATCGTCCGCCAGCTCGCGCAGGGCAAGTTCTCGCAAGGCAATCAGATTACCGATTTTGAAGAAATTCGCAAGGGCTTGCTCGACCTTGGCAGTTGCATAGATTTTACCCTCCCTCATGCGCTGCCGCAAGGCCTGGGGTGCCACATCAATCAACTGCACCTCATCCGCCATCTGAATGATCCGATCGGGTACGGTCTCGCGGACACGAACACCGGTAATATGTTCAACGGCATCATTCAGACTTTCGAGATGCTGTACGTTCATTGTGGTAATCACCGAGATGCCTGCATTCAGCAGGAGCAGGACATCTTCATAACGCTTTTGCCGGACACTTCCGGGCACATTCGTATGCGCCAGTTCATCCACAAGCACCACTTCCGGACAAAGTTGCAGAATACCCTCCGTGTCCATCTCTTCCAGACTAGTCTCCTGATAAACGCGCTTCGCGCGAGGGATCACAGACAGGTGACCCATCTGCTCCACGGTTTCCGCCCGCCCATGTGTCTCCAGCAAACCGATTTGCACATCGATGCCCTTACGGAGCAAATCATTGCCTTCCCGAAGCATCATGTAGGTTTTGCCTACACCTGGTGCGGCTCCGATATATATTTTGAATGTACCGCGCTGAATCTGGCCAATCTGTTCCTTCATTTCCTGCTCGCTTAGTCTGCGGTATGTCAGCGACTCCACATCGTTAACTTTAGCCGGAACCACACGTTCACCCTCCCGGGCCGCTCGATCAGCAACCAGAAACAGATCGACACCACGTAATCTGCGCAGCAGCGAGTTAACAACGGACCCTTGCCACAGTTCCTGCCAGCGTGTACGCCGGGAGTGTCCCATCACAATCCGGGTAATCTGGTGCTCCATGGCGTAACGCGCCAGCGTAGACGGGATGTTGCGACGGTGTAATACGGACAGTTCCTCCATATGGCCGCCAAACTTCTCCACCAACTTGATCATATTGCGCCGAAATACGGTTGCCTCCTTGGTTAATGGCTGCTTCATATTCCGAAAAACCACGGCGCACAGATCACCATTCAGCCGTTTGGCAATCTGTTGTCCACGCCGGATATAGATGGAGCCATTCCAATGATATTGCGTGGACACCAGAATCCGTTCCATGATGCCTGTTGTGACGGTAATTCCCATCTCCTCCCGATGCTCACGCAGGGATTCATTCACCCCTTCTGCAACCAATCTCAGGGCCAGTTCGCGCAGAATACCCAGATTGCCTTGACGAAAAACTGCTTCTCCCTCATGCCCCTTCAGATGACCTTCTGCCAGACGGCTCAGTATGGTTTCTGGTGTGACGTCTATCAGCTTCACTTCATCCGCAAGCTCCAATGTATCGGCAGGCACCGTATATTCTGCTGCGATGCCCGTAAGTTGTCGTGCCAGCTCTGTATAGCCTTCCAGCTCATACACATTCACCGTTGTCATGACACTGATGTTGTTTCGGAGCAAAAACTGAATATCCTCCAGCCGGGTAGCATACCTAGCACCTTCTCTGTTGCGATGTGCCAAACCATCCACCAGCACAACCTCCGGATTACGTGCCAATAGTGCATCCAAGTTCAGATCCTTCATCTCTACATCATCACTCTCGCGTAACCAGTGAATGCTTGGAATCCGTTCGAGTGCGCCAAGCTGCTCTACCGTTTCCGGTCTGCGCATCGTGGACACGGCACAGATGACCACATCAATGCCTTGTTGGCGCAACGTGTTCCCTTCCCTCAGCATGTGATACGTTTTGCCTGATCCGCTGACTGGGCCGATATAGATTTTAAGCGTACCCTGCTGTAGCTTCGTAATCATCTTCAGCATCTCTTCTGGTGATTTGCGCTTGAAGCTGTCTTCCATCCGTCCCTCTCCCCCCTTTCTTATTAGAGCGTGTCTTAAAATATGAAGAAAAAATAGAGAAAGCCCCTCCCGATATATCGTGAGCAGGCTAATATGTTCGTTAGTTCAGTTCTGCTGTCAGCGCCAGATTCAGAGCCGTTACATTCACACGCGGTTCCCCGAATATACCCATTTGCCGGCCTTGCGTATGCTCATTTACAAGTTGCACAAGCTGCTGTTCACTAAGCCCTGTAGCTTTGCTAATGCGTGGGATCTGCGCCTCAGCGGCTTCGGGAGAGAGATCCGGGTCAAGTCCAGAGCCTGAACCCGTCACGAGATCAGCAGGGATCTGCTTCAATCCCGGGTTTTCCTGCTGGAGCTGAGCAATCTTTTCTTTCATCTCGCCGATATACTCCTCCGAGGCTACGGCGAGATTCGAACCGGCTGAAGCCGTTGGATCATAATTGGCATTTGATGCCCGGGGCTGGAACAGCCCCGGCGATTGGATTTCCTGCGCCAGCAGGGACGAGCCGATGATTTTCTCATCTTGCGTAATCAAACTTCCATTCGCCTGCGCAGGAAAGAGAAGTTGAGCTACGCCAGTCGTTACAAGCGGGTAGATTAAGCCGCATATCAGCATAAGCACAACGGATAACCGTACGGCGGTCAAGAACATGTTCATACAGATCACTTCCTGATTTCATTAGGATAAAAGAACAATTTTGATAAGCATTTTATCTCGTTAAAGGATTCCCGACAGAAATAAGTCAATCAGCTTAATCCCGATAAAAGGCACAATTACACCGCCTACGCCATAAATGAATACATTGCGGCCAAGCAGCCTCTCGGCTGACATCGCCCGATACTTAACCCCTCTCATCGCAATGGGAATAAGCAGTGGAATAATAATGGCGTTGAAGATCAGCGCCGACAGGATCGCAGACTGTGGTGAAGCCAGATTCATAATATTCAGCGCCTGAAGCTGCGGCATGGCGAGAATAAACATAGCTGGAATGATAGCAAAATACTTCGCGATATCATTGGATATCGAAAAGGTTGTGAGTGCGCCGCGTGTAATCAGCAACTGTTTGCCAATGGAGACGACCGACAATAATTTGGTCGGGTCGGAATCCAGGTCAATCATGTTGGCCGCTTCCTTGGCCGCCATGGTGCCCGAATTCATCGCCAGGCCCACATCGGCCTGCGCCAGAGCAGGAGCATCGTTGGTACCGTCGCCCGTCATGGCGACGAGTTTGCCCTCCTGCTGCTCTTTTTTGATCGCGGCAATCTTGTCCTCGGGCTTCGCTTCAGCAATAAAATCATCCACGCCCGCTTCCAGCGCTATGGTCGCTGCGGTCAGCGGATTGTCGCCTGTACACATAATGGTCTTGATGCCCATGGCGCGCATCTCAGCGAACTTCTCCTTCAGCCCTGGCTTCACAGTGTCTTTCAGATAAATCACACCGTAGATTCGTTCATCGATAGCTACAGCAAGCGGCGTACCCCCAGCCTTTGCAATTCGATTTGCAATCTCATCAAGATCACCAGGTATACGGCCTCCTGCGGAAGCAATATATCTTTTGATCGCATCCACCGCACCTTTACGAATCTTCATTCCGCTGATCAGATTCAGACCAGACATCCGGGTCTCTGCCGTGAACTCCACATTTTCCGTATTGGCATACTCCGTCTCAGACCAACTTTGGCCTTGTTTGCCTGCCAATTCCACAACAGAACGCCCTTCCGGGGTCTCATCTCGCACAGAAGCCTGTAAAGCAGCCCGCGTCATCTCTGATGAAGTAATGCCCTGAACTGGAGTGAATTCAGATGCCATACGGTTTCCGTATGTGATCGTCCCCGTTTTGTCCAGAATCAACGTATCGATATCCCCGGCTGCTTCCACCGCTTTACCCGACATGGCGAGCACATTAAACTGCGTAACCCGATCCATTCCGGCAATACCAATGGCGGACAGCAATCCACCAATTGTGGTTGGGATCAGGCAGACAAGCAGTGCGATTAGGGTCGCCAGATCCAGTCGAATACCCAGGTAATTCGCCATCGGGACCATTGTTAGAATGACGATCAGAAAGATCAGGGTTAAAACGGCGAGCAGGGTTGTCAGCGCGATTTCATTAGGTGTTTTCTGGCGCTGAGCACCCTCAACCAGAGAGATCATCCGGTCAAGGAATGACTCCCCAGGATCGGTCTGAACACGCATGACGATGTAATCGGACACGACGCGGGTCCCTCCGGTAACGGAGGAGAAATCTCCCCCTGCTTCCTTGATGACCGGGGCGGATTCTCCCGTAATGGCCGATTCATCAATGGAGGCCAAGCCTTCCATAATCTCACCGTCCGTCGGGATCAGTTCACCAACTTCCACACGGACCATATCGCCTTTTTTCAACTGGGTCGAAGACACTCGTCGGATGGTTCCATCCTTCTGCACCAGGTTGGCCAGGGTGTCCGACTTCGTCTTGCGTAACGTATCCGCCTGCGCCTTACCTCTGCCTTCTGCAAGTGCTTCTGCGAAGTTCGCGAACAGCAGCGTGAACAGCAAAATGAAAAACACGGCAATGTTGTACCCGCGCCCAGCCTCGGATGCGGTGAAGAGATCGGGGTTGATGCATAATAAGAGCGTAATGAATGTACCCACCTCGACAATAAACATGACCGGATTTTTGATCATGACCACCGGATTTAGTTTCTTGAACGCATCGAGTGAAGCCTGAAGTATCATATCCTTGTTTAACGACCGTTTCGATCCGGAATCACGTTGAATATTACCGCGGTTGTTATCTGGCTCATTGCCCTTCGTTCTAAATATTTCTGTATCCATGTGTTGCATCGTCTGCTCCTTCTTTCGTTCGACTGCATTCATCGTGCACTGCCACCTCCGTACGTTACGTCCTTATACCAATTCCTCTGTTGCTCCCCTGTCATACCTCTCATTGAATCATTGCCAGATGCTCTGCGATCGGTCCAAGGGCAAGCGACGGGAAGAACGTAAGCGCACCGACTACAATGATCATCATGACCAAAATGCCAGCAAATAGAGGTGTGTGTGTCCGCAACGTGCCCGTAGTTACAGGCACAACCCGTTTGGTGGCCAGTGAACCCGCAATAGCCAGCATGGCGATCATCGAAACGTACCTTCCCAGCAGCATAACGATACCAATCGCGATGTTGTAAAAGTCTGTATTGGCATTTAGTCCTGCAAAGGCCGATCCATTATTGGCTGCACCCGAGGCAAAAGCATAGAGAACTTCAGTCAGGCCATGCATGCCCCCGTTCGAGATGGACGCAATGGCTTCGGGCCGCATAAGCGCGATTGCCGTTGGCCCCAGAATAATCAAAGGATGAATGAGCAAGGCGATGGATGCGAGCTTCACCTCTTTGCCCTCGATTTTTTTGCCCAGAAACTCAGGTGTCCGTCCCACCATTAATCCACAGATAAACACAGCCAGAATCACATACAGCAGTCCGTTGATCAGCCCTACCCCTTTGCCCCCAAACACGTTATTGAGCATCATCTGAGCCAGTGACACCAGACCTCCAAGCGGAGTGAGCGACTCGTGCATATTGTTGACTGAACCTGTTGTAGCCGCCGTCGTGACCGCTGTGAATAAGGCCGACTCCGGTATGCCGAACCTAACCTCTTTCCCCTCCATATTGCCTTGAAGACCTACTGCATCCAGCGCGGGTACACCGCGATATTCGGAGACAAATACGGTGGTCAACATCACTAGGAAAAGAAAACTCATCGCTGCGAACAATGCCCAACCCTGCTTCCGGTTATTGACCATCAAGCCGAAGGCGTATACCAGTGCAGTGGGTAACAGCATCATACAGACGATATGCACCAGATTGCTCAGGGCCGTCGGATTCTCGAATGGATGTGCAGCATTGGTTCCAAACCAGCCGCCACCATTCGTTCCGATGTGTTTGATCGACTCCAGTGAGGCGACCAGTCCACGTGAGATCGTCTGCTGCGCGCCTTCCAGCGTGGTTGCGTTCACCGCTCCCGCGAGTGTCTGAGGCACCCCCTGGAACACGAGGAACAAGGCCACGATGAAGCTCAGCGGTAAAAAAATTCTCGTAATCGACCGTACAAGGTCGACGTAAAAGTTCCCCAGTTCATCCCGGCGGCCTATCAGCCCGCGAATGAACACAATAGCCACTGCAAATCCCGTTGCTGCCGACGTAAACATCGGAAACGTCACGGCCAGCATCTGTGACAGATACGACAAGGCGTTCTCGCCCGTATACGACTGCCAGTTCGTGTTGGTCATGAAGGATACGGCCGTATTAAATGCCTGCGCCGCTGGCATATTGCCGATGCCATCCGGATTGAGCGGTAAATACTTTTGCAGCCGTAGCACCAGAAACATCAACACCAACATTACAAAGTTGGAGAGGAGAACAGCCGTGAGGTACTTTTTCCACCCCATCGATTCGTTCTCGCGTACTCCCATTACTCGATAGAGCAGTCGCTCCGGTCCGCCAAAAATCCGATCCAACCCCGTTCGCTGTCCATCAAACACGTTCACTATATATTTTCCCACCGGTTTCACCAGCAGTAGGATGATAAGCAGCGTCACCGCTACTTGCACTACACCGATACCCATATCCGCATTTCCTCCCTATTCGACGTTCACTTGTTCGTGCATTACGCACATTGTCAGCATCAGAATTTCTCCGGCTTCACCAGCACATAACCGAGATATATCACCAGTGCGAGTACAATCATGCCGATGACAATCATTTGGCATCCCCCTCTCTACCCTCAAGCCTTCTCGCAGAATTTCACGAATCCCCAAAACACCGCAAACAGCAGCACAACCAATCCAATCATCGTGGCATCATTCACCATGTGCCCTTCCTCCCTCTCTCTACCGTTCTCTGCACCTGCTACATGTAAAATCGTAATATGAAACGCTGTAAAAAAGGGGTAAAGAAATGCCTCCATGGGTGTAAAAAAAACGTAAAAAAGACCCGCTCTCCTCAGCAATGGGCTGAAAAGAACGGGTCTATAAGATTTACTATTTATCCAAATGGATTCTGTGCCCACTGCAATAATCTCTTTTTTGTGATTTTGCCATGAGAGGTATGATGGATGACTTGCCCCTGATCGAGCAGAAGTACCTGGGGTGACTCATGGTGAACCTCTGTTTCCTCTGCAATATGGCGGGACAACGAACGATTTTCAATCACTTTGACGATGCGGTAGTCCATAGGTTGTTTGGGATCTGATGCATGGGTGCCTACAAACGCCATAAACTCTCTGTACGCTCTCGCACTGGTTGGACAAGTCGTGCTGTGTTTCAGGATAAGCACCGGATGATCCTGCGAGCAATGCAGCGCGTCTTCCCAGTCATCTGGTTTGTGCAATTCCCGGACATGCTCGCTGAGCATATGTTCCGAGTCTGGCCCCGCACGTTTGCTAACCACCGAACCAATCACAATGCCAAGCGCCAAGCCAAAAGCAATCCCGAGTCCAAGCTGCTTCGTAGCCGTACCAATGCTGACTCCCATGGCAACACCTATAGCAAGCCATACAGCTTGATGATTTACTTTTTTCTTCATGCAGATCTTCCCTTCCTGAAATATGTATATCAAGGCAACCTTCCCACCTTACATTCTGATCAAATTATAGCATAGGCCTCTGTGAGCAGGCGTTGATAATCTTCATCTCCGAGTACAGATTTCAGCGTTTCGATTTATGCAAAATGCTCATTTGTGATACACTGGTTGTAATTTGGAAACGATGAACATGAAGAATGGATTGGAAGGGCGGAAATTCCATATGACATACGCATTTATGATTGAACCGCAGGATTTTATTGCGCTGGATAACGAAGATGAACTGATTGAGAAATGTCAGGAGTGGGGTCTGCTTTCTGGTAAAGCGACCAAACTCAAAACGTTCTATTATAAAGGAAACGGATTAAACATGCCGTGCACCATCATTGGATATGTCGATCACATGGCAGCCGTTATTCAACTGGATAATGGACAAAAGCATTGTATTCACCCGTCTTATCTGAAGGAAATGCAAGCGTCCAGTTACAGTGCCAGAAGCATAAGTAATGCCGGGTCAGATCGCAGCACAGAATCGACAACTTCGGATACAGTCGTACCAGTTACCCCTGCTGAACTTACGCAAATTCCAGATGCCCTGGTTAACCTGGATGAAATTCCGCCGGATCTGGATGATTCGGACGACACGGACACAGATGAATTCTCCTCGGGGATGAAGGGTGATCCGGATGGGCTAGTAGAAGAGTATGTTGGACCTCAGTCTGGGGCAGCCAGTGAAGCCAAACCTAAAGCCAAAACAGCGAGCAAAGCTAAGAGCGTCAAGATTGATCTGCCCGAAGGCAAAGTGAAGATGAGTGCCGTTGTCAAAGAGTTCACCACCGTACCGAATCACTTCTCTGACAATGACGACGAAGTCATCATCTATGAAGCAGTTACCATTACGGAGCCAGACGTCATTGATGTTGGGGAAGCCTGGTCTAGCCACAGTGCCACCGTTAAGAAACAGGAACTGGAAGTGGGCGACGTTATCACGTTTGAAGCGAAAATTATCAAGAAGAAGCTGACACGTAACCCGGTTCCCTATAAAATCAACAATCCTTCCAAGATTCAGAAGGAAGACTAATCACGAGTCATTACAAAAAAAAGCAAAAAACCTCCAAGACTGCCTGAAGCAGATCGCGGAGGTTTTGCCATTTGTAGGCTATATTAGCGAAGAGTACACTCTTAAGCTTGTCCCGGCGTAGCACTGATCTGAAACTGTACGCCAAACTTATCGACAACCGAACCGTAGGCTGGACTCCAGAACGTTTCTTGTATCGGCATTTTCACTTCGCCACCGTCTTGCAACTGGTTGAAAATCGCTTTGGCTTCATCCGTCGTATCCGTGTTCACCGTAACCGTAACATGATTACCTACAGTGTACGGCATACCTGGAAACGTATCAGACAACATTAATACTGAGCTACCAATCTGCAAAGAAGCATGCATAATACGGTCTTTCGCTTCTGGCGGGATGGGGTGATTCGGGTCAGATGGACCGTCGCCAAATGTTTGAAGCGCGAGCACTTCGGCTCCAAATGCCTTTTGATAAAAATCTACCGCTTCACGTCCATTACCGTCTGTAACCAGATACACATTCAAGCTGATCGACATGCGTTCTTCATCTCCTTGGGCTCTTCTAATTATACGATTCACGCCACTTGCGACATGAGTATATATGAACAGGTTGTCCTTTGACAAGCGTATATTTCTGCACTCATCACTGCGGACCTTTACACGATTAGGGTTACCAACATATTCTTAATCCATCCCTCTCCCACTACTTCTTGCGCCTGCGTATGTAGTAGAGAACCGTGATCAGAACACCCGGAACCAGTGCTGCAAAACTGGCATAGATCAGACACCATTTCAACAGGGTACATATCGGAGTGAGTTCAGCAAGCACAGGTGTACGTTCAGGATAACGATACATGATCAGGGACGCACCTATATTTTCAAGCATGTCCATAACCCAACCTAAGACCGGAATCAGATTCACCCAACGCCAGCGACTTTTTACCGGAAGCACACGATAGAGTATCGATAACAGAACAACTAAGAGGAACAGATAGGCTAAGGGCCATATGAGATCAAATGTGAACCGTGCCTGAATATAGGCGCTCCGCCCTGCTTCACCATACTGCTCAGCCATCTGATAAAGATCATCCGCCGTGTACAGAAAAGACGAATCCGGGGACTGCCCTCCACCGGTGGCCTCCTCCGACTTTGCCGCCTGCCAGGGCAGAATGAATGCAATAAAACAGGCAAAAAAAACAACCGCAGCTGCAACCCATTTCCAATTCACCCGCTGATAGAACCAACCTGACACTTTATTCAGCAAGTTCCGTCCCCTTTCCGATAAAAAAAAGACCACTCTCCCGAATCCTATCGGTAAAATGGTTGTGTTCAATCCTATGAAGTTATCGAGCTTGAACGATGTTATCTATTTCACTTTTCAATAAGAGGTATCGGTGAACACTTCTCATGATCGGGACCTTCGTTAGTTTGTTCTTGTCCACGTACAGTTTCATCTGGTCTTTGGTCAAACCAAGCAAACTTCCAGCTTCCGATACCGTCAATACTACCTCGGGGTTCGTAGCATTAAACGTCCTCTTTACTTTCTGATTCCAGTCCTCGAATACCTGCATAGATCAGTGACATCTCCTATCCATAGCCAGTTATTATCAGGCTGAATATATCCAGTATACCACACTTGTGCTGCTCGTAACTTAATCCTTGCGCAGAACCATATTCTGATAGGCATATTTCCTGCTTGACCCTGACGTTAACTCGAGGGTTTATACTGGCTTCAGGAGGGGATTAGCATGAGTATGTCACCTGAACATGTAACCAAGAAACGACGCAGCAGTGGAATAGCCATTATTGGAATGAGTTGGTTGACGATGACATTGGGTCTGTTTTTTGCTACACTCGCAGGGGAGTTTGTCAGCACTATTGTTGCTGGTGAATGGATGGTTCATCTCATCCAAGCTGTTGTCATTATTAGTATCGTATTGCCCGTACTACTCGTCATTCGAAGGCACTTCCATATGAAGTCCGTTCTTCTTCCTCTGACAGGAAAAAGCATAATTCACTTGCTCTTTGGCGCATTATTTGCCACTTCTCTGGCCTTCATCGGGTTAGCGATAGCCAGTATGAACAACTGGATTACGATTACGGAGTGGCACTTCTCAGCCGAGCTCCTCCTTGCTGTCGTACTTAATAGTTGTGTTGCTTTCTTGTATGAAGCTTTGCCAGAGGAACTATCCATGCGAGGCATGGTCTATGATGGATTACGCTTCAGACTGCGACTTCCTGTGTTTTTCGCTTATTTAACTCAAATCATACTCTTTCTGCTGGTTCCGATGAGTGTCAGCCTATTGCAAGAGCTCGTCGGTATGGATGCCGGAAACCGGATAACCTTGGATTATATGATCCTGCTCTTGACCTATGGTATTACGTTACAGCTTCTGCGCAGTTTGACCGGATCTTTATGGGCCTCCATCGGATTTCATATCGCTTACCTGGAAGTAGCCAGATTCGTTGTTATGCCAGGTGATAGACCGGCATTGTTAAACTATACCGCGCAAGATAACGGGTTGGCCGAAATATTTATTTTGTATATGATGATAATCTTCGTCGGTGGGATCATTCTGGCGGTGCTCAATGCATGGCGCTGGTGGAGAATACATAAATCATGAGGGAGGGATCTGCCTGTTGTATACCGTTGGACAACTATCCAAACATACCGGAGTATCCATCCGAACACTGCATTATTATGAAAAGCTGGGTTTACTGCGACCGGCCCGTAATGAGAACAATCAGTATCGCTTATATGGTGAAAAGGATATTTTACGGCTTCAGCAGATTACCATTCTGAAGAAAATGCATTTTAAATTGAATGAGATTGGAGAATTCCTCGATCAGGATGCTGCTCGCTCTGAACCAGAGAGTACCCTCACATTATGGAATAATACGTTGGAACAACAACTGGCCGTTGTCAAAGAACAGCAGGAGAGATTAAGCAAGGTCGAGCATCTTCTTTTTTCAACCCTATATGCCATCAGAGCCTCCGGTACAATCAGTCTGGATGAGATGTTGGGTTTCATCCGTGAACTGGATCAACCTCCGGGCAAGTTCCGTCAAGATGTTTTTACACCTGAAGAAATGGAATCGTTACCTCTGAATAATCAGAACAATTCAATATCCATGGAATGGGCTGATATTCTTAAAGATGTTCATACATGCAAGATGGAACCTCCGGATTCCGAAGCCTCACGGTTACTGGCCATCCGAATCTCTGATTATGCTGAAAGGGCTTTTCAAGGGAATGCAGAATTGGCAGAAAAATATTGGGATTATATCGCCCCAGAGGATGATCAGCCAGCTCGTGTATATGGTATGACAACGGATACCATGCGTTACATCGAAATGATCCTGGACCGATGGACAGTCCAGAATCCTGATGATCAACAATAAGAGCCACTTCGAAAAGTGGCCCTTGATCCATTCCCTTATTATGTTTCATCATGCTTCGTTACGCCTCTTCCCAGAAGCGGCGCAGGTTGTCCATGGCGATTTTGGATGCGGATTTGCATTCCTCCATGCCTTCGAACTCCACCGTAATGTTTCCATCATAGCCGGAGTCTTTGATCAGCTTTACAATTTTACGAATTGGAATGTCACCTTGTCCAACGATGGCCCCACGCAGAAAGTTGCCGTAGGCTGTCGTGAACCATTCACCCTCACCCGGATGCTCATCATAAGGACGGAAGTAGAAATCTTTGAAGTGGACCAGAGAAGCGTACGGCAGATTTTTCATGACGCCGATGATCGGGTTCTCATCCACACACATGAAGTTGCCAATATCGAGTGTTGTCTTAAAGTTCGGACGATCCACAGCATGCAGCACACGCTGCACCCGGTCACTCGCCTGCACGCTGAAGCCGTGATTCTCAATGGTTGTCGTGATGCCAAACTGCGCGGCATAGTCCGCAATGATCTGGCTTCCCCGTACCATCAGCGGCAGATGTTCCTCGAACCAGGCAATGGTCATCTTCTCTTTCGGCAGGGTAAACGCCGTGACGTCATGACGCATATGTTTTACACCCATCCGGTGTACGACATCCACATGCCTTTTGACCCGAGCCATCTCCTCTTCAAACGTCTCTTCCGTATCCTGAACGAAATTGGCTGGCATCGAGTAGTTGGACAGTTCAATACCCGCAGTCGCTGCCCGTTCCCGAATCGCATCCGCCAGATCGTGATTATCCTCCACGGTATAACCGTAAGGTACCATCTCCATATGCTCGCCGCCGTTCGCCGCAATCCAGTCGATCACATCCAGCACCGTCATCTCACCCGAATTCAAATCGTTCAACAAACTATACGTGCTCAGGCCCAGTTTCATCTGCTCAGCTCCCTATCGATATTGTTGGATAAATTGAACCGCTTTGCGAATGTCCCGCTCCGGCTGATCGCCTACCTCACGCTCAATCGTCAGATAACCGGTGTACCCAATCTCCTGAAGCGCTGCAAAGTATCCGTCAAAATCAACGCCACCCTCGCCCAGCGGCACCTCACGGAAGAAAGTCCCGGCAGAGACCATCTCGGCAATCTTATCGTGATCCATAGGGGCATAACCGACCGCTCCGTATACGTCTCGTGGGTCAACTTCCTTCAGCCGCACACCATCCTTCACATGAGTATGTACGATGTAATCCTTGAGCAGATGAACGCCCCGCGCCGGATCATCTCCGGTCACCATCACCATATTCGCCGGGTCAAAATTCACCGATACTCCGTTGGTCGACAGCGTATCCAGGAATCCTTTCAAGTCAGCAGCCGTTTCCGGTCCTGTCTCAATGGCAAAGTATGCGCCAACACTTTTGGCGTATTGGCCCAATTCCTCACAAGCAGCATGCAGCGTAGCGTAGACTTCCGATGAAGGATCATGTGGAACAATGCCGATATGTGTTGTGACGATGTTGGTGCCCAGATCGAGGGCCAGATCCACGATCCGCTTCGACTTCTCTACTTTCCACGGATTATCTTCCTTGACCTGGAACCCATGTCCGCCCAGATCGCCGACCAATGCTGAAATGTCGAGACCCAACGAATCGATGTAACTCTTCAACTCCTTACGCGCCGCAGGTGACAAATTTTCAGGGTCCATCTCTCCCTTGACGGCATAGATCTGCACACCTTCTGCACCTACGTCTTTGGCCTTGTTCAACCCTTCCCGTACACCTACGCCAAAACTATCCACGATGACACCGATCTTATTCGTTAATTTCATGTCATACCTCCTGTGATTGAGTGAGTAACTCTACGTTCTCATGTAAATGTAAGGTTCGACTCATTACTGATATCAACAAGTTTCACCGACTTGATCTCATACGGTTTGAATGTCAGTTCAATTGTGCCGGCTGAACAAGCCAACGGATGGATCTCATCCTCCAGAAGATTAATGATGGACGCTTTGATTTCCTTTTCAGCACACTGAACCTGCACCGTTTCCCGACCTCCGGATGATTCGTAGAAACGCAGCACCGTTCCCGAGCCGTCTTCCGCAGCCTTAATTGCATCCAGAATGACATGTTCACTGTGGAACTGAACCCAAGCATGTTCAGCTGGCAAGTGACCGGAAGACTGACTCGCTGCCACAACTTCCACCGGATGGTTAAGCTCCATCGCCCGGCGAACGACGGCAGCTTGTCGCCAATCGCCCTGGTGTGGCAGGATCGAATACGTGAATTCATGATCGCCCTGATCGGCATGTTCATCCGGCCATTTCGGAGCACGAAGCAGAGACAGGCGGATCGTCCGATCCTTGATGTCATACCCGTACTTGCAATCATTCAGCAAACTCACACCGCTGTTGCCCTCCGAGATATCCGCCCAACGATGTCCACAGACCTCGAACTGCGCCTGCTCCCAACTGGTGTTGTTATGAGTTGGACGCTCCAACGCTCCAAACGGAATTTCATAAGCCGCTTTGGCTGCCACCAGGTCCACCGGAAATGCCACCTTGAGCAGTTTATGGCTCTCATTCCAGTTCACTTTTGTACGGAAATCAACACGCCGCTGGTAACGATGCAAAATGATATCCTGACTGATCTCCGATTGATTCAACTTCCAGACAAAGCGTAGTACATCTCGCGTAGCCCCGCGCTGTACAATCTCTCTGGAGATCAACTGCACCGCACCAGCTCGCTGAGATTCAAATCGTGGATCGATATCCCATGCATCCCAGTACGTCGGTTTGTCGTGGAAAAACTGCCACTCATTCGCCCGATCACCGGGCTTCAGCCAGTCACGTCCTACCGTTTTGTCATACCATCGAGTGATCTCTCCCAAGTCATTAAACTCAAGCGTGTAAAATTCAGTTTCCCACGTGGAAGGGAAGGATTTTTCTTCTCTTACTGGAAGGATAACATCCGATGCTTCGCGCAGCCATATGGTTGTATACCCAAAGGCAGGAATCGACGGAACATGCACGAGCAACGTATACTTGTCTTCCTTTTGTTCAAGATCACAGGCCAGACGATTTCCTTGACGATCAAATGCTGCCATCCTGGCGAGGTGAGCATCCCCTGTAATGGTGATATTTTCTCCGCGTTTCCAGCCGAGGCTGTTGAATATAATGTAAGGAAGACCATCGACTTCATCTGTTACAATGTTCTCCGCAAGGGTATCCAGCGTTTCCCGTAGTGCGGATGTACCCAGTGCAAATACTTTCGTGTACTCCTCGGTGGACGTTACGTAAACTTCAGGAATCGACGTTCCCGGAATAATGTCATGGAATTGGTTGAGCATAATCAACTTCCAGCCTTCATCCAGATCATTCTTCGTGTTCGCGCCGTAAGCCCCGGCAAATTGCCCCCAGATTTCCGCTTCCCGATATAATACCTCTGCCTTACGGTTGCTACGTTTGTTCCTTGCATGAGTTGTATACGTTCCGCGATGCAGTTCCAGATACAAGTCCCCGTGCCATTTCGGCAACGTCGGATTATTTAATGATATGTCTTCAAAAAAAGCCCCTGCTGTGCTGAATTTGCTGATTGGCTGCCCCACCATCAAATGGGATCGCTCCGCAAACTCCACCATCTCATTCGTCACGCCGCCACCACCATCGCCATGTCCGTAAAGCAACATTTGCTCAGGGTGAACATCCTTTTGTTTAAATGATTGCCAATGTTCATCCACATCTTTGGGACGCGTATGTTCATTCACCCCATGATTCAGATATGCCAGCACGGAAGTGCCATCTATGCCTACCCAGTCGAAGAGGTCATACGGAAACGCATTGGTATCATTCCAATTCAGCTTGGTGGTCATAAAATAAGGAATACCCGCGAGTTTCAGCATCTGCGGTAAGGAAGCGCAGTAGCCAAAGGTATCCGGCAGCCACTCGATGTTGGAGCGTTTGCCAAACTCCGCCTGATAGAAGTTCTGTCCATACAGAATCTGCCGAACTAACGACTCGCCACTCGGAATATTCAGATCCGGCTCGACCCACATGCCTCCGACCAGCTCCCAGCGGCCTTCAGCAATACGGGCTTTAACTCGCTCGTACAGCTCCGGGTAATGATCCTTCACGAAGGCGTACAACTGCGGTTGGCTCTGGGAATACACAAAATCCGGGTACGTATCCATCAAGGTGCACATGGTCGAGAACGTGCGACTGGACTTGCGAACCGTCTCACGTACAGGCCACAGCCAGGCAATATCAATGTGGGATTGTCCAACCAGATGCATGAAGCCACTCCGATATTCCTCCGGGTCTTCCTGCTGTACTGACTGTGCTAATACATATTCGAAGTTCTGTATCCAGGTTGCATCATTCCAGCGTTCCGGGTCATTGTACATGTTATCCATCACCTGATGAATAGCCTGAACAAGTGCCATCCGCTTGGGCTCCTTCTCGTTATATGCCCGGAGCGACTCGGCGAGTACCGTCACGCTGTACATCAGGCTCTGCAGTGGCTGATTAACATGAACCAATGCTGCCCGAATGCCCTGAATAGGCGGCTGAATAACAGCTTGTCGGTTGAGTGGGTCATGCGGCTCTGGAATCGGATCATAGAGTTCAATCTCCAACTGCGGCGTATTGCCAACACGACTCCTCGGAAGGGGCACGAACCCGTGATTCCGATCCAGTCCATGATAAGGCATGTCATTCACCTTCAGCAGCCCTTCTCCTCCGGCCTCGAAGATCAGACCAATAGCCTGATCTTGCCATTCCTCCGGAATCTCCACACGTTTGCTCAGAAAATACGTCGTTCCATGTACGCTGTTCAGCGGATTCAAGCTTTGCATGGCCTTGTCTGCCTGCTCATCTTTATTTTCATATACCTGCTCGTACTCGTATTCCCCTGGCCGAATGTATCTGGCCCTCTGCATCTCCCACGCTGGAAGCTCGATCGTATCCAGCCATTGTCGGTGCTTCAGATCTTCGATGAATCGCTGAATTCGAATCATACCTCCACCCCCACCTTCTGAATGTGCAGACTGCAGGCGGTCCAATCCATAGAATTGCGGCCAACCATGAGCCTGAATTCACCCGGTTCTACGACAGACTGGAGACGAGAGTCGATCAGTGCGAGATGTTCTTTTTGCACAGGGAATGTAACGGTCTGGGTCTGTCCTGGCTTCAGATGAATTTTACGAAAACCCTTAAGTGACATTTCAGCCCGCGTAACCGAAGCCGACACATCCGTGATGTACAACTGCACAACCTCGCTTCCCGCAACCGCTCCGGTATTCGTGACTTCAACCATCACCTGAGCTTCATCGTCCGGGCCGATGATTTCTGGCATTACTCTTACATTCTCGTATTTGAATTCGGTGTAGCTCAGTCCATATCCAAACGGGTACTGCGGCGCCAGATCCATCTCCAGATACCGTTTGCCACGAGTGCGTTTGGCATGATAGTAGACCGGAAGTTGCCCAACATGCTTGGGAATGGAGACGGTAAGACGACCAGATGGATTCACGTCGCCAAACAGAATATCCGCAATCGCGTTACCACCTTCCTGTCCGGGGTACCACGCTTCCACAATGGCATGGACATGCTCATCAATCCAAGGTTCAGCAATGGGGCGGCCGTTAATATACACAACGATAACGGGTTTCCCCAGCTTATGTACCTCCTGCACCAGCTCCAATTGAACACCCATGAGATTCAAAGACGCCCGGTCAATGCCCTCACCGCACTCCATATCGTTCCATGGATCATCGGTCACCACAGACGCACCTGTCCGCAAGTCGATCGTACCTTCACCAAAATCGCGGGCGCTGGAACCACCCATCACCATCACGATGACATCGGCCTGTTCCGCACAGGCGAGCGCTTGTGCAAAGCCCTCCCTGGAATCGCCTTTAATCCGACAACCGGGTGCGTACAGCACCTGACCCGAATCCACACCAAGCTTGCGCGTAATGCCATCCAGTACGGTGACGATCTGCTCTCTCGGCTGTGGCGAGGTATAGTCCCCGAGCTGGTTATAGATATGGTTCGCGTTCGGACCAATGACAGCTAGCTTTGTACCTGTTTTGGCAAGCGGAAGAGTATTTCCCTCATTTTTCAGTAAAACAATCCCCTCTTGTGCAACTTCCCTCGCCAGCTGTGTATGGTCTTCACATCCGATGACCTGTTCTGCAAAGTCAGGATCTACGAAAGGCTTTTCAAATAGCCCCAGTCTGAATTTCATCTCCAGTACCCGCCACACAGCCAAGTCCAGATCCTTCTCTTCGATCAATCCCTGCTCAAGCGCCTGACCAAGATGTTTGCGGTACATGTACCCGGACATTTCCATGTCTACACCTGCCTGAAGGGACTGTGCCACGGCCTGCTCCCCGTTCTCGACGGTGTTATGTCCATGGACCAACATCTGAATGGCACCAAAATCAGTAATGACAAATCCATCAAAACCCCACTGCTCGCGCAGAAGGTCATTCAGCAGATACGTACTGGACGTGCACGGTACGCCATCTATCTCGTTATAAGCGGTCATGACGGAACAAGCCCCGGCTTCCACTGCTTTTTTGAACGGCAACAGATCTATTTCATGTAATTCACGTAAGCCCATATGAACTGGAGCAGCATTCCGCCCACCCTCCGAACTGCCATAAGCCGCAAAATGCTTAAGTGTAGCGACAATTGTCTGGTTGGAATCAAGGCGGTCACCCTGTAGTCCCTTCATGGCTTCTACTGCGAATTCACCGATTAGGTATGGATCTTCGGCAAAACATTCCTCCGTCCGTCCCCATCTCGGGTCACGTACGACATCAAGCACCGGGGAATACGTTGCCGCTCCCCCCTGGCTCCGGGTCTCCACAGCGATGGCTTCACACATCTTGCGGTACAGCTCCATATTCCACGTACTTCCCACCATTAACGGTACCGGAAAAACTGTTGCCCCGATCGCCATATGCCCGTGGGAACACTCTTCCCCAAACAAAATGGGTATGCCCAGCCGGGAATGCTCCATGGCATACTGCTGAATGACATTTGTGGCAACGGCTCCCTGCCGTGGGGTAAGCCCCGTTTCCAGCGTCACTTCAGTCCATGGATCGGCCCGAAGCACACCATACAGAGAACCGACACCGCCCTGTTCCATGTCCGCTTTGAACTCTTCCGTCACCTGTACTGTACCATCAGCTGCTTTATCATACGTCTTCCATCCCATCGGCTGAATGAGTTGTCCAATCTTCTCTGCCGTTGTCATCCGTCCGATCAGATCCTGAACCCGCTCCTGAATGGGAAGCGAAGCATCTTTATAGTCCATATGCACATTCTCCTTATGCGTTCGGAATTAGTTAGGCGCATGCACTCACATGGCTTTGCGGTAGTCACTTGGTGCCACACCCACCACATTTTTGAAAGCCCGGTTGAAGGAATTATAGTTTGTGTATCCCACTTCCTCACTGATCTCCTGAATAGCCTTATCGGTCTCCTGCATGAGTAGCTTGGCTTTTTCGATGCGATGACTAATGAGCAGATCCACAAACTTCTCCCCAATCTCATCCTTGAAAAGCTTGCTCAGATACTTCGGATTAATATCGAATAGATCACTAAGGTAGTTCAGTGACAGATCAGGATTGTTGTAATGCTCTTCGATGTATTTGCGAATCTCCAAAATATTCGATCTGTGTTTTCGGGAACAATGCAGCGTCTGCATCTGCAGCGCCAGTTCCCTGAAGCCTTCCCAACACAGCTCACGCAGATCGTCTAACGTCTCCCAGCCCTCAAGCCTTGGAAGAAGCGGGGTGAATATAGCAGCCCATGACTCCTGATACTCCCGTGGAAGTTCGGCGAATTCCCGATTGTAATGTTGAAATAACAATTGGATCGTATTCATAATCTCCTGACGGGACAGAACGGACTCACTAATCTGTTCAAACAGTCTTTCAAAATGTTTTTCCCAGATATCGTCCGACAAGCGCATTGCCTGCACGAGCAGTGAGATGGTCTTCAGAAACTCATACACATCATTGGTCGAATTCGGTACATCGCTACAGGGAATGATGCGATTCATGCCCAGTACAGCCTTATAGTCCAGCGCGTGCACAGCTTCTTTCAATGAAGCTCTCAGCCCCCGAATATCAACAGCGACCCGACCAACACCAATGGTCACGGTGAAGTTCAGATACTGATCGATTCTGTCCAGATAACCAGCGAGCAATCGATGCTCGGTCTCCTCGGCCTGTTCCATTGCCGGAATCCAGAGGATGGCGTACAGACGCTGATCGGAGATCCATTCAGCCCATACTTCCGTTCCTTCATGACGCGCACTCTCCTGCAGGATACTGGATAACACAAATTTCAAGAGGGATTGGTCCTGATCATGATACTCCGTCACAAATGCATCATACCGATCCATTTCAACTACCATGACGGCCCAATGATGCTCCAGCTCAGGCAGTTTGAACTTCTTCATCTCCGCTGTCAGCTCCGTGCTCGTAAAGTCTCGTGTGCCCTCCAGCAACTCCTGAAAGAACATTTTTTTCTGCAAAATCAGATTCTCTTCGTGCTCCTCCTGATATTGCCTCGTCTGATCAATCATGCGTTCCAGCGTTGTATGGATGAATCGAAACTCATTCTCCTTGCCATAGTTGAGCCCCGATTGCTTCTGCGAAGAGACGGTCTGAATTAACGTGACAATTTGCTGAATCGGCTTGTAGTTTCTGCGGGTAACATAGATCACCCACACCACACCAATCAACACAACCACTACAGCAAAGGCAAACCAGATATTATAAAATTGCAGCGTCCATTTAACGATTTTTCCATTGTTGAGACCTGTCTGCACCTTCCAACCACTATAACTCGACGTAAATTCGGAGAAGACTTCTCCCGACGTGGTTTTAGTAGAAGCTGCAACCCCTCCTGGCATGCTGCTATCCCACAGATTGCCGCCCGAACGGTTGAAGATGTTCACAAACGTAAATTCCGGATCATACATCTGCATAATGGATTTCCTCAGGGTACTCAGGTCCACATTTGTCACCACAAGTCCTTTGCCGTTTCCTACACTTCGCACAATCGTAATCACCTGCTCCGTCGCTTGTGAAGGAAAAGCTCGGAACGCTCGTGCCCCTGCCCACTTCTGTTCATCCCTTGACCGGCTATCTGCAATAAAGTCTGCATCCGGGAACTCTTCAATCGGAACAGCCTTCCCGTTACTGAAGACCGTGCCATCCCCGTATCGAACGAGATAAATTGAATCAATCAGCGGATACTCTATTTTCAATTCATCAACCACCTGGACCGCCTGAATGCCGGCATACACATCATCGCTGCCAGATACCGAGAAATAATTCTTCAAGTTAGGGTTGGTCAAAATCTCACGCAGTACCTTGAAGTCGATGGAACGCAGGGAGTTGTCCAGATATTGCGTGACCTGAGAGGCCAGAAATTCATTGGCCTTGAGCGCTTCTCTACGGTTCTGTTCATTGAATACTTGAAAGAAAATAAAGAATAGAATGGTCGTCACAATAAAGAAAACAGGCAGATACGATAACAGCAAACGTCTAAACCAATTGTTGTTCATCTCCGAGATCCCCCCACCGTTACTGTTCATGCTGAATGACGACAAACATCTGTGCTGATCGCTAATTTTCCATAAATATTCAGTACATTATATCGGATGACGTGGGGTTGTCATAGGAGAAGACCGTCCCGGTCACGGGTGACAGACGGGACAGCCTCTATATTGAATCCTTCAATTATTGATTCTTCTCAATGGCACGCTGGTAGATCTCAAGGTAATTACTCAGTCCGAGACCATCAAAGCCTTTGACATACGAATCCCATTCCTTTTCAATGCTCTTACTGCCAATAATGAACTGTGCCATATTCGTCTGCACATAATCCTTGATGGCCGTAGTCAGTTGCGCAGCTGATTCCGTATCCTCTGGACGAATAAATACGTTCGCAGGGTATACTTCTTTGGGTGCATAAGGTTCATACACATTGGTAGCTTGAGCCAGACGTGTACCATAACCCTCTGCTTCTAAAGGATTCTGTCCTTCCGCAAACAGATTACGGAACGTGTTGGACAAGTCATGTGCTCCAATCTGTGACCAACTCTCGTTCACAACAACGTTTGGATCACGCTCAGGCAGGTTGTAGTAGCTGTATTTGGCCGGCTCGCCATTGATGTTTTTCTCATCGGCATCTGCCTTCTTCCAGCCCTTGCCTTCAGTTGGTCCATACTCCGCGTACAGCGCACCTTCTTCACTGAACATGTAGTCTACGATTTTGATGGCGGCAATCTGCTGTGCTTCTGTCGCTTTGTTCGTGATGGCAAACTCAAACTCACCTACGCTCTGCGTGGCGCCTGTCGTCTGCACTCCATCTGGTCCTTTCAATGGAGGAACGATCTCCCAGTGCTGGTGACGGGTGATATCTTTGTCATAAGTATTCACGAGATAACTGACCAGCGCCGTTGTAATGGAGCCGACCACTTCATCGCCTTCCTTGTTCCCCAGCTGTCCAATCGCCTGATCATTCTGTGTAAAGGAAGCCGGATCAATCAGGCCATCTGCATAGAGCTTGTTCATGTACTCCAGCCCTTTCTTCCAGCCTTCCTGATTGGCGGCAAAACTCACCTTGCCATCGTTCACGATCAGATATTTGTCGTTGTCATTGTATATAAAGCTATTCATCAGGTAGGCATCAATGTTGCCATTCCATACATACTTGTTCGGTGCGCCTGTAAGTGGAATCTCGTCCGCTTTCCCGTTACCGTTTGGATCTTGTGTCTTAAACGCCTTCAGAACGGTATACAGTTCATCAGTTGTGGTTGGCATTTTCAGGCCCAAATTATCAAGCCACTCCGTGTTGATCCAGTATTTCTGTGCATACGTACAGTGGTAACATTCATTGAAGATAGGCAGCGCATAGATGTTGCCATCCGGTGCCGTAATAGCTTCTTTGAAGTATGGCTTCTCTTCCATAATCTTGGTCAGATTCGGACCATACTTCTGAATTAGATCTTGTAGCGGAAGGAACACGCCCTGTTTTCCATAGGTTTGAAGATCTGAGGTGGTGAACTTGCCGTGAAGAAATACTTCCGGATAATCACCACTAGCCAGCAGCAATTGTCTGCGATCCTGCAAGGCGTCCGTTGGGGCCAGATCCCATTTTAGGGTAACGTCGAACTTGTCTTCGATAAATTGGGTGAATTCATTCTCTTCCATGGACGCTTTGCCTTGCGGAGCAAAGAGGGTCATGGTTACAGGACCGCCGCTCTCCCCGCTACCGTCGCTACTTCCACCCGATTCCTCGGATGAACTGCATGCGGACAACAAAGCCACCGAAGCAAAGACCAGAAACAACATCGAAATCCAAGATTTTCTCAATCTGACTCCTCCTTTTTGTTCATAACGGCAAATTATTGACTTGTACTGCACGTTTATAAAATCGACCCCGGAAGCCGGCGTGTTCCTTCCACCTCCTTTCAAGAGGCAACCAGGCTTAACTCACAAGGATTAACCTTTTAGGGAACCAACCATGACCCCTTTAACAAAATGTTTCTGTACAAATGGATACATGATCAGAATTGGAATGCTCGCGACAACAATCAGTGCATATTTCAACACCTGCTCGAACCCTTGGTCCCGCATCTGTTGGCTGGTATTGGCGAGCATCGCCGGATCAGCCGCGTTCAGGATAAGCAGATTGCGAAGCACGTATTGTAGAGGGAACAATTTCTCGGAACGCAGGTAGATCAATGCATCAAAGTACGCATTCCAGTGACCTACGGCATACATGAGTGTCATGACTGCCAGAATGGGCTTTGATAAGGGAAGAACCACGCTGATCAGATACCGGATATCCCGGCAACCGTCCATTTCCGCGGCCTCCCCGAGTTCTTCCGGGATGGAAGATTGGAAGAAAGTCCTTGCCACGATGACCTGAAATACTGCGAGCGCCCCGGGCAGCCACATCGCCCAACGTGTATCGAGCAGGTGCAAATCCTTCATCAAGAGGTAGGTGGGAATCAGACCGCCATCAAAGAACATCGTGATCATCATGAAAATAATGATGGCACCTCGTCCATAGAACGATTTTCGTGACAAAGGATACGCCAGCATGACGGTCAGCACCACGTTAATGAACGTGCCCACCACGGTGTAGATGATCGTGTTATAGAAACCGAGCATAAGCTGTTGGCTTTTGAAAATGGAGATGTACGCCTTGATGTTAAAGTCTACCGGGAACAGCCACACCTGACCGGATGTCACGGCTCGTGAAGAGCTAAACGAAGAACTGATGATATACAAAAGCGGGTAAAACACCGTTAGCAGTATGGCGAACAGAAAGATATAGTTGAATGTCATGAAAATGCGGTCACCGAGCGGGTCCTTGATCCGGTTACGATTAATCAGGTTGAACATGGATAAACTCCTCCTTTACCACAAGCTGTTCTGGGATACTTTGCGCGATATGCCGTTGACGATAACCAGCAGGATCAGGTTGATAATGGAGTTGAAGAACCCTACTGCCGAGGAGAAGCTGAAATTCGCTCCGATCAGACCCACCTTGTACACATACGTGGAGATGACCTCCGAAGCGCTTGTGTTGAGCGGATTCTGCATCAGGTATATTTTCTCGAAGCCCACGCCCATAATGCTACCCAGACTCAGAATCAGCATGATAACGGTGACTGGAATGAGCGATGGGAGGTCGATGTGCCATATTTTCCGAAGCCTTGATGCGCCGTCCATCTTTGCTGCTTCATAGAGAGATGGATCAACACCAGCAAGAGCTGCGATATATATAATTGATGAATATCCCATACCCTGCCACACACCTGACCAGACATAGATCGATTTGAAGTATTCCGGAATACCCATGAAGTTCGTCATCGGGAAGCCGAGCAGTGTGAACAGCTTGTCTACCACGCCGACATGCGGGGAGAGCATCAGAATGATAATGGATACCATAACAACCGTTGAGATAAAATGCGGAGCGTAAGTGACCATCTGCACAGTCTTTTTGAAGTAACCCGTTCGAATCTCATTCAGCGCCAGCGCCAGAAGGATCGGAATGGGGAACCCGGCAATTAAGGAATAAAAGCTGATGCCTATCGTGTTTTTGATTAACAGCCAGAAGTTTGGAGATTGGAAGAAGGCTTCAAAGTGTTTGAATCCGACCCACGGGCTTCCCCAGATTCCTTTGACTACACTGAAGTCCTTGAAGGCGATTTGGACACCCACCATAGGGATGTACTTGAAGATCAACAGATACAATACCGGGGGCAACACGAGCAGGTAGAGTTCCCAGTGTTTCTTGAGGCTTTTGATGAATGGATGCTGCCGCTTGGGCTCCACATGTTTCCTCTGTTGGAGTTCCATCTTGGCGGGTATGCTTTCCGTAGCTCGACTCATTTGCGTCACTCCTTCTACACCTCAAGTGTAATAATACATTACATTTACATCCCTTAAACATCCTTTTTTCTGTTCCTAGTTCCTTGTTTAACAAACATGATGTAAACATTCATATCAGGTAGCGCTTTCTTGATTTGATAGTACATCGCCCGATAAACTTTTATCAATTTGCAATTTTCTCCGACTTCTCTTTATTCCACAAACCCTTGTGTGACAAGCGATTGCGAGCCGTTTCTATTGGGAATTGTGTCCCTTATGTATGAATAAAAAAATTCCGGAGGTGGTTATATCTCCCCCGGAATTGACATGGCATTCTTACATGCAAGTTCAAAAAGTTAACGATTCAGCACCGAGAAGGTTGTGAGAACCTGAAGGAGGAGGAGCGGAGTGTAGGCAAACCTACATGAGCACCGGACTCCGAAGGTGAACGCAAGATTCGATGTCGAGTTCGCTTCGTGGTTTACTTCGTGATCAATTGGGGACTTTTTGAACAACCTCTATGCGCTTGTGACCAGCCTGAACGTATGTGTGATCGGCGCTTCATTGGTTGTAGCGGACTGTGGCAGTTCCACGAGAAGTCCGTCTCCCGTCTGTTGATACGAAAGTACGTCATCGCTACCGACGAGTTCGATCCGCTCTACCTTTTCCAGATAAGGAATGATTAACTGTGGTTGTACGGTCTCATTCTCGTTTCGGTATATCCGGAAGGCATATACGGTGTTGATCTCTTCTTTCTGTGTGAAGGCCCAATCTTTCGTAAAATAAGGCCCGCATATCCGGGTTCCATAGACGCCTTCTCCATGAGTACCCAACCATTCACCGAGGCCCTTGATGCCTCGAATTGCCCCTTTTGGCAGACGCCCATCCGGTTGTGGTCCTACATTCAGCGCCAGGTTACCGCCCTTGGACACAACTTCGAGTAGAATATGTGCCAGCTGTCTTCCCGTTTTATACTGATCATCGAATCCGAAGGCAAAGGAGTTCCCCACCGTAATACAGCTCTCCCATGGAATGTTCATCGGATGTTCCGGTATGGTCTGCTCGGGGGTAACGATATTCTCATACGGTCCACCGACAGTGCGATCTGCGGACAGGAGCCAAGGTTGTGTGGTCTGACGTGCCCGTTCCACGACTTCTCCAAGCCTGATATCCTGACCATGGCGACCTTCGCGCACCCAGCCGGCATCCAGCCACAGACATTCGATCCGCCCGTAATTCGTCAGCAGCTCCATGATCTGCTCATGTGTGAACTCCACGAATTTCTCCCACAGCCACGGATACTTATGGGGATCATACGAAGGGCCGCGCCACATATGACGTCCACGCTCCATGCCCGGTGCCCAGTAATAAGGGGTATGCCAGTCCGCTTTGGAGAAATACGCTGAGATGCCGAGTCCTTTGGCCCGGAAAGCGTCAAACAGTGCTCGACAGATGTCCGCATACTTATGGGTATGAAAAGGAGTGTCCTTACCCGTAATTCGATAATCCGTCGTTTTGGTATCCCACATGCAGAAACCGTCATGGTGCTTGGTGGTGAACAGGAAATATTTGAACCCGTTATCTGCCGCCATCTGCGCCCATTCCTCAGGCTGGAAACGAATCGGATTAAAGGTTTTGTTCAGATCAAAGTATTCCCGCTTGAAGTCTTCCATGTCAACCGTCCAGTCGATGTCATCGCGTGACCAATCGCCGTCCTCGTCGCTCAGCGCCCAGGATTCCACGAGGCCAAGCTGGGAATACGGCCCCCAGTGCATCATCAGCCCCAGCTTCTGGTCCTTGAACCACTCCAACCGCTCATTCAGCAGCGGGTCCTCCGGTTTGATCCACTCGTCCTCTTTGCTAAAATTGTGCACGCCGGCTTCGACAAACTGCTCTTCCTGCTCCAGTACGATTTCTTTGGCTTCGCTCATCCTGTTTCATCTCCTCTGGATTGGATAAAAGATAAACCATGCATGTTACGCCTGGTCACTCCGAGTGCAGTACCATCTTTCGATCGCTGTTATCCCCAGATTTCTCTTATTTCACTGTATAATTGTTAGAAATCCAGTGATAAAGGCGAGCGCTTCGCTTCTTCAGATTGGTTCTGCACTCTCCGTTTTGGCGTAAACGCTAGTTTAACTATTAAGGGGCGTAGTAACTTTGTTATTTCGAGTGCGGTGCCATCTTCAATCACTATGGAACCCCTTATTTCCCTTGTCTCTATAAGGGAAATCCAAGCGGCTGATCCTGGCAAATGGGTAAAGTTGTTTCTAAGGAACACAGGGCGTCTTATTTAGCCTTTTGGTCCTTTTTTTAAATTGTAAGGAACATCAGACACGTTATTTCACGAAATTAGCTGATAAAAACGCTGTATACTGCTGCTTATTCTGATATAGCATGTGTCAGGTTCCTTAGATTCCTGCCAGCGCTTCGAATCCTTAAATAAGACGCCTGAGATTCGTTAGCACTCGCTCCCTGCTCTACTCCAACCGCGGGCCAAGAAGCCGACTCCGAATCCCGCCCCGAGCGGAGCTTTTCATTGAAAAGGAGCGAAGTGCTCATAACTTTTAATGCCACGGGAGTAGTAAAGTATCAACTATAGTATCAACGAAATACAATCCTACCTTTACAGCGTGATTTCGCGGCCCTGACGGGCTGATTCATAGATGGCACAGAGCATTTTCATCACTTCGACGCCGTCTTCGACGGGGCTAAGTGTTTCTTTGCGGCCCTGCGTACTGTCGATAAAATGGTTAATTTCATTACGGAACGAACCCATAAAATCGAATGATTTGAAGTCTACCTGTGGGGTCATGTTCAAAATAGTGTTGAATTTCTCACCGATGATCGAAATTTCCGGCTCCAACTCGGCACCGCCTTTGTCGCCATATAGTTTGACCGAGGTCTCATCCGCTTTGGCATGAAGCGTGAAGCTGACATCCACGAGTAGGCTCGCGCCATTCTCAAAACGAATCAGGGCATTTGCCATATCCTCTACGGTGTTTTGCTCCGCGTCATAGTCCGCTGCTTTGTAGAACGATAGATTGTTAATGTTCGAGCGGTTTCCTAATCGATTGGATACGTTAGCGGAGACGGATTTCACCTTCGGTCTGCCCATCAGATACCAGCATATGTCGATCACATGTACCCCGATATCGATCAGCGGGCCGCCGCCGGAGCGGTTGATATCCGAGAACCAGCCACCCGGATTGCCTAGACGACGCAGACTGGAGGCTTTGGCATAATAGATCTCGCCCAGTTCACCCTCGTCGATAAACTTCTTCAGAATCTGTGCATTGTCGCTATAGCGGCGAACAAAACCGACCTGAAGTAGCTTTCCGCTGCGGTGAACGGCCTTCTCTACTTCGAGCGCATCCTCAACGGTTTGGCATAGTGGTTTCTCACACAGCACGTTTTTGCCCGCGTCCAGAGCAGCAATACTAATCTCCGCATGGGAGTCGTTCCATGTACAGATGCTGACGGAATGAATTTCGGGCATTGCGAGCAGTTCCTTATAATCGGTAAACACATGAGGTGCATTATATTGCTTCGCGACTTCAGTGGCACGTACTGCATTCAGGTCACAGATGGCGTATATTTCAACCTCCGGGTTACTGGCGTACGCTTGCAAATGGCAATCGGATATGGATCCGGCACCGATAACGGCGACTTTCAATTTGGGCATAGTGCTGATTCCTCCATATATAAAATAATTAACGTCCAGCAGGTAGACGTTCCGGTTGCGAATCGTTCTTCCGATCGCTCTTATCCCCAGATTTCTTTAATCCCCTTTCTCAAAAGGGGAAATCCGGTGATAAAGGCGAGTTAATGCTTACGAAGTAGCTTTCTTGCAGAAAGCTTTTAGCTTCGTTTCTTCAGAATCGATTTCGCCCCCTCCACTACTTTTTCTGACTGAACTAACTTTCTGTCTGAGCCATACGTAACTATTCATATTTCATTTAAAACAAGTACTCAGCCCTATGCCTCTTCCCATAGGCGGCGGACGTTATCCATGGCAATGCGTGAGGCGGTTTTGCAATCCTCCATGCCTTCAAATTCAACCGAGATATATCCGTCATACCCGGATTTTTTCAATACACGGAATACCTCAGGCATGTCGATATCGCCATGGCCCACAATGGCACCGCGCAGGTAATTGCCATGCGAGGTTTGGAACCAGCCTTCACCGGGGTTCCGGTAGGAAGGTCTCCAGTAGAAGTCTTTGGCGTGCACGATCGACGCGTACGGAATGTTATTTTTCACGGCACTCACCGGGTCTTCGTCCACACAGAGGAAATTGCCGACATCCAGCGTGGTCTTAAAGTTACTCCGCGCCGTTTCGTGTAACAAACGCTGAATTCGCTCACTCGACTGCACATAGTACCCATGGTTCTCAACGCTTGTTGTGATTCCAAAATCCGCTGCATAATCGGCTATCCGCTGACAGGCTTTCACCAGTACCGGTAGGTCGATCTCGAACTGTGCTACAGTTCCCTCTGGTGCAGGGCGGAAAGCCACGTCATGACGCATCAGCTTCACGCCGAGCGCAGCAGCCACATCCACATGTCGCATCACATTCTGGATCTCTTGCTCCAACGCTTCGGCGTCCTCCTGAACAGCGAAGTTTGCGCCGATGGCGTAATTGGAAATGTCGATCCCGACCTCTTTTGCCACAGCTTTAATCTCATCAATCAACTCCGGATTATCGATCAGACTGAATCCCATCGGTACAATCTCCACATGTTCCCCGCCCTGATCAGCAATCCAGCGAATGGCATCCGGCACGGTCAATTCTTTGCGATCCAATGCTTGTTGCAGACTGTAAGTGCTGAGTCCAACTTTCATTTTTCCTCATCCTCTCCTGTAGGACGTGTCTCAAAACTCACTGAAGTGCATCTTTTACCGCCTTTTCGCCCCCTGCTGCGTCACTTTCCCTTGACGTGCCCCGGCACGCCTGCGGAAAATCTCCTTGCTTGGAACAAAAATTCGTCAAAATCTGCGTCCTTCGGAGTTTTCAGACACGCCCTAGTCAATGTCCATACCCAACGTATACCTTTTTCCGGCGGACACGACAATTCTCATTAATCGTTTGGCTCACCAATTTTCCTTTTTCTAGCCCAAATCCGGTGTATCTACAAACGTTACGGCCAGTTCAGACGTCTGATGAAGCTCGAATACCATGATTTCATTCTCACCTTCACGAAGGAGCGGGGCTGGTACATATAACGTTTTTTGCGGTCCTTTATTCCAGTAGCGCCCCAGATTGAATCCGTTTACAAATACAACCCCCTTGGTCCAGCTATCCAGACGCAGAAAAGTATCTCTTACATTCGTGATATTAAACTCTCCTCGATAAAATGCTGGTCCATTTACTTCATTAACTGTTTCGTTAATTGCCTCGCTAATCACATCACTAAATTGTAAACCCGACAGATCAGTTAATGGCAGACAATGAATCGTCCAATCATATAAAAATTGAAAGCCATGTCGTACCCCCTCCGTAATCCCCTTCGGATCTCTCAGGTATGGACCATAGTTGATTCGCCCCATATTTTCAGCAAGGATCAATAGTTCTGCGCCCTCTGGCGGTACTTCAAAGGAAATCGATAATTCCGTATTGCCCCGTTCGAACACACCTTGAAATTGCCCATCAACAAACACAAGCGCACGATCACGCACCTCCTGAACCACCAGTTCCTGTCGCTCCCTTGGGCCGGATATTCGGGTTTGATAACAAATAAAGCCATAATCCTGACCCAGCTTCTCCATTGGTTCCGGATTCGTACGCTGCACCGGGGCTGATATCCGGTCCATCTGCGCCAGTAATGACGCCTGTTGGGTCAACTCCACCCGCCCATAAGCGATGGTCCCCTTCGATTCTGGCAGCACAAGCTCACCCAGATCTTCATTGCTATACCGAGCAATAAGATTACGCACCGCATGGAACTTCGCTGTCGGCTCCCCGGATTCACTGAGCAGTGAATCATAGTCGTAACTTGTAATTGTGGGTTCGTATTGATCCTTCTGCTGACAGTTCGCCCCGTTATAAAATCCAAAGTTCGTTCCACCGTGGAACATGTAAAAGTTAACCGAGGCTCCTGCTCGAAGCATCTCTTCAAACACACCAGCCACATCTGTGGCTTCTCGGGTGTGATGTGACTCTCCCCAGTGATCAAACCAGCCGTTCCAATACTCCATGCACATCAAAGGTTCATCCGCCTGATATTCACGCAACTTGGCGAACGCTCCTTCCGTTCCTGATCCAAAATTAACTGTAGCCAGATGCCCCGGGACTGATCCCGCTTGCAGCATGTGGTCTGTCGGTCCGTCCGAGGTAAATAACAACACATCCATACCGCGCTCTACCATGCCATCACGTAAATAATGCAGGTAACTCGCGTCGTTCCCGAAGCTGCCGTACTCATTTTCAATCTGCATTGCAATGATCGGCCCGCCATGGGTGCTCAGAAGAGGTTTCAATTTGGGCAAAAGCACATCATAATAACGATCCACATTCTCCAGAAATTTTGCATCACTACACCGCAGACGAATTTCATCATCGGCAAGCAGCCAGGCAGGTAATCCGCCAAACTCCCACTCGGCACATATATAAGGACTTGGACGAACAATCACATGCAGACCCACATCTCCCGCAATGCGAATAAAACGTTCCAGATCAGCCATGCCTTCAAAACAATACCGGCCCGGCTGGGGCTCATGAACATTCCACGGCACATACGTTTCCACCGTATTGAAACCGCAGGCTTTCAGCTTGAGTAACCGATCCTCCCAATAGTCGGGGACCACTCTGAAATAATGAATGGCACCCGACAAAATCTGAATGGGCTCGCCATCATACATAAATTGTGAATTTTTATACGTTAGCACGGCCATATTACAACCCTCCCCGCTCGCTCAGATATATGCCTAACCCGGACAACGTAGGGCACCATCTGGATTCATGAATGCTTAAACGCATCTTACTCGATGTAACCTGTGGGAAACAGCAAATTCGCTTATACCCCACCACCGTCCCCTTGTAAAACTCTTCCCAACCACCATCTGCCCTCTGCGACTCCAGCGTAAAACGCTCAATCCGTTGGCCTGTCTGGATATGTTCCATCAGCACCACCCGGTCAAACGATCGTTCCCCCTGCAAATCCAGCTCGATCCAAGCCTGCTCCGTTCCTTCGTGAGGACACCAATACGTATCCCGTCGTTCCGTGAGCACTTCCGATACGGCATGTTGTTCATCCATCGTCTCCGATGCTTTTACCAGCGCCTGCAAGGCGAAATTTTCCTGAAAAATGGTGCGCAGTGAATCTCCCAATTCCTGTAGTCGCTCCACATCCCGCTCGTGAATGAGACCACGCATATCCGGTGGCAGATTGAGTAAAAAGGTGGCGTTGCCCCCCACTGCGCCGTAATAGACGGCGAGCAGTTCTTCCAGTGTTTTGACCTGATCATCTTCACTGGCATGATAGAACCATCCTGGGCGAATCGAGGTATTCACCTCGGCAGGGTACCAGATCAGTGGCTCACCTTGGGAACGAATGACCTCTCGGCTTCCCAAATCACCGTCCTGCGTATTGATCCTTGTGGCGAACTCACCATCATCCATCTGTTGCGATTGCTCCTGAATCTTCTCATTATCCTGCATATGCGCTGGCACAACGCTCCATTCCGATTCCCGTGTGTGTCCCGCTTCATTGCCACACCAGCGAACATCCGGGCCACATACCGAGATGACTGCTTCGGGCTGAAGTTCACGAATAAGCGCATAATAGGCGTCCCAGTCATAGACCTGCCTTTTGCCATTCGGACCCTCCCCACACGCACCGTCGAACCATACACAGAAGATGTCGCCATAATTCGTAAGCAGCTCGCGCAACTGTTGGAGGAAAAACTCGTTATACCTCTCGGAATCTCCATAAGTGGCTTCATGCCGATCCCAAGGAGACAGGTACACGCCAAACTTCAATCCACCCTCACGACAAGCATCGACGACTTCCCGAACCAAATCCCCCGTACCATTCCTCCACGGACTAGCCGCGACCGTATGCGCTGTAAACTGACTGGGCCACAAACAAAATCCATCATGATGCTTACATGTCAAAATCAGCCCCTTCATCCCCGCAGCCTTGCACGCCTGCACCCATTGCACCGCGCTCAGTTCAGAAGGATTGAATATCGCCGGGTCTTCCTCCCCAGTGCCCCATTCCTGATCCGTAAATGTATTTACCGTAAAATGAATAAACGCGTAGAACTCCATCTCCTGCCATCTCAGCTGCCGTTCGGATGGGCTGACCTGTGCTGCGGACTTAATCCATTCGGCTGGTTGCAGTTCACGATTCATGGCGTATCACTCCTTTTATTTAGCGCATCCCTATATCATTGGACCACCCTTGCTTGGACCACTACTCAGTGCACTACTGTCCATGAATGGATGTGACGCAAGCAATAACTGCTGCTTGGCTTCTTCAACCAAATGTGGATCAATGGGATAATTAAAGCTGCCTTTGTACCTCACGCCTGATCCCATATGGATTTCCGTAATACCTGTCTGACTCACTAGCTTTTGAATCCGCTCTATGGTGATCCCCGACCCTGCCATGACAGCGATGTTCAAGGTTTGCCCCAATTGCTGAAGCTGTTTCAGTTCCAGTATGGCTTCAGGCGCTGTCTGTTTCCCTCCCGATGTAAGCACACGCTCCACGTTGCCCAATGTGTTAATGGCCTTGAGCGCCTCAGTCAGGCTTGTGCTCACATCAATTGCACGATGAAACGTAACGCCCAAACCCTGAGCTTCGGCCATACATGATTGCAAGGATATGAGGTCGACTTCACCATTTCCGGTAAGGGCGCCGATCACAATGCCAGCGGCTCCAAGTTCCCTCGCCACGCGTACATCCCGGGTCATGGCGTGGATGTCATCTGCGCTATAGCGGAACGAGCGGCTATGGGGACGGATCATGACATACACCGGAATGGATACTCGGGATACCGCATGCTCCATGACACCATAACCGGGGGTAAGTCCTCCTTCAGACATCGCAGACACCAGCTCAATCCGATCAGCCCCTCCCTCCTCAGCTGCTTTGGCATCTGCCGCATCTACAGCGATGACTTCCAATACAGGCTGTCTTTCCATAATGTAGCTCCCTTCACTTCATCGTAGATTATTCCAAAACCGTTAACCTGTATCGATAGACATCACTCGAACTGCACACAGCCTGATCCATGACATAAAGGACCGACTGAACGCTTCATCAGCGCTCCTGCGGTCCTTCTTCATTATTATTGACGATGGTCAGCTTCCAGATCCCAATTTGCAAAGGCTGACCGTCCTGAACGATATATGGTTTGTCGGCAATGATCTTCATGATTGGATTCTCCTTTGGGGACCGGAATGGGCTAGCAAATAGAGAGTGCAACGGACATCATATACTTTGTTTGATGATTTTTGTTATTTTTGTTATTTATAATGTTATTATCAATTAGCAATAGTCTAAAACGTTAGGATCAGAACGTCAATACAAAAAAGACACCCCGAGGGTGTCTTCGTGTCTTGGATAACCTTCTGGTTATCCGAGCTTTTTCTATTTTCTACGCCGAGCCTTCGTCATTCGATTAAACATAATCAGTGCAGCAATAATCATGGCTATCATGGCAATATTACTCGCCACTTCTTGTGATAGTCCGAAAAGAACTCCCAGGTTAGTCACCAGGCCTCTTACAATCAGCGCCACCACAACCAGCAGAATTGGACTCAAAAAATTATAATTTCTCATTCCTCGCAACACCCCTGACCCCATTGTTCAGAACTACGAATCTCATAACACTATCATAACAGTAGCTATTCTGTGTTACAACAAAGGACACCTGCGTACAGTGTCCTTTGTCATATACCCACGTATTCTGCTTTGGATGACAGAACAACCTTTCGATTGCTCTTACCACCTGATATTTCCGATTATCTTCTACACCTGCTTGAATTCGATCCAGTCAATCTGGAGGCCTGGTTTCGTGAAGTCCAGTTTCAATTCATACAGTCCTGCTTCAAGATCTACTTTAACAAGTTTCTGTCTGATCCATTTACCTTCCGTACCATTCGTTTGAATGGTGGTTACCAACTGGTCATTCAGGAGCAGGTTACATGCACTTTGAGCGAGTTCCGGCTCAGGGGACATGATCTGTACGATAATCCGATAATGGCCGGCCTCGTCCACTTTCATGTAGACGGGTTCAGCTACTTCAGGTTTCACCTGTGCGTTCTCAACCAGTGCCTGAGCTTGTGCAACAGATAGGGATGCATTCGCTTGGAACGAAGCGACATTCTCCACTATCTCGTGTTTTCTGCCGGACACCGGTGCATTCATGATGAACTTGCAGATGTTGATCGCCGAGCGTTGCAGCTCTCCGCGCGTGAGTGTTCCATTTTCCAAGGATTCAATCGTGTTATCGTCCCAGCCATTAATCTCTGCGCCGTAGTTCGGTACAACCATGTAGAGATCATTCTGCGCACGAATCATCCAGTTGGTGTATTTGCGATCAGCTTCTCCACCTTCGGTCACATCATTCATAATCGCCCACCAGTCGGTCATTACGATTCCCTCGAAATTCCATTCGCCACGCAAAATCGTGGTGTTCAGGTCGTAGTTTGATGCTGCCCAGTGTCCGTTAACCGGGTTGTAGGAGGTCATGATGGAGTTTGCTCCGCCTTCTTTTACAGCGATTTCGAACCCTTTCAGGTAAATTTCACGCAGTGCACGTTCGGACACAACAGCATCTACTTTACTGCGGTGTTTCTCCTGGTTGTTGCAGGCAAAGTGTTTCAGTGTGGCATTGGAACCACCCTTCATGATACCTTTCGTACATGCTGCGGCAAATACACCCGAGATCAGTGGATCTTCGGAGAAGTACTCAAAGTTCCGGCCATTAAGCGGGCTCCGGCGGATATTGAGTCCAGGTCCGAGCAGGGTATCCACCTGATTTCTTAGCAATTCCTGTCCTTCCATCACATACAACTCTTCAACAAGATCCTTGTTCCATGTCGCCGCAAGCAACGTACCAATGGATACCTGTGTTGCCTTTTCGCCACTATCCATACGAATACCGGACGGGCCATCTGCCGTACATGCTACCGGAATACCGTAGTTAAACAGGCTGTCGCTGACACCACCAAATGCAGATGCCGTCCCCGAAGTAACGAGCGGACTGCTCATGCCTTCACCACGGACAATCGCTGCCAGATCCTGATCACTCAGTTGAGCGATGAAGGTTTCCAGACTCACTTTGCCAGCCTTAACGTCACTCAGCTTGTGGCCCTGGTTACCTGTCTGCTCCAGCGTTTGCGGGAGATTCTGCTCAATCCGGTTCGCCATGGATATCTTACGTTTCGGTACTTCTGCATAAGTCAGTTCATAAGATCCATCTTCCTTGCGCGAACCTGGTTTCATCCGTGTAAAATCTTCAGTTGGGGCCATCGCTTCTTGCAGTTGCTCCACCAATTGAAGAGATTCAATCACATATCCATCCTGGCCATCAATGCTGATATGCTGCACTTGTTTCACACTGGTTCCTACATGCAGTCGGTATGTGCCTTCTTCCAGAACATATGCGGAAGCAAAACCTGTAACGCCTGCATCATCGTAAGATGCCATCGCATGGATCGGGAAGCTGATCGTCAGAAGTTCTGACTCGCCCGGCTGCAACAATCCTGTTTTGCCAAAAGCCACCAAAGCCTTCACCGGTTGTCCCAGTTTGCCTTGTGGTGCTTCATAATAAACTTGCACAACCTCTTTGCCCGCATATGTTGTACCTGAGTTGGTCACATTGACACGAACTTCAATGTAGGTTTCGCCGTCTTTGGACACGGATTTTGCTTCTTCGTGTTGGGCCAAAAACGTCGTATAAGACAGGCCGTAACCGAATTCAAACTGAACGCGCTCAGGTCGAAACGTTTCGAAATAACGATAACCTACATAGATATCTTCCTGATACAGGTTCTTGAACTCATTGCCGTAGTTGCTTGTCGAAGGGTAATCTTCGATGGAATATGCAATCGTATCTGTCAGTTTACCGCTTGGTGTAACGTCCCCCGCCAGCACATCGGCAATCGCATTACCACCCTCCATACCGCCATGCCAGGAGTAAATTACGCCTTGGATCGGATGTAGATACGTTTCGTTTAACCAGCTCATGTCGATGATATTTGAGACATTCAACACAACGATTGTGTGTTCAAATTGCGAAGTAACTTGCTTCAACATCGCTTTCTCATCTTCTGTCAGTTGGTAACTTCCTGGCGCATCCGCATTATCCTGGTCTTCTCCTGCTGTACGTCCAATCACGATAATGGCTTTGCTGGATTTGCTTCTAGCCTGTGCAACCAGTTCATCCGTCAAAGGCATTTCTTTCTGATTCCATGGCTCAGCCGCCCATACTTTTCCGCCATCATCAAATGGATTTTCCTCGATCCACTTCTCATAGACAGCTGCCAGCTCTTCATTGACCGTTATATTCTTTTTGCTGCGCAGACCATCCAATAGATTCGTTGTATAAGCCACATGTACACTACCGCCTGAACCTGTACCGCTGCGATAATAATTCACTTGAATCCGTCCAAAAACTGAAACGTTTTCGTTTTCACGAAGTGGAAGCACTTGGCCTTCATTTCTGAGTAAAACGGCTCCTTCAGCGGCAACCGTACGACTAAACTCTGCAAACCCTTCCAATGGAACTCCGATTTGATGTGTGCTCAATGATTTCCCTCCTGATTGTCATCCCCATATCTACGAATCGCTATATATGAAATGAACTAACAAAACGTACATTCGGCCACTACTAGGACAGAACAACCCTTCGATCACTCTTATCCCCCGATTTCTTGATTCCCTTTTCCTAAGGGAGAAATCCGTTGATAAAGGCGAACGTTTATGCTTCTTCAGGTTATTTCTGTCCTCTCCGTTTTCATGTTTGTTTCTTACGCTCATTTGATATAAAAGATATTCTATGATCTGGTAGATTCACTTGTACATAGTCTCATATTAACAGATTCTATCGAAGAAATTAAATTAGATTTGTGCTTTATTTATATTATTAAAAAATGTCCAGGATTAGTGGCATAATAAAAAGTCACGGACACCTGTTGTCCGTGACTTTTCTTGATTTTATATTACTCATATTAAGTCGTAAGTTTCGCATACACCAGGAAGAATAACATGTCTTCGCCCATGATGACATAACCCGGAACCCGGTAGACCAGATCAACAAGGACAAATGCCACCAGTAACCCCACCATGACTGCCAGATGACGTGGTCGGAGTCGTAGATGTGCGTGTCTGTAACGGTGGAACACAATTGATGTCGACAAGAAATACAACAGCGCTGATCCAAATACAAACCCTATCATGAACACATAGTTTAACTGGTTCTGATATAACAGCTGAATTGAGGCAGCGATCATACTCATAGAGATGTAGATGAACAGATGGCCGTATATGATCGCTTGCCCGGCAGTCTGAATCTCTTTGCTGACCTTTTTCTCCACGTTGTCGAAGTATTGCCACCATATCGCAATGACAAAGATGGACGTAAAGGCGGCAAACAGAATGGATTTCATATCCCAATGATCGGCTTGCAGCACTGCAATAATGCTTACCACCGATTCACCCAACAGGATGAGTGTAAAGAGCGCGAAACGTTCCAACAAGTGATGGGTCTGAACCGGTACCTTCACCAGATTTTTGCGTCCGATCAACGGAAGTACGATGTCCACAGCAATCCCCGCATACAAAATCACGTAGCGTAACCAGGAATCGAAGAACAATGAACCTGATGAGATCAATATGCCAATAAGGAAACAGATACCCAAGTAACGAGCAGCTTGCTGCTGATGCTCGCCTTTTGACTTGTGAGCCGTCAGATACTGAATCGCCGTAAATGCCCGTGAGCCGATATATCCAATGAAGAAGGACAGATAGTATTGGTCAAAATGGGTAGAAAGGCTTGCCGTCATGACCATAACGGACAGAAGCTGAAGGATGAGGAATATTCGATGGATCAGGATATCTTGACCATAGCGGTTAATAAACAAGGTCTGACCAACCCATGCCCACCAAACAGGGATAAAAATAAGCACAAACTTCATTAGATATTCAAACGTAATTACTCCGTGTTCGGCATGCAATAAGACATGACCCGCTTTGGCGACCGCTGCTACAAAGAGCAGATCGTAAAACAGCTCCAGCCAGGTAACCTTTTTCTCCATCATCCTTCGTTGCTCCTTTAGGTTTTCTCATACTACAACGCCTGTTGCTCACTCAGTACCTAAATCGCTGACTTGGTGACGCGCCCAGAGGAAAAGCTCTGAGCGCCATCTACCTTACTTCATTGTACTGTAGCAGGTGCGAGTGTTCTTACTTCAATCGGTTGCAGATTGTCCTCAATTTGAGGGCGGTATTTCTCAAACCACTCAGGCAGCATCAATTTTTGTCCAAGCGAATCAGCAGGTTCATCTTTGGCAAAGCCCGGAGGATCTGTAGCAATTTCAAACAGAATGCCGCCAGCTTCTCTGAAGTAGATTGCGTTAAAGTACTGACGATCCCGCACTGGAGTCGGTTGGTACCCGTAATCACGTACAGCTTCGCTCCACTGTGCATGCTCCTCATCATCTTTGGCGCGCCATGCAATATGGTGCACGGTTCCTGCGCCGCCCATACCCAGAGCCATACGGGTCACTGGAACATCTACGACATTACCGATATCCCCGCTGGACCGGAAACGGGCATACTCTTCATTTTCATTCACTCTGACAAATCCCAAAATTTTCTCAAGAGCATCCATCGTTCTTTGCGGGTTAACACTGAACAGGACAGCACCACCGAAGCCTTTGATTGCTTTATCTGTTGGAATGCCCTCGTGCGCCCAAGTGCTGGTTGCTCCCTCTTCCCGTTCAACAAGCTCAAGCCGCAGGCCTTCGCCATCTTCGAATTGAAGCAGGTCTTCATTGAAGCGACTTGTTTTGGTTACCTCAATGTTATACTGTTCCAGCCGATTCTGCCAGAAGCCAATCGACCCAGGAGGAATGACATAGGAAGTGATGCCGACCTGACCTCCGCCAATTTTGCCCCGTGGTGATCCAGCCGATGGGAAGAAGGTAATGATGGTACCTGGGCTTCCGTGTTCATCTCCAAAATACAGATGATATACATCAGGTGCATCGAAATTGATTGTTTTTTTCACCAGACGAAGTCCCAGAACTCCGGCATAAAAATCAACGTTGGCCTGTGGATCTCCTGCGAAAGCTGTAATATGGTGAATACCTGCTGTTTGAATAGTCATGATTAATTCCTCCTTGGTTTGGTAAGCATGTTTTGAATTGAGTAGGTGTTGTACATATTTGAGTTAGTTAATTGATTTATAGTAAGTTTGTATTATCTTTAAATTAAGATATATGATCTAGCGAATTGTATTCTAGTCGTTATTTTGATTGGCCTGTTCTTGTTTCAATTTATCAGGAGTCACGTCATCGCCGTTTGGATCATAGATGGTTGCATTCAGCAGAATGTCGTTGACCGAACCGCGAAAAGTTTGCAGATATTCCTGGCGAAGACGAACCTGTTCCTCTTTCTCCATCTCCGTCAATCCGCCCTCTTTGGCTTTTCTTGAAAGTTCATTTATTCTGGTCAATGTTGGGATCATCATCTTGATCTCTCCTTGTGTAATGGATTAAAGATATTTGTTTGTGGTTGTTATTTATATTTAAATTAAATATCTTAAGTTAAAGATAAGTGATTTATGAGCGGTTGTCAACACTTTTATCAAAACTAAAATAAATGGACCTGTTCCCGCTTAACGCCCTGCTAATTTAACTATGAATTCAGACAAAAAGGGATAGACCCGCAGTATTTGGTGCACTGCTAGACTATCCCTACATGTATTTATTTGATTAGCCCAGCTTTTGACCACAATTCGGACAAAAGTTGGCTCCTTCATTTTTGGCTCCACAGTTCGGGCAGAAGTTTGGCTTCTTGTTGCCTTCTGTAGATGAAGATGTATTTGAACCACCGTTGCTATTTCCCGCTGGTTTCTGGTCGTTATTTTGATTCTGAGACGAATTGGAATTATTGTTCTGGTTTTGGCCTTGATTTTGGTTCATGTTTTTCATCATTTCATTGGCCATGTTCATACCCATCATCATGCCCGCCATATCCGAAGCTGCGCCGCCGCCCTGAACTTTACCGGATGAGATGCCGTCTGTCATGCTGACCTGTTGATACTTTTGCAGATTACCAATCATCTCATGCGAAGCAGTCTTTGTAATCATATCCTGAATCTCTTTTGGATAGTTGAAACTCATCACTTGGAAACCGGTAATCCCAATGCCGATGTCCATCATCTGCATATCCAGATCTTCCTGAATACCTTTGGCAATATCCGATGCGTTGGCCTGCAGGTTGAACATATCCTTCCCTTCGCGGCTAATCCACTTCATCAGAAGCTGATCCAGCACGGAAGTGATTCGGATTTTGACATCCTCCACCAGATAACTCTGCTTGATCCCTGCAATCTTATCAATCAGGGTCACGTAGTCACTTACTTTAAAATTAAATGTGCCGTTGGCCCGAATCGGCATCCCGCCCGGGAGTTGTGGTGTTGGAATCAACACCGGACTTTGTGTGCCCCACCGCACGGTGAACTCTTTTGTATTTACAAACAAGACTTCGACCCGCATGCCGCTGTTAAATCCAAATTTGAATCCTTTTAATGTAGAAAGAAATGGAATGATCTCGGAATCGATATTAAATGATCCTTCGTCCTCGAAAATGCCTTCCACTTTACCGTTATTCAAGAAAATGGCGTCCTGACCCGAACGGATGATCAGTTTACTCCCCTTCTTGATCTCCCGGTTGCTCCACTTCCAAAATATCATGTCATCTCTGAATTCTTCCCATTCCACCACATTCGAAAACTGATTTCTGAAAAATCCCATACTAATTCCCATCCCTTCTATTAGTAAGCATTGTGTACCCAACATGCCTGCATTAAGTTATTGCGAATGTCCGTGATGCTAGAAAGATCGGCTGCTACCGCTATGGGAATGGCCACCTTGGGTGGTGCCTCCGCCGCCTCCTCCGCCACCGTTGTTATTGTTCTTCTCAATCTTGTGTTTGGTGACCGTTGTACGAATGTACCGATCCTGACGATCAATTACACTGGAGTTACTGGAATCCTCATAAGTCGCACGATTGACCGTGACACGTCCTCCAGAACGATGGGTCATTATACCAACTACAATTCCTCCGATTGCCACGGATACAGCAAGTTGAAACCACGTCTTAAAGAGGATATTATCCGGGTTTACCCCGGGCTTAAGATCCATATATTCGTAGGAGAGCTCCAGATATTTTTCAAAAGCCAATCTATAATTTCCATCCGATACATCTGGGGCAATTTTGGCCGTAATTTTATCGGCTCTGCCATTGTCGATATACTCTTTCCCTTTGTAAAAACCAGCCAGATACATCTTCCGATTGTACATGTCTATTGTAAGAATAACTGCGTTTCCATGCGTTTTATCGTAACCAAATCCCTGATCGTCATAAAAGTCTTCGGTAAGCAGTTTTTCACTTTTATGCTCCTCGTTATTGGAGGTATAGATTACAAAATCCGTCTGCCGTTCCGCACCATACTGATTCGCAAGTAGATTCAATTCACTTTTCTCCTGCTCACTCAGCAGGTTGGCCTCATCGTAGATGAGATTTTTGCTCTCCGCTGCGGATACCGATGACATGGGAATCAACGGAGCGACAAGGGTGATCATAAGTAAAATGAGCGTAGCCATCACGGCCAGAGGGGTTCTTTTTCTCATAAGAATCCACCTCCCATCATCCAGGAAACCAGCTTCAGTGACAACAACGAGACCGCTGATACCCCTGCGAACCATCCTGCCACTTTAGCTTTGCTGATCGGTGGTTTACCGACCACCTTACCTGTCTGACCATTCATGGCAAAGGTATACTGTGCCCGATTGTAGTCATAGTTGACCATCCACACTGGGAGCAGCACATAGTCCGCATTTTTGAGCGTAGTATCAATCTGTTTGTCCGTGTAGCTCACGCTGGTATATCCGGATACAGTTGAGGCAATATAAGAATCAATGTACGATCTCGTTTTATCCTTGGCCCGTGGGAAAAGTTCCTCGTCCGTATAACTGTATTTTTCCGCAATGTACCCCGCCAGATACGGGGTCTTGAACAATTTCAGCTGATTATATGGAAAAGGCTCAAGCTTATCCATCAGTTCATCCTTCATTTTCTCCGATGCATCGATGGGCAGATTCACGTAATTCAGCCGAATTCGGCGGTATATATCAAAATGCTGTGTTTCCGTGTAATGGTAGTCGCCCTGGGTGTAGGATCTGACCTTGGTGCCACGACCATGCACTTCGATTTTGTTATGTAACTCGTACAACCAGAACGGCACGTACATGCCGGTAATGCTCTGAATCCGATCGGCGGACATGAAGCCACTTGGCGTTAACAGGCCATTTCTGCACCACTTTTTGAAAGCCTGCTTGGCTTGATCCTTGTTGATCGAAAAGGGAATCACCATCGCAGGGGCCAGATTGCCCGTCAGCCGATCACTGAGTACAACCGCTGCACCGCAGAAACTACATGTCGTCGCACTGGTCTCCGGTTCTGTCACAATGTCAGCTCCGCAGCTGTTACAGTGGTATTCTTTGACCTCATTTTCGATGAATACTTGTCTCTTCAAGGGATCGGGGATCTGCTCTATGTTGTCCTGGCGGCCGCAGCTGGGACAGGATAATGCACCTGACACACTGTCAAAGATCATACCACTGCCGCAGTTTGGACATTTATATTCAATAACCGGCATCTGCTCACCTCAATGTTAACGAAATGGTGTAACGTATTACTTATTCTTCAGCTTTTCCTGAATCGCTGCGAGTTCTTCCTCTGCACTTGGCGACGCACTCTCATTATTACCCGCATCTGCGTTCATGTCCCTCTCCAACTGGGCAATTAATTCGTCCAAATCATCTTCCTGTGCCCCAGCACGAAGTTCTGCCAAAGCCTCTGCTTCGTTCAGCGCCTGGTTCGCCTTGTCTTCCATGGCCTTCAATGTAGCATCAGCTCTGCCCGCAGATGCATTCCGTTCGTTGGCCTGTTGCTGCGCCTTTGCATCTGCCATGCGACCTTTCAGTTCTGCATGCCGCGCCTCCAATTTCCCCAGATCTGCAACGAGTTTATCATTCATATGTTTCATCATCTTCGCTTTGGCAGAAGCACGTTCATAGGCAACCTGTAATTCGTTCAATTTGTCAGTCAGCTTCACTTTCTTCTCCAGAAAACCACGTGCCTTGTCTTCGTCTCCCGACTCCGCCGATTTTTCCGCATACCGCTGTAACTTGTTGACCTCGGCGTTGCACTCATCCAATGCTCGCTTCGCCCGGCTCTCATCCGACAGCACCGCTGCCGTTTCAGCCTTCACCTGACCCAGATCACTGCTCAGGCTGCGCATATATTCATTCACACTTTTCTCCGGGTCTTCCGCCCGAGACAACATGTGGTTCACATTGGCCTTCATCACGTCTCTAAACCTCGATAAGATTCCCATGACTTGTTCCTCCTCCGAAAAGTTCATATGTATACTATAATACATGAATACGCCCACATACGTTTCACATTTCACGATGGCAAGTGGAGTTACTACGATCCAAATCCGTACTATAAAAACGTAATATAAGAAAAGACGAGCACTTATAGTGTCGCCTTATAATCCAAAAATCCTCTCCTAATTCTCAGTTCTTTCTTCCTAGTTTACAGTCCTTTAATGAACAGCACACTTTCCTCTGCAATCCGATCTGGATCCGTATTATGTATGTAATGACCGCCATCTAAAATCTGATATTGTCCCATCTTCACAGACTCGATATAAGTTATTAGGTACTTTTTCCAATTCTCAACGGGTAACTCTTCTCCATTAGATATGAAAAAATACATCGGCACATCCGGAATTCCCTGTGTAGCAACTTTTGTTGCATTCTGTTTAATCATGTTGACTTCATCATTCATATTCGATGTCTGCGTATTCTTGTAGAATAGCGCCCGGTAAAGTTCCTCTTCCTGAGGAGACAGGTGATCCTCCTTAATCGCAGCGGATGAATCCACAATCCCGGGGAAAAAGCGTGTAATCCCCATTCGTGCTCCCAAACCTGTCAGACTCATCATGCCTCCCGAGGGCAAAGGATATGCTTCATATACCTCTGGAATAGCAGGGTCCAATCCAATAATCGCCTTAACTTCGGTTGGATACCGTTGTGCCCAATATAATGCTTCAATGCCTGACATGGAATGCGGAAACAACACATACGGTGGATTCTGGCCAGCTAAAGTCAGCGCTGTTCTGGTTTCTTCCAATATCGTATCGATATCGCGGGACACCTTGGCCGTTTCACTGAAGCCATACCCTGCCTTCTCAACTACAGCAATTTTGTATTGTTCAGACAATCTGGAGTAAAGTGCCTTGAAATCCAATACAGGAGCGGATGTACCCCCACCTGACAGAAAGACCAGTGTTTGTGACCCAGAACCTTCTGCATAGACATGCATTTGGTGATTATTCACGTTAACCATTGCACCTGGCGGCGACAGAATACTCAACTCACTCTTGAGCTTAATCGTATGATTCGTGAAACTAATTACAATGAACATTAGCATGACACCCAATATTGCCAAAGCACCATACCCCAATCTCTTCAACACAATTCTCATTGGTTCCCCTCCAACGTGATGTACACTCTTATTTATTTTATCATGTACATTGGAAGTTATATGAGATTTAATCCTTTTCTCATCGCGCTCTAATAAATCCCTACCTGATCTACGGCTCGACCGGAAGACTCTCCACCGCTGTGAAAAACACATCCAATAATTCAACGTTATACGTTTTATGGACGTATTCGGTTATTAACGCCACATCCTCTTCCCTCTGATACTCCAGACATGGGCGGCCCTCACTCCACAGCACCCTGCACGGGAACTTCCCAACAACATCCTTAATGATGTGATCCGGCTCAGCCACTTTATGAATGTCTCCCATATGTAATCTCCTCATTTCTCTATACTTATCGTGTGCAATTATGCATTAATTTTGAAATACATAACGATTCGATTCAGTGCACTTCATCACATTCCACTCGGAGAGTTATGAAGGCATAACACACAGGCATTTTGCAGATGTGGCAGTGTTGCTTCCCCCCATAGGTGCCATTCCTTCGCAAGTTGGCTATAATAAGGGGATCAAAGTTTTCTATAAAGGCAGGAAAAATATGCGTACACGAGTTCACTTTATTGCTCCCTACGAATCGATGATTCCTATTATACAAGAGTGCATTCCTCGCTTTCCCCAGTTAGCCATTCAGACGGATGTGGGCGACTTGGCAAACGGTGTGGAATTAGCAACTCAAGCTGAGAAAAACGGTGCAGAGATTATCATCAGCCGCGGCGGAACCGCTCAATTGATTAAAAAAGCAGTGACCATTCCCGTCATTGATGTGCAGTTATCGGGCTATGATATGATTCGTTCGCTTACCCTGGCAAGCCAGTTTAACGGCCAAACAGCCATTGTTGGCTTCTCCAACATCACCTCTGGTGCACAATCGATTATTGATTTGATGGATCTGCCCCTCAAGGTCTATACCATACATAGCTCGGAAGATGTGGCACGATTGCTCCTGGAGTTGAAGGCTTCCGGGTACCGACAGATTGTTGGAGATGTGATCACCGTCAACACCGCGAAGACCTATGGTCTGGAGGGATTATTAATCCAATCTGGCCAGGAATCCATCCTTAGAGCGATGGAGGATGCACAGCTGGTCTACCGTTATTTGAGCAAAAATCATGCGATATCGATCATCCTGAATGACCTGGTTACACGGGAACATCCCAATTTACTTATTTTAAATGAACGGAATGAAGTTGTATTCGAGAACCTGACCGATTTTGGGAAAAATCCGCTGACCGATAATCACATATATCTGACCAATACCAGTCTGGAGTTCCATCAATCCCAGATCCAGAATGTGTTCATGGTGGACGATTACCAGCTCACGGTTAACGCCTATGAAACGACCCTGGACAACAAGAACTACAAGGTATATATGCTGGAAAAAGGACAACCCTATGCCTTTGCACAATTCGGCATAACAACGTTTACGGACGCATCGATGGAGCCTATCGTTGCCGAATCCCCTGCCATGCAGGCGGTATTACAGAACATTCAGGCACTCTACGAGAATCATGAACCCATCTATCTGCGGGGTGAAGCAGATTCCGGTAAATCTTTTCTGGTCAAACATATTCATCAGATGTACTCAGGTGGCGGACTCTTATTACAGATGGATCTCTCGCAAGTTCCGCCCGGTCATTTGCACAAGATACCACTCGCCAAGGTTAGAAATGTAGAGATTAACCACATGGAAACACGGATGGAAGATCCGGAGTTGCTCGCCTTTATCCAGAGCTGCCTTCAAAATCAGATTGGGGTGTTTATACTCGGGGAACAGATAATGAACCCGCAGTGGTCACTTGATCTGGAGCTTAATACAATCATGATGCCAAATCTTGCGGATAGACCAGAGGATCTGGCTCCACTGATGCAACATTTCCTGACGGATTACTACCACAAATACGGAACTACTGCGGTGAGAATCAAAGAAGATGCTCTACAGCTGATCCAAGATCAGATCACACATATGAATGTCAACCAGCTGAAACATCTGATCAAGCAGGCTGCACTCAACGAACAAGATTATGTAATCACCACGGCTACCTTGTCCCGCTTGCTGGATCAGCAACCTTCTTCAAGCCCAATGAAGTTGAACGGTACGCTGAAGGAGATTGAGAAAGAAGTTATTCAGTTCGTGCTTCAGGAGGAAAATAACAATCAATCAAAGGCCGCAGAGCGTCTGGGGATTAACCGGGCCACATTATGGCGTAAACTTAAAGATTAACTTTAAGTTTGCGTCTTTTTTATCGCTTTTATGTGTTGCATTTTTAAACAGTTAACTGCGTATTTAAAATTTACAATAATTTATTGTTGCTATATTAAACGATATGGGATAATATAATCCCTGCAAGCGCTTCATAAAAACGATTACTTCATAAGGAGCTACTACTATGAACATTAAAGCAACTTTAGATCGCATCCCTGGCGGTATGATGGTCGTTCCCCTGTTACTTGGTGCAACCATTAATACATTCTTCCCGAATGCCCTGCGCATTGGCGGATTCACGGAAGCACTTTTTGTTAACAGTGCCAGTACGTTGATTGCCCTGTTCCTGTTCATTGCGGGTACACAGATTACGTTTAAAACAGCAGGTTCCTCTGTCGGCAAAGGTTTGACCTTGCTTACGTTCAAATGGGTGATTGGTGCAGCCCTTGGTTTTATCGCTATTTTGTTCGCGGATTCAAACGGGTTATTTCTCGGTCTGGCCCCGCTGGCCATTATTGCTGCAATGACTAACTCTAATGGCGGTTTGTACATTGCTCTCGCCGGCCAATACGGGAAAGAAGATGACAAAGCAGCCTACCCTTTCCTCGCTCTCAGTGATGGTCCTTTCCTGACCATGGTAGCGCTCTCCATCTTTGGTGCGATGGGTTTTGCAAACGGTATGTTTTCCCCTATGGCCTTTGTTGCGGTATTGCTTCCACTCATCGTTGGTGTCATTATTGGTAATCTGGACCGCAATCTGGCGGAATGGCTGCATAAAGGCAGTGACAAACTTGTTCCGTTCTTTGCATTTGCTCTGGGTATGAACATTAGCTTCTCCTCCATCATTCAAGGTGGTCTTAGCGGAATTTTACTTGGTGTGTTAACCGTGTTATTAACGGGGGGAATCGGTTTCCTGCTCTTTAAAGCCATCGGCTGGAACCCTATCGTGGGTGCTTCCGAAGGTTCAACAGCCGGGAATGCCGTAGGTACACCTGCTGCCATCGTGGCTGCTAATGCTTCATTTGGCCCAATTGCCGAGATTGCTACGGTGCAAATTGCAGCGAGCGTTGTAACAACAGCCATCCTGTTGCCGATCTTCATCGGGTTCCTCTCCAAACGATTAGAGAAATCAGGTGGAGTCGAGAAATACAATCAACGACCAACCACATAAATGGGTATCACCTGATTTAATTTGCTTAATCTGTGCTTAATGGATGATCTGAACGGACTTTATATTAAATTGTGCTTACAAGGAGGGATGACTGCATGAAATTAGCCATTATTGCAGATGATTTGACCGGTGCCAATGACAGCGGGGTGCAGCTTGCCCGTCACGGCTTAAAGACCAGTGTTCTTTTTAATATAGATGAAGGCCCTCTTACACGTTACGATGCCGTCGTCTTTGATACAGATAGTCGTTCCATATCCTCGCAGGAAGCGTATGACCGTGTATATCGGGCTGCTGAATTGCTGACGAACAACGGATTTGAGACGATTTTCAAAAAAATGGACTCCACCATGCGTGGTAATATCGGCATCGAGATTGATGCTGTATATGATGTCGTAAAGCCGGACTTTATGATGATTGCCCCGGGTTATCCAAAAAATAACCGGACGATATTGGAAGGAATCCATTACCTGAACGGCGTTCCGCTGGCAGATACTGAAATTGCCCATGATCCGAAGACACCTGTAACGATTTCCTACCTTCCGGACTTGTTAAAACAACAGACCAAGTACGAAGTTGGCGAGATCACCGTCGCCGATCTGGAAGCCGGGCAGAATCATATTCGCACCAAGCTAGAGCAGTTGAAAACAAAGAATATCCCGTATGTAATGGTGGACTCCACCGAAGAAAGACATCTGGAACTGATTCTGCAGATGACTCGCGAGTTGGAGTATACCTTTACTTGGGCAGGTTCGGCGGGCATTGCCAATTACCTCCCCGCACATTACGAGTTGGAATCCAGGGCTGCGTCACTTGATATCCCGGAGAATCCCGGTCCAATCCTAACGGTGGTTGGCAGCGTGAACAAAAACTCCCGAGAGCAACTGCATCGCTTGATGCGCAAGTCCCGCGTAGCTTCAGTCTCCTTCCATTCCTTCAAAGCGGTATCCGCAACCGCAGACCGCGCGGAAGAGATGGAACGTGTCTATAACGAGGTTCGAGACAAAGCGCTGGAAGGACAAGATGTTGTCCTCTACTCCACCGCTGAACAGGTGGATATCGAACTGGCACGAGCAACGGGCGAAATTCGTGGTCTTAATCACACGGAAGTCAGCAACGAGATTGTACTTGCGATGGGTGAGATCTGTGCCAGACTGCTGGAAGAGGGATTGTTCAAAGGGGTATCCATGACCGGTGGCGATACAGCAAAACAAATCTGTCTGAAATGGAATATTAGCGGCTTCGAGTTGCTGGATGAGCTTGAAATCGGCGTGCCGATCTCCAAGTTTATAGGGATTGATGATCTGCATGTGATTACCAAAGCAGGCGGATTCGGTAAACCGGATGTCTTTATCCATGCGATTCAAAAATTAAAAGGGGGTATTCTCGTATGAAACCTACAATTGGAATTACGATGGGCGACGCAGCAGGTATTGGACCGGAGATTATTATGAAAGCACTGGGTCATCAAGAAATGTACGATCAGTGCAATCCACTCGTTATCGGTGATGCGAAGATTCTGGAGCGTGTGTTGCCTGTCATCGGTTCAAGTCTGAACGTTAACGCGATTCAAGAGCCTTCTGAAGCCAAGTATGAATTCGGTACTGTGGATGTGATTGATCTGAACCTCGTTCCTGCGGATCTGGAATACGGTAAAGTATCTGCCGTGGCTGGAGATGCAGCATTCCAGTTTCTCGCCAAAGCCATTGATCTTGCCAAAACACAGCAGATTCACTCCATCTGCACCGCGCCTTTGAACAAAGAAGCTCTGCATCAAGGGGGGCACCTGTATCCGGGGCACACCGAGATTCTGGCTGACCTGACGGATACGCAGGACTTCTCGATGATGCTGACCACGCCTAATCTGCGCGTTATTCACCTGACAACACACATGGGTCTGATCGATGCCATTGCAAGTATTAACCCGGAAAGAACCTACACCGTAGTGAAGCTTGCTCATGATACGTTGAAAAAAGCAGGCTTTGAGAATCCGCGCGTTGCCGTATGCGGAATCAATCCTCATGCTGGAGAGAACGGCTTGTTCGGTAATGGAGAAGAAGAAGAGAAACTGCAGCCCGGCATTGAGCGTGCACAGCAGGAAGGCATTAACGTCGTTGGTCCACTCCCGGCGGACACACTCTTCTTCCGAGCTGGTCGCGGTGACTTCGATATCGTCGTAGCCTCCTATCACGACCAAGGCCATGCACCGATCAAGGTAATGGGCATTGAAGAAGGCGTGAACATCACCGTTGGCCTGAAAGGCGGTATCATCCGTACGTCTGTTGACCACGGTACGGCCTTCGATATCGCCGGTAAAAATATCGCCGATGATAAAAGCATGCTGGCTGCCATTCGCTCTGCTATCGAGCTGGCGCCGAAGGATCGAGGATAACATCAAGATTCATTCGGTACATGCGTGAGTCTGATCGTAAGATCAATTGTATTCGTATCGGTATATATTCGTTATTCGATAAATAGAAAGAAAAAGGCAAACCCTCTGTAAGTTCAAGGGTTTGCCTTTTGTATATCGTCCGCCCATTTATCCAGAACAATAGTCTTGGTTGGTATTATGGCCATCAAACATATGCTAAACTGATCATAATAAGCAAGTAAAGTGAAGAACTTCTACAGACCTGCAGTACACATCGATTACGTGAAGTTCACACCGATTTTAAATGATAAAAAGGAAGAGATTTAATGGGACGAAAACAATCTTTTACTGAAACAGAGCTACTGGACACAACTAAAAAATTAGTACTTGAGCATGGCTATGACGGTTTTCATCTCAAGCTGCTCTCACAGCATCTGTCCGGAGCCCGGAGCACGATATATCAATATTACGCGAATAAAGAAGAGATCGTCGCTGCTTGTATGAAGCGATCAATTGCAACCGTATTAGAGAATTCATTAGCCATTGATGAGACAGATCCAATGGATGCTCTTGAGCAACTGCTTCTGATCTACGCAGAAGAATCTACGCTCCATCAACTTTTGGGAGATGCTAGTAAAATTAATACGACTAATTCTGCTGCAGCAGCGAGAGATCTTGAATTTATTGAGGAAGCACATAGGACCCTAAAAATTCAATTATCACGCTTGTTTGAACGCGCTCAGCAGGATCAAGCCCTGCGACAAGATATTCCTCTACCTGTACTTATTGGTGTTTTTTTTAACTTAATTAATACGCCTAATATGCTAAATATCCCTACGCCTGATTGGGGAAAGCTGCTGTTCCAAATGTGGATCGGAGGAGCCAAGAGCTAACTTTATTCTTGGCTTTAATTTGACACAAGTGTCATTTATATCGTTTAATAATGAAGACCGCGTGGCCGCGCATCTAAATTGACACTTGTGTCAAAAAAAAAGATAGAGAAGGAGTTGAACAGATCATGTTTTTAGCGATGAAGGAGTTAATGCATAATAAAATGAAGTTTTTGATGATTATCATTATCTTCGTACTAATGGCTTGGTTGGTATTTATTTTATCCGGTCTGGGAAATGGATTATCTACGCTAGCCGCATCAACATTCAAGACCATGAAGGCTGATTATGTCATCTTTGAAGAAGGAGCTCAGTCTTCCATGAGCAAGTCACTGCTGTCAGATCAACTGGTGGCGAAGGCGGAACAACTTCCTAATGTGGATGCTGCATCACCCATGGGAAGTACGATGGCAACGGCACTGAAAGAGAATAGCACCAAGAATGAAGATAAGGTAGATATAGCGATTATAGGAATTGACCCAGGAAGCTTTTTGGAACCAGCTATTGTAGAAGGTAAAAGCCTGTCTTCCGAGAACCCTACGGGTGTCGTGGTGAATTCAACCATGAAAGATGAGGGCTATCAACTTGGGGACACGTTTCAACTGGATGGAACGACTGAATCCTTGACAATTATCGGATATGTGGAGAATCAGACGTATAACCACGTTGCATCCGTATTTACCCCAATGGCTGAATGGCGGAAGATTGCCTTCGCGGCTCCAAGTTCAGATAAAGGAATTGCCGGACCTGTTAATGCGATCATGTTACAAGGCGAGAATATTGATCCAGAAGCTATAAATAAAGAGTTATCCAGCACAGATACAGTTACCCGAGCAGCAGCTGTACAAGGAATGCCAGGATACAAAGAAGAGAACGGTACGATTCTAATGATGCTTGCATTTCTACTCGCGATCTCTGCATTTGTACTCGGGGTATTCTTCTATGTCATTACGATGCAAAAAACCAACCAGTTTGGCATTATGAAAGCGATAGGCGCTAGTAACCGTTTCTTGGGAAAAGCCATTATCTCGCAAGTGTTTGTACTTTCGCTGACTAGTATTTTTGTTGGAATCTTGCTAACTTATGGGACAGCAGCAATTATGCCAAAAGGAATGCCATTTAAGCTGGAAACCAGTCTTGTCTTCAATTATTCTATTATCTTGCTGGTTATTGCTATGTTAAGTTCACTGGTATCTGTTCGCAAAATTACTAAGATTGATCCGCTTAAGGCGCTCGGGAGGGTTGAATAATGAGTAAGGGACTGCACATGCGGGAAGTCACCATGTATTATACCGAAGGAAACAATCGGATCACCGCGCTTGATCATGTATCCATATCCGTGGAACCGGGGGAGTTTGTTGCTGTAGTCGGACCTTCTGGTTCTGGTAAAAGTACATTCTTATCTATTGCTGGGGCCATGCTGAAAGCCTCCGAAGGAGATATTCAACTAAACGGAAATCATATTTCGAAGCTTACGGAGAAAGAGCTATCTAATATAAGGCTGCAAGAAGTTGGATTTATTATGCAATCTTCAAATCTAGTTCCCTATCTAAATGTTCTGGATCAACTGCTAGTTGTAAAAAGGATGACCGGGACGATTAAAAAAGAGGATAAGGCATTTGCCACCAAGCTGCTGGAAGAACTGGGGCTGGGTTTGAAGTTAAAAAGTTTTCCCGAAGAGTTATCCGGTGGTGAGAAACAACGGACAGCCATTGCTCGTTCTTTAATGAATAATCCCAACATCATCTTAGCCGATGAACCAACCGCCAGTTTGGATACCAAACGAGCCCATGAAGTGGTTAGTCTAATCGCGCAAGAAGTGAAATCACGCCAAAAGGCGGCCATTATGGTTACCCATGATGAGCGTATGCTTGAATATTGTGACAGAGTATATCGGATGTATGATGGCGGTTTGTCCCTAGCTGAATCGTAAATATATGGACCAAACAATATACCATTTCTCTTCTCTATTCTTTCTTTTATAAAAAGCTTCTATTCAGAAAAGAGTAACATGTTAAGTAGATTTTAGGTCTGTCCATCACTCTCCTCGTCCCACTCACTCTAGGCTCCCAAGTGGTTCGGGTCTCTCACCCACAAGTATAACTTCACGCTCGCTCTGCGAACGTCTGCTTCGGCGATATGCACTTGGTGACATTCCGTTCTGTTTGTTGAAGATGCGATTGAACTGGGAAAAGCTTGTGAACCCACACTGTGCAGCAATATCTGTGATTTTCTCACTCGAATTCAGCAGCATTTGCTGGGCATTCCGAATACGGGTCATCTGCACGTACTCTGTGAAGGTGAAGCCGGTAACCTTATTGAATTGGCGAGACAAGTGATGGGCACTTACATAAAAGCGCTTGGATACCTCGTCCAAAGATAAATCCTGCTGATAATGGCTGTGAATATAAGAGGCAATGGCATACATGCGCCTGGACATCGTTGATCCAGTCTCTTCACGCACATACCCGTTCTCTGGTGAGTAACGATGAAGAGCACAGAGAAACTCCACGAACTTGCTATGAATCATAACCGATTGAAGGACAGAAGGGTGCTGCGATATAGCAAAAATATCATTGATTGGCGCGAGGACTTCCTTGCGTCTTTCTTCTGTAAATCGGAATATCGGGACCGGTTTATCAAAAATCGAGAACAGCTCTTTGTAACCGCTATCAAGACCAGGTGTATTACGTGGCATGGCAAAGGTGATCATCAATCGTTTCGGCGGAGCACCCTTCGGATATTGCGTTTTATGCAGCAATGAAGGCCGCAGCAGAACGATATCCAGAGGCTGGATCTCATATAAACTGCCTTCAATGATGTGCGCAGCTGTGCGATCGAGAAGGATACAGATTTCATAGAAATCATGGAAATGCTGAAATTCCATATTCAGTTCATGGGAGCGCTCGTCATAATCCAGATGATAAAAAAGTGAATCTCCAGGCTGGTTCACATGGATCGCATATCCTTGCTCGTATGCCAAAACCGATGGTGTCATGGACATACCCCCTATCCTGATTCTAATGATTTTATTTTAGCATGAAATGCAATAAAAAGACGTTATTTTCAGCATACAATACATAGTTTCGCCCATTTCTCTTTTGTTATGATAGAGTTGATATGTTAGCGCTTGCAGTATTATCACTCCAACAACGACTACAGCCTGTACTTACTACAAACCAAGGTGGGAAACCAACATGAAAATGAATTCCTTATATACTCGAATCCATACCATTGTGAAACACTTGGAACGTGCACGACTAACCTCAAAGACATATATCCCTGAGCTTTATCATAAAGAAAGTGGTTACCACTCCTGGGAACTGGTGCATGAGGACCCTTCCTCCTGGAACGTATTCCGTAAGGGTGATGGCTGGGGTGGCAAAGATGTACACAGCTGCTTTAAAACCCGCATTCGAATCCCGGATCATCTGGAAGGAAAAAAGGTCGTGTGTACCATCGTTACTGGTGCTGATGACATCTGGAATTACGATAATCCGCAATTCTTAGCATTCCTCAATGGGGAACTGATCTGCGGTCTAGACGTGAACCATACGGAAATTGACCTGACACCCGCTGCGGCAAAAGGTGATGAATTCGAACTGGCATTATATGCGTATTGCAGTACGTCTGCCGCAGATGTTTTTCTAAATGTATATATCGCCGAGCATCATCAGCAAGTCTCCGATTTGTATTACGATCTCAAGGCTGCGCTGGATGCTGCGGATCTACTGCGTGAGGATGATCTGGAGCGCCTGAAGTTGGTCGAACATCTGAATAAAGCCGTGAATTTGCTGGATTTGCGCCAGGAAAACAGCGCAGAATTCCATGCGTCGGTACTGGAAGCGCGCCGATATCTGCAAGATCATGTCTATGGTGATATCCGCCCTGCCGGTGATCACATCCCTACCGTGCACTGTATCGGACACACGCATATCGATGTGGCATGGCTGTGGACGCTGGATCAGACTCGGGAGAAGGTCATTCGTAGCTTCGCGAGTGTATTGTATCTGATGGACAAGTTCCCGGAGTATACCTTCATGTCCTCTCAGCCCCAGCTGTATGCATACCTGAAAGCAGACTACCCATCCCTATATGAAAAAATCAAGGAAAAGGTGGCCGAAGGCCGCTGGGAAGCGGAAGGTTCAATGTGGCTGGAAGCCGATTGTAACCTGATTTCGGGTGAATCCATGATCCGTCAGATTATCTACGGCAAACGTTTCTTCAAGGAAGAATTCGGCGTAGAGAACCGTGTGCTCTGGTTGCCGGATGTATTTGGTTATAGTGCAGCGATGCCGCAGATTATGCGCAAGAGCGGCATTGATTATTTTATGACAACCAAAATTGCCTGGAATGATACAAACCAGATTCCAAACGATACGATGTACTGGAAAGGAATCGACGGATCAGAGGTCCTGACCCACTTTATCACAGCAACAGACTATGACAAACACCCTGATTTCAGGCAGCGTCGCTTCGAAACGACCTATAATGGACGATTTAATGCTTCGCAAGTGAAAGGTACATGGCAGCGATACCAGAACAAAAACATCAATGCAGATGTCCTGCAATGTTTCGGATTCGGAGACGGCGGCGGCGGACCCACCGAAGAGATGCTGGAGCATGGCAGACGACTTGATGTTGGATTGCCTGGTGTACCTGCGGTGAAACGCACCTTTGTACGCGAGTTTTTCGAGAAGCTGGAGCAAAATCTGGCTGATGTTCCTTCCGTTCCTCGCTGGTCGGGTGAGCTGTATCTGGAGTATCACCGGGGTACCTACACGTCCATGGCGCGCAACAAACGGTATAACCGTCATAGCGAATTTGCGCTGGCCGATGCCGAACTATATGCCATGATTCATCGTCAGGCGAATGCACATGCGGCCTATCCAACCGATGCACTGGAGCATGCGTGGAAGCTCACGATGCTGAACCAGTTCCATGATATTCTCCCGGGCAGCTCCATTGAGCAGGTATATGTGGATTCCAAGGAGCAGTATGAAGAAGTGCTGCGTGTCACGGATGAGCTGAAAGACAGTGCGCTGAACGGCATTGCAAGCCGAATTACATCTGATGGCGAAGCCATTGTGGTATTCAACACGACCGGATTTGTACGGACGGATGTGGTTGAACTGCCTGCTTTTGCGAGAAAAGTGACGGTCTATGATGGAGATCGCCCTGTACCAAGCCAGCGGACTCCCGAAGGCGGACTTGTGTTCCTTGCAGAGAACGTGCCTGCATCCGGGTATAAATCCTTCCGAATCACACCAGATCTGACAGACGAGCTTGTTGCGGGCGTATCGGTTGCACAGTGGGAAGCAGATCGGCGCCACATCCATACACCTTGGTACAATATTCACCTGAATGAAAGTGCCGAGTTCACATCCGTATGGGACAAGCTGGAGGGCCGTGAGCTACTTCAGTCTGGCAAGCGTGGTAACGTGCTGCAAGTGTTCGAGGATCGACCTGCGGAATACGAGGCATGGAACATTGACGATTATTATGAACAGCATATGTGGGAGATTAATGACCTGCAGTCGCTGGAGTGGGTTGAAAGTGGGCCGGTACGTTCCGTGCTTCAAGTGAAGCGACAGTTCCTGGACTCGGTCATTGAGCAGACAATCATCTTCTACGCGCATACGCGCCGGATTGATTTCCGTACGTTTGTGGACTGGAAGCAGGAGCATTTGCTGCTGAAAGCCGCCTTCCCGCTCGATATCTGGAGTGAAAAGGCCGTCTACGAAATCCAGTATGGCAACGTTGAGCGTGCTACCCACCGTAATACGAGCTGGGATCAAGCCCGGTTTGAAGTATGCGGGCAGAAGTGGGCCGATCTGGCGGAGAACGGGTACGGTGCTGCTCTGCTGAACGACTGCAAATACGGATATGATATTCATAACTCGGTGATGCGACTGTCGCTGATCAAGAGCGCAACGTACCCGAATGAAAATGCCGACAAAGAGCAGCACGTATTCACCTACGCGCTCTATCCGCATCAGGGCGACTTCCGTGAAGGACGTGTCATCCAAGCTGCTTATGATCTCAACCGTCCGCTGGTTGCCCGTGAAGTAAGTCCGCAAACCGGTACGTTGCCGGGAACATGGTCAATTGCATCGGTCGATCAGGATAATGTCGTGCTGGAGGTTATCAAAAAAGCCGAGAACAACGATGATATGATCATCCGAGTCTACGAAGCACATGGCCGCCGCAGCCGTGCTTCCCTGCAATTGCCTGAGGGAGCAGGTGTTACGGCGTACGCGTGTGATTTGCTCGAGAATAACGAAGCGGAATGCGCCGTGGAAAATGGTCGAATTTCTTTTGATATCAAACCGTATGAGATTCTGACCTTCCGTATCCCTGCTGAACAGTAAACAGAAATTACGCAACATGAAAAACTGCAACATTGCTTAATATGCTTCAACAATAAAGCAATAAAGGGCTGCCTCCTGTCATATCTGACATGAGAGCAGCCCTTCATTTGTCGTTCTTTAAAATTCTTCGTACTCGCTTGGGTCCTGATCCCACAAACGTCCATCTGGACGATTAAATGCAGAGATGACCTGCATCTCTTCTGTGCTCAACTCAAAATCGAATATATCGATATTTTCCTGTTGATGCTGCAAGGAGCCGGCTTTCGGAATGGGAATGGAACCCAGCTGAACATGCCAGCGCAGAATGATCTGGGTTGGCGTTTTGCCATGCGTTTCCGCAATCCGAAGAATGTTCTCATCCTTCAGAATATCCTGTACGGCATCATTGCCACGTCCAATCGGACTCCAGGATTCGTTCACGATGCCATGCTTTGTATCCTGTTCCCGCTGATCGGCTTGGTCAAAGAACGGATGCAGCTCAATCTGATTCAGACTCGGCGCTATCCCCGTTTCCTTAATCAGCCGTTCATTGTGCTCAGGCAGGAAGTTGCTGACTCCAATGGATCGGATATATCCACGTTTTTTGGCTTCGATCAGCGCTTGCCATGCCTCGACATACATGTCCTTCTTCGGATTGGGCCAGTGAATCAGATACAGGTCGTAATAATCCAGATCCGCTCTGTACAGGGATTCCTGGATCGCCACAAGTGCTTTATCATGAGCGTGATAACGCCCCGGCAGCTTCGAGGAAATGAGCAGTTCTTCTCTGGCGATGGAGCTTTGTTTGATTGCTCTGCCCACCGTTGCCTCATTCTCATAGTTATACGCCGTATCAATTAATCGATAACCCGCATCCATTGCGGACGCGATCGATTTAACGCCTTCTTCACCTTTTAAACTATAGGTACCAAATCCAATTGCAGGCACTTTCAAGCCATCGTTCAATGTATATTCCGGAATTTGATGATTCATCTGAAGACTCTCCTTTGCAAAAGGTATACGAACAATATGGTGAAAATAACGCCCCTCTCCGTTTATCTACCCCTCCATACGCGCTTGAATCAATTGGAAGCCACCACTCCGTTTTAGTCAGGTGACGGCTTCCTCTTCTAGCTCTCATGAAGAACGGTCTCCTTTTCATTCAAACGAAGAGATGGGCGTGGCCGATAACCGTTGATTGCCTATAAAGTTCTTAATAGCCATAGCAGCCTGCTTATACCCGCCAGCATCGCGTAACGTTTTCCCAATAACCTCAGCATGCTCCTTGTAGGAGGCATTACCGAGTACTTCTAATACTGCGTTTCTAAGCACATCGGGTGTAAGGTTATTTTTGTCCACGATGACCCCTGCTCCCAACTCCTGTACCCGGCCTGCTACACGCGGCTGATCCGATGTTAACGGAAGCATGATTAATGGTACATTGTAATACAAAGCTTCGCTGGTACTGTTCATGCCTGCATGTGTTAGAAAAGCATCTACACACTGCAACACTTCCAGTTGAGGGACATAGGGTCTTATGATGAAATTATCAGGAATGAGATCAGCAATGGGCTCCAAATCGGTATCCTTCCCAGAAGACAAGATAAACTGCACAGGCAAATCACGAAAGGCCGTAAAGCAAAGCTTATAAAACTCAAGATCTTTATTTAAAATGGTTCCCATCGAAATATAAACGACCTGCTTATAAAGAGCATGCAGAGATTCATTTGCAAAGCCTGGCGCATCCTTGCGGGGTATAATAGATGGGCCAGTGAATACAAAGCTGTCATCCAGCTTCTCCCCCATGGGTTGAAAATAACGACTTGTATACACAATCTTCAGTTGTCCTGAATGCTCTAAAAGTTCCGCCAGGGAAGGTACAGCCACATCGAACTGGGAAGCTATTTGCTGGGACACTTCCACGATGCTGTTATATAACTCCTTGACCTCCTCCGTATCATCATTCAGTTGATTGTCTGACCCAAGAGGCTCCACAAAAACAAAGGTGCTGGTTGAACATACCGTTGGTATACCTAGCTTCTCACCTAGAATTTGTCCTCCCCAGCCTATGATGGAGTCAAAAATGATATAATCGTAGGTTTCATGTTCGATCAGATTCAGAACATCTGGAATAAACCGTTGAATAACTTTTGCCAATATCATATATAAAAATTGGTAAGGATGCTTGAGTTCAAATGGCTTCATACCAGGGTTGTTGAGCAGGGTAGCCTCGTTGAAGGAGTAGGCTTTAAATTGTGCGCCTAACGCTTCAATCTTCGTCCGGTATTTTTCGGTACAACAGTAAACCACTTCATCACCGTTCTCTACCAGTTCCTTGATTAATCCAAGCGACGGATTGATATGGCCTTCTGCAGGGATCATCACAACTAATACACGTGCCACGGCACTCACCTCCATTAAATTTTCCAATGCACTCAAGTGGGAGATATGGTAACCCATTCTTCCAGACCATTGGCTTGAATAAATAAAACTCTACTACCTCATTGAGGCGGTAGAGTTCCTATTCATGAGACGGAAGCATTAAAGTCTACGATACCTAACGTTTTTTACTCTCACGAGCTGGTCACGGCACCCAGACATCCCTTTTATAAAAGGTTACGCTGTAAGCATCGGTATCGCTGTATCGTCCATCTTTGCTTATCACTTTAAAATATACATTATTGTAGTCGACAAGAACTGTATCCGCTCCTGACGTATTCGTAGAAGAAGCAACCAAATTTCCAGCGCTGTCATAGGCGTACAGATCGTAATCATAGCCGGAAGGAGAACCCAGCACGACAGATTTGCCATGCCCTCTGAATGTAAAGTAGTCTACATCTGTCGGGGATGATAGATAAGACCAAGCACTTCCACCCCAGTAAGCCGGACCGTAGGGAGTGGCCACCGTTTGCGTTGGGATTTTATACGCGCTGCTCAAAGTGTCATTCGACTCGTAATTATCCGCCAAGGCCGTACCCACAATCGATCCTGATAAAAGCGTCACCATAATAGCAGAATACAATGTTTTCTTCATTTCATTCTCCCTCCATTTCTTTTGAAAAGTTAGCACGCCAAAGAGACTTCATGCTTTTCCCTCGTTCATAGACACGCCTGATCAGAAAAAGCTCCAAATCACTCCTTTCAAAATATGGAATTAATTAGATTATAATGTAAACAAATACATATTGTCCACTTGTTTTTGCAGACATTCTTTTTTGTTATCTTGCACTGAACCCTATCCCATGAACTGACCGTCAGTCTCATAAATAAAACATTTGGATGTGTTCCTGTGATTTTAAAAATTAGCCAACTTGCCAACACTCGACGTGTTCTCACCCATGGCCGAATTGGAGGGCATCCAAACGTAAAAACGACCACCAATATGGTGGCCGTCACATCTATTTTAATAAATCTTCTTAGTACTCTCGCGCATATTGCTTATCCTCTTTCAGTTGCACAATGTCATGTCCGGTTGGATTTTGGAAGGCCCGTAGTCCAAATGTTGACGCCACCGCGAAGATATGGTCAAAGATATCCGCCTGAACGTTCTCATATACACCCCAGTTAATATCATTGCTGAATGCATAGATTTCCAGAGGCAGCCCGCGATCTTCCGGTGCTAATTGTCGCACAATCATCGTCATATCTTTATTGATTTTTGGATGATTCCTCAAATATTGATGGATATATTCCCGGAATACACCGACATTTGTCAGTTGTCTGCCGTTCACGTTGCTTTCGGTATTCACCTCGTGCTCCATGTTGTATGCTTGAATTTCCTTTAATTTTTCCGTGACATAATCAGTCAGGTAGTGGATTTTTTCGAATTCAGCCACCATCTCTTCCGTACAAAAACGGATACTGCTGATATCAATATAGATACTCCGCTTAATCCTTCTGCCACCGGACACCTGCATGCCTCTCCAGTTACGGAACGAGTCCGAAATGAGGGCGTAGCTTGGAATCATCGTAATCGTTTTATCAAAATTCATAACCTTTACCGTATTCAATGTAATGTCGATGACATCACCGTCCGCATTATACTTTGGCATCTCGATCCAGTCACCAACACGCACCATATCGTTCGACGATAGCTGTACACCCGCCACGAGGCCCAGGATCGAGTCTTTGAATACGAGCATTAATACCGCCGATAACGCCCCAAGTCCACTAAGGATAATGAGCGGGTTCTGTCCGATCAGGCTGGAGATGACGATAATGCCCCCGATAATGAACAGGACAATCTTGGCTACCTGAATGTAACTCTTGATTGGGCGTATCTTCGACACCTCATAGGTACGATAGATATCATCGAACACATTCAGCAGAGCATTCAGAACCGTAATCATGATAACAATCATATAGGTCATTGCTGATTTTTCAATTATGGCCTGATAGGGCGAGAAAATATAAGCAGAATAATAGATTATAATGGCTGGCACAAGATGCGACAGCTTCTGAAATAAATTTTTCTGAACCACAATATGGCCCCACTTGAAACGGTTGTTACTTACGATACGATGGACCGTCTTCAGTACCACTCGCTTGGCAATCACATTCGCTAATATCGAGATCACTGCTATAAAAATAATCATAATGATGTTTGAAAGATAACCAATGGAGGGTCCACTCATGCCGAGTTCTTCTAGTTGATTTCTGATAAAGTCCATTGTTTCCTCCTGACATAATCTAGTTTAGCCTATTATTATAAAGTAGTTTGAGAGGGCAAGCAAAGTTTGTGCTCCCGCTCCGTTCTTCCTATGCATTATATATATTAAAAAAGGACCCTGTCATTCAAAGAATGATGGGTCCACTTGATTATGTCGTCTTTGCATCATGCTCACGAGAAATGTCCAGCAACTCACTCACCGTCACCAGACGGTACCCTTCCGCGACCAGTTCCTCCACCAGCACACGAACCGCCTCCACCGTCTGGGAACGATCTCCGTACCCGTCATGGAATATGAGCACGCTGCCAGGTTTCACCGCAGACCGGGTATGCTCCAGAATGTGCTCAACACCGGGATTGTCCCAATCCCTCGCATCACCGTTCACCGCACCAATCGTCCGATATCCACGCTCCGCCGCCAGAGACAGTATATCATCGTTTACGCCAAAATACGGCGGGCGAAAGCAGCGGGCAGGTTGCCCCGTAACTTCTTGAACAAGATTTTCTGCGCGTTGCAGCTCCTCCCCGGCTTCCTCCAGCGTCAACTTGGTCAGATCTGGATGCGTGTACGTATGGTTGGCAATCTCATGCCCTTCACGATGCACCTCCACCGCAATCTCCGGGTGAGTCTCCATCTCTTGGCCAATCATGAAAAACGTCGCCTGCCCACCCGCACGGCGGAATATCTCAAGCACTTGAGGTGTATACACCGGATGCGGCCCATCATCAAACGTGAACGCCACAACTTTTTCCCGAACAGATTCCTGCTCTACCATCGCGATATTGACCATACTATAATGACCCCTCTCTGAAACTGACTGGCTTCATATCCCTTATTATTCCATGTCTATACGCCGCGGTCCAGTCCAGAGATCACACCTTGCGAAATCCCGAATCAAGCCGATATCTACCAGAAAGAGAGTACAAGCGAGCGAGCATCGAGCCTTCTACCGCCACGTCCTCCAGTCCAGCCTCCAGCTAACCTTTGATTGCACCTGCGATCATACTCTTCTGCACCTGATTGTTCAGCAGTAGATAGATGACCACCGTTGGCACCGTCGTAATCATCAGTCCAGCACCAATGATACCCCATTGCGTAATGTACGTTCCCACCATCGACATCATGCCCACCGTCAATGTCTGGAAAGCCGTGTTATTGATAAACGTGACCGCAAACATCAGCTCATTCCAGCAGGACAGAAATGTGAAGATGGCTACCGTTGATATAGCCGGGCGTACAAGCGGCAGGATAATGGAGAAAAACGTCCGGTATATGCCGCAGCCGTCGATAACCGCCGACTCCTCCATTTCTCTTGGGATACCTTTGAAAAAACTGCCCAGAATGAATACTGCCATCGGAATACCAAATGCCACATAGGGAATGATCAGAGACCAGTAGCTGTTGAGCAGGCTCAGATTCTTCAAAATAATAAACAATGGCAGCAGCGCCGCATGAATCGGCACCATCATGCCCAGCAAAATAATCGTCATCGTCACCCCGCTGAGCTTCCAGTTCATTCTTGTGATTGCGTATCCCGTCATGGAGGACAGGATCAGTACCAGGACAATGGAGGCCGCAGTAACCAGCACACTATTCATAAAATAGGTCAGCACATGGCCGTCGGACATTGCTTTGGTGTAGTTGCTCCACAAAAACGCTTTGGGCAACCCGGCCACATCACCGCTGAAGATCTCACTATTATCCTTCAGGGAAAACAGCGCCAGCCAGATGAGCGGGTAGATCTGCACAATCGCAACGAGGATCAGAAACGCTTGCAGGAACACTTTCCCGATCGGTCCGGAGATGGACCTCGGCTTGGGCTTTTTTTGCAACATGACTTCTACGGTACTCATGCCTTATGCCTCCCTCTACTCCGTTTTGAACAATGAATTAATGAGAACCGTACACACCAAACACTCCACAATGATAAAGACCGAGATCGCACTGCCATATCCGTACCGGAACGTATCAAAAATGGTAGCGTACATCAGCGTGCTTGGCACTTCAGTGGTGTAAAATGGCCCGCCTCCCGTCAGCACATAGATCAGGTCAAACACCTTGAATGCACCGATGACCGAAAAAACAAGGCTTACCTTCAGAATTGGCTTCATCAGCGGGATCATAATGGACCACGCCGTGCGAATACGGGAAGCACCATCCATTCGAGCAGCTTCGAGCACATCCTGGGACACGGACTTCGCTCCTGCATACATCAGCAGCATGTGATACCCCACGTACTGCCACAAGGTCGGAATAAACGATGCCGCCAGCGCGGTGTCCTTCTGCCCCAGCCAATCCTGTGCCAGGCTGGATAAGCCGATACTTTGCAGCAGCACGTTCAGCAGGCCATAATCCGCATTGTAGATTTTTGACCACAACTGGGCAATAACCACCGTCGAGATCAACACCGGGATGAAATACACGGTCCGGTAGAAACCTTCCCCCTTGATGTTGGACGCCAGAATCAGTGCGAGCACCAGCGAGATCGGCAGTTGAATGAACACCGAAGCACCCGCGAATAACAGGGAGTTTTTGATCGAATTCAGCACCCGGGTATCCTTAAACATCTCTACATAGTTGTCCAGGCCGATAAATGTACCCCTGCCTACGCCGTTCCAGTCCAGCAGACTGTAATAACTGGAGACAAAGATCGGAATAAGCACAATGCCGCAGAACAGAAGCAGCGTCGGCAGTACAAAGACGGCGATCGTGCCTTTATTGGAAAATACAGAGTTCATTATTGTTCTCCTCTCAAAGGCGTGACCGGGATATACCGGACCACGCCTTGTTTGGGTTCATCTTCATTGTTAGCAGGCTTCAGCTTGGCAAGCTCAACACGAGCTTACACGTGTATGGATTATGCGCATATTAGCCTGCGCGATCTACAAGCTCAGCTCTGTTGGTTTGAGCTGTGCCATCTGTTTGCAGAACTCCTCCGGTGTTACATCGCCGGCAAGCAGCTGGGCAATCAGGTTTTTGTGCGCTTCGGCAGACTCCGCTGGCAGAATGTTATCCCACCACGCGATGAATGAGGTCGCCGTTTTCATAATATCTGCCGCAGACAAATCTAGGGAGGACAGGCTGGACGTGTCGAGTGTATCTGTTTTCCAGCTTGGCAGGCCGGCCCCAGCCAGGAAACCTTGTGTACCAAGCTGCTCGCTCAGATACATGAGGAATTCCACAGCTTCCTTCGAATGTTTGGTATTCTGGTTGATGTAGAAACCATCGACGGCTCCGCCGAAGATTTCGGTATTTGTGCCTTTGCCATCCTCAAACACTGGGAACGGAATCACTTTCACTTTGCCTTTGACTGCGGAGGAAGGGTCCTCAATTCCTGCATTTACCCAGTTGGCCTGGAACATCATCGCCCCGTTGCCTGCATTAAATGCCCCAAGCATCTCGTCATAGCTCATGCTGAACATGCTACTGTTGAACGCTCCTGCTTGCGCGAGCTGCTGCATCTTAGTCGCAGCGGCTACAAAGTCGGGCGAATCCCACTTTGACGGATCTTTGAAGGCTTCCATCACGGCAGCATTGCCTGCCTGACGCATCGCAATAATGTCGTACCAGTACATGCCCGGCCAGCGGTCCTTCTCTCCAATCACAGCCGGTGTAATTCCTGCTGCTTTCAGCTTGGAGACTGCATCCAGTAGTTCGTTATAGGTGGTCGGAATCTTGGCACCCGCCTGCTCGAACAGTTCTGTATTCACGTAAAGATTGGCGATATGTGTGTACACGGGCAATGTGTAGATTTTGCCGTCCATATTAATGGCCTCAGCCATTCCCGGGCCCATTCGTTCTTTAATATCGTCCGTCAGGTAACTTGAGATTTCCAGCACATTGCCGGATTTGATGTACGGCTGCATGAAGCTGCCGCCACCCATGCCATAGAACAGGTCTGGCGCTTCACCAGCCGCAATCGATGTTTTGACTTTGGTTTTATACTGTTCTCCTGTCGTGCCCGTACGTTCAACCTGGATGTCCGGATGCTCGCTGTTCCATTTCTCAACAATCTCGGGCAGCAGCTTGGCCGAAGGATCGGTATTGCCAACCGATTGATCCCATAGCGTCAGCTTGATCTTGCCATTACTTTCCCCCTGTGTACCACCGGATGAACCGGATGAACATGCCGCCAGACTGCTTACAATTCCCAGAGTCAGAATTAGACTTGCTGATTTTTTTAATAGCGCTTTCATCTCTATGGACCTCCCTATGTGTTTTAGTTCGTTCTAGCCCATATTTTAGGCGAAATGTGCGTTGTTCTCCATTTAGAAAACAGGCATCGATTTGTAATATTCGAACATATGTGGAATTGGAACTGGTAGTGTGGGGGGTACATTCTCGTTTTTCAGGTTTTTACATTCCGATATTCGTTCATGGACCGACCGATATGTTTTTTGAACAAGACGCTGAAATAATGTGGGTCCGGGATGCCTACCTGCTGCCCGATCTCATACCCCTTTAAATCGGTCTGCTTCAGCAACGTTTCGGCCTTTCTCATACGAAGCTGCGTCATATATTCCACAAACGTCTGCCCGGTCTCTTTTTTCATCAGCCGCCCCAGATGGCCCGAACTTACGTAAAAAGCAGCCGCGGTGCTGGAAAGCCCCACTTCCGCATTGCCTATGTTCTCTTCAAGATAAGCCATCACCCGGTCGATCAGATTGCCTTCCTTGGCCTGTCGTTTGGCTTGTATGACATCCGATACCGTGCGGACATGCTGCTCCAGCATGCTTTTTAGTTCAGGCAGATGACCTGCTGTAAAAATGGCCGCAACGGCCTCTTTGTTCAATGCGTACTCTCCCTCAAGCTGTTGCTCTATGGCGGCACGCTGGCACTCCGTAACGACATCCATGGCTGCCATCCGAAACTGTGAAACGTCCGAGAACGGCATAGACAGCATACGCTCCAGCAACAATACGGCTTCTTCCCCCGCACCAACACTGACGTAAAATTGCAGTTGTTGGAGCAACTGAGCATCCGAGTGGTACGGCCTTTTTCCGCCTTCGATGACCAGATCCTCGAAGCAAATAACCTGATTTTTCCCCACAAACGCCTGATAATCGAGTGCACGACAAGCTTCCCGGTATCCCACACAGGCCCTTCCCCATCCTGATTGCCATTGCCCAATCCCTACGGTCACATCAACTTCACACCCTTTGAGCTTAAGTGTATGTTGAAGTTCTTCCTGAAGCTGCTGCACCTGATTGGCAAATTCCGTATCCTCACCAAATGAGAGCACAACTATCCGGTTATGCGGGTCCATGATGATAATGGTTTGCGAATCCTGCGGATAAAATGCCTGCACTTGCTTCATGCCTACCATTCGCAACAAAATATGTATTTCCTCAGCGGGTTGTCGGTGGGCTTCTGTCTGATGCTGGCTTAAATGGAGTTGATCGTGTTGTTGTTGTTGTTGAGACCCTCGTTGTGCTTGGTGTGTTTGGAGTGTTTGGTGATATGGTTCGGACAGATGTGGATATACCTCTGGTGCAGCTATCTTCGCTTGCGGTACAGCAACCTCCACCTCCATTACTGCAATGCGCAATCCTGGTTCACCAGATGAGATAGGAATGCCAAAGAAACGCGCCTTCTCTTGTAGTTCGTCCTCAGGCATCACATCACTTAACCATTGATTCACAAACCTCTCCCTGAGATAAGGCAAGCTCTGCTTCATCTCCTCCCGCAGCTTCATCAGCTCGTACTCACGCCCCATCTCCTGCTCGATTGCCACTCGTAGCTTCGTCGTAACCTGTAATAACTCAGAAGCACGGATGGGTTTCAAAATAAAATCGGATATGCCCAGCTTCACACTCTGACGAGCATATTCAAATTCATCATGTCCCGTCACAACCACGATTTTTAAGTTCGGGTAACGTTCCATGAGGATGCCGCTCAGTTCAATGCCGTCCATCTTTGGCATGTATATATCCGTGAACACAATGTCTGGACGCAACAGCTCAACCTGATTCAAAGCCTCTTCAGCATCGGAGGCCTCGCCAATGATGCTCATGCCTTGCTGCTCCCAATCGATACGCATGCGCAGCAGATTTCGGATGAGGTACTCATCATCCACAATCAATACCTTTAATGGTTCCACAGTTAATTCCATGATTCATCGGCTCCCTTCGGGATCGTTATGATAATGGTGGTTCCTTTTCCAACTTCGCTCTGCATCTTGAGTCCATCTTCTCTGTCATAGAAAATGCGAAGCCGCTCCATCGTCCCCCATAAGCCAAAGCTTGGATTGTGTTTAGCGTTATAGGTAGGATTAGAAGGATTAGAAGAGTTAGAAGTGTTAGATGGGTTAGATGAGTTCGAGCGATTAGACCTGGTCATTTCTGTTCGTTGAATCTGCTTCACTTCTTCCTCGGACATGCCGACTCCGTCGTCAGTGATCGTTAGAAGTACTCCCTCCTTGGATCGACGAGCTTGGATGCGTATCGTGCCCGGGCTGCCTTTGGGACGAATACCGTGATACAGCGAATTTTCCACCAACGGCTGGAGCACAAGCTTGGGAATCATCACTCGTTCACAGCCTGAATCGATATCGTACTGCACCTCAAATACACCGGGGTATCGCACCTGCTGGATCGTCAGATAATTGCGTACAATCTCAACCTCCTCGTGCAGTGTAATCAGTTCACGCCCTTTGCTGACACTCAGCCGATAATAACTTCCGAGCGCTTCTAACAGCTCACATACCTTTTCGTTCATGCCGGACATCGCCAGGGAGGTAATGGAATCAAGTGTGTTATATAGAAAATGTGGCTTGATCTGCGCCTGAAGTGTATTCAGCTCTGCTCGGCGGATCGTCTGCTGCTCCTGAATGATGCGTTTCAACATCTGCTCAATCTGCTCGATCATCTGGTTGTAACCTCCATATAGCTGTGCGAATTCGTAACTGTTCAGCTCAACCGTCACTTTGCGGAAGTTGCCGCTTGGTGCTTTCTGCATGGAGCGAAGCAGCTTGTGAATCGGCTTAATGACGCTGCGCGAGATGATGAATGAACTGACAAAAAAGACAGTCCCGTTTACCGCCAGTAGGATCAGCGCAAGCATCACCATGGATTTATTGCGGGTATCGGTAGCCTGGTATGGGCTCATGCTGATGAATTTCCACTGATCATCACCAGACGAACGATAGGTAACCGCATATTCCTGACCACCCGATTGCAAGGTGATGAAGCCGGAGGATTGCTCTTGAAATGTTTGTTTTAACTTGGCCTGATTGGCCTCTAACATCTCGTGCATCCCTTCCTGTCCAGAAGCCACAGATATGGATTCGCCGGATACAGCAGGCACGGCCTTCTTTCCATCGGTAGCGTTGGTTGCGATCACCCGCTGATGCTCATCCAGGATAGCCACCTGAAATGAATCCGGTGCAGACAGGTTGGCATAGGCTTGAGCAATGGATTTTCCCTTGATGTTCATGACCAGAAATCCAAGCGGAGACGTATCATCCAAATCCCGAATGAGGCGAATAAACGAAACCACCTCTTGCCCATCATTCTCCCCCGTCGCCGAGAATCCGCTGTCGTTGTTGCCACCATTCAGCCTGAGCAGATATCTTCCGTTATGCTTCAGTGCCTGTTCGTACCAAGGCGCTTCCTTCACATTTGCTTCCATAAACGTGGGCCATTCCTGTGTACCAACCGAGAATCGGTGCCCCGAATTATCGTAAATATATACTGAATCGATAATTGGAACCGCTTGCATAAGATTGGTCAAATACGCGCTGACCTTGGACTGTGTCTGTAAATTGGAGTACACATTGCCCTGCCGCAGCAGGTTCTGCAAGTTGGGATCGGAGAAAATCATTTTCGAATAATTGTTCACGTTCTCGATCATCAGATTAACGTTGGTCTCAATGGATGTAATTGTCTGCAGTGATGCTTCATTGATCTTTCGCTGCGCATCACTTTCCGAGATTCGATTCAAAACCAACGCACTAAACGCCACCGTTAGCAGAATAATGACAAAGTAGGCAAACGGAATTTTAAAAGCGAGTGTCTTGGGCTTGCGTTGAATGAACGCTTTGAAACGGGGAGTCCAATTCGTCTTCATTGCGCTGATGTTCGCTTTTGCATTTGCATTTGCGTTTGCTTCTGCATCGCTCTCAATATCTGATTGGGCTGTTGCTTTCACTTCTATTTTTCATCCCCTTCTGTTACTTCTCTTGCTCCTTCATCTGTTGTTGCATCTTTTGCTCTTTGATTCACTGTGACCCTCCTTTGGTTCCGATGTGTGATGGGTTTATCGGTTGTGATCGGATGACCTGTTGTGATATCCACCACTCTCTCGGATTTTATACAATTGTATATTATAGGACTGTGTATGGAGGAGGCTCAACTCTTTTTATCGCTTGGGGATGGCTTGACTGAGTGAAATAGATTGAGGCTTTGGGAAGACGATTACTGTGAATGCTGTGGGTGAGGCTCCGTAATTGGAGCCGCAAGGAGTACTGCTTTATAAAATGTTGGAGGTACAGATAATAAGTTAGTTTGTGCCGGATGGAGAGTGAGGCGAGGGAGAGGCGGAGGATCTGAGTACACAAAAGAAGATGGTAAACGTCTACCTTAATAGGGCATACTTTTGAGCAAGATTACAATATCTACGGGCATAATCTTACTACTTACAGAGTGTTGATCGAGTGGTTAAGGCTGGGAAGTCCAATCATGGTCTTCTCGTATGATGAATTTAAGTGAGGAAAATGTCGGGGGCATACTGCCCTAGTGCGGGACAAGCACAGAGTTCGTTAGGGTAAGAAACAACGAAGCATGATCAAAGCGAGAATTCGGTAACGCCTTTTTTGGAGGCATATTTCAGCGTGTAGCTTCCTTCTGTGCCATATGGCATCGTAGCGATTTGGATGCGGGTATAATCCAACCGACTCTCTCTCAGCACTTTTTTAACTAGCGCTATGCTCCGATCTTCGTCCGTTACCACACAGAAAATGTTCATTACATATTCCTTCGGATCAGTCACACGGCTGCCCAGGTCACATCCATCCACCTCTCCCAACTCCGCCTGGGTCAGAACGGTTTCCAGATATTCCATCACCTTTTCCTTCAACCAATGATCTCGTTTGCTACCCTGCGCGCTCTTCAGCGGATATTGCACCACAAGCCAGTATTTTTCATTCATTGAGCTTCACCAACCAATCTTTATATGATAGGACATTACGTTATGTGTAGGACACTTGAACAATAAGAATGCATATGTCAGCCTTACATTTCTCCAGTTCAAAATGGGCTAGATAATTGACCTTACTGCTTTTTGAAATTGTACTGCCCTTCCATTTGCAGGATGAGGAACATGGTGATGTTTAATGAGTTGGGAGCTTAACGTGTCTGCTGACTTTCTGCCAATAACCACGATCTGAGCATCAGGATTCAGTTGCATAAGCTGTCTGGCAAATGGCAAACCATCCTCCAACTCTGCCAAAGTCGGCGTACGATTCGTCATCTTGTTTTCAGAAGATAGATAAGGATGAAAGGGGTAGATGTTCCAAAATATAAAGTCCGTTGGTTTCCACCTTGAACTGGATAACACTTCAGCCCATATGATGGATGCTGTCGGTTCTGCGAAACCAAACAGCGCCTGACTCCGGTTAGGTTTGGCGATATTGGGCAGGCTTGTTCGAACACCCGGCTCGCCTGAAAAAATCATCTGGTGATTCACCAGCGAGTGATTCCCAGTAACCATTCGCTCGGACGTCAAAGGTACGCCGGAGAACCTCGCCCCTTGATATCCCACAGCTTCAGCAATAAAAATGTACCGAGCCTTGGACATTCGTGGTTCCAAATACCTGACCAAATGTTCCGAGCGAATCTTCACCGCTTCGGGGCCGATATCATAGCCCCTCACATAATCTCTCCAAGGATTAACCACATTTACTGGCGAGACATATGCTTGTACCCCTGCAACAAACTCGCGGATCTGTTGCTGCGTTTGGCTCATGCTTTTTTGCCTCCTTTGGGAGATTACTGAGTATATCGGGCTTGCATCAGCTTATTTTACAAAGATTATAGCATAAACAGAAAAACCACCAACCAGAACGCTGGTTGATGGTGGATAGAAACTGTAGAAAACTATTGTGGTATAACTTCTTCCCACTGACCATTGGTGGTTTCTTTGTAGGTAAGAAGGTTTCCATCATACTTTCCCTGAATAAAGTTAGAACCCGCTTCTTTCCATTCCTTAGTAACAGATAGGACAACTTTAGAATTCTGTGAATTTATTAAAATGTATTTCCCTCTTGATAAATTAATCTCAAAGGCTACTGGATAAAAATCGTACCAGAATAGTTTGTCTGATTTCTCTCCCAGTATACCCGCATCACCAACTTTAGAGAAATGAGGACTGATGACTCGAAACCTGAACTCCAACCACTTTCTGGGATCTAAAGGAAATTCGTAATGACTATTGGGCTCCACTATAATATATGACTTTTCAGGAACCGGGTGTTGAACTTGAACTTTCTGCTCGATTATTTCTTTCGATATTACTCGAAAAACTAAATATACCACTATAAATAGTATCGAAGTAATTACAGGTAATTTAGGCTTGTTCCTCAAAAAAACACTCAATCCAAGACCAATAATTAACGGAAACCATATCCATGGATCTCCCAATGTAATGGCTCCCATAATATATGATTTATCGCTAAGTGGATAGAATGCTGGTAAATCATGTCCCATATAGTCTAAAAATAAGTGTCCAAACAAGACAGACAAAATAGAAGATCCCCAGATTAATTTGAAACTTGTCTTTTTATAGAACAGTTTTGTCAAACAGGCTATTCCTAAAACTACAAAGGGTGTAAATAATACCGAATGGGACCATGGAGCTACACTTCTATCCCCAAAAATATCAGGAATTATTCCACACAGAGCACCCGAACATAGACATATTATAAGATTTTTCCATGTATCCCTTGGCAAAAAGCAGTATGCAATTACCGCCCCAAGAAGAGCATGTGATAGAACATGAAAAAACAAATATAAATACGGATCCAAAATAACTACTCCTTTACTCTATTATTATAAATATTGTATTTAATGTTAAACATTATAAATTGTTTTTTCATATAAAAGACCCTGAGAGTCGAACCTTTTCCAAAGGTCTGCAGGGAGTAGTCTCCGTTTGGATGTATCCAATCTACTTTCTTAGATCCCACAACAATTGTTGGTTCGTATGTACTTTCTCTTATCATAATTCGGTCTAGCTAAAGCTGGCTATAGATACCTATATACGTTTCAGAACCTAAATGTACCTGATATAATTTCTGGGAGCTGTTTTCGACCTATATATACCTCGATTTCCTCCATTTATATAATTTAGGTTATTATATCATAAAATAAAAATCCACCAACCAGAACAATGGTTGGTGGATTTTGCTTACTTTAATGGAGGCGAGGGGAGTCGAACAATTGTCCGAAGAATGTATTATCAATGATGATAACCTGATCCGCGATGGCTAGAGCCGGTTTAAGGTTCTTCAATGACTGACCATATCGATAACGAATGTCTTCTTCTGCAATCCAATGTCCACCTTGTTCAACACGAGAAGCAACACGATCTATATGCATTTGAACATCCTCAAGGCCGATATAGTAAACAACAATTTCATAATTGTTTTATTTAGCAATTTCCATATGTTTTTTAGTAAACAAAAGACCTTTCCAAAAAGTATGGAAAGGTCTTTTGTTTACTTGTTTCTTATTGATATTTCGAACAACTTATAATTAGTCGTTCTTTTAAATAGTGCTACTTCTTACTTCGTCAAACTCACACACTAAAATCCATATAATATTTGTTATTATCAATCTTATAAATCCTCACCCCGTATCTCCCATAATCCCTGAGGTGTTTGTTTTCAACTCTTTCTCCTAGAGGAACACCAAGGCGTGTTCGAAAATACCTACCCATTATGCTGTTGTTTTGGCATGTCTGAATAGCTTTTCTATAGTCTTGGGCCATTTTGCATACAAGCGTGTCCCCATCATCAGTATGTATTTCAAAAACGCTATTTCTAGGAGGGAAGAATTTGGGGTCAACATTATGAACGCGTTTCGATACAGGTATATACGCCTGGTTCGGTTCACGCCCTGCCCGTTGCCCCCAGTTAAGTCCGGCTCTGCGATGAACGTAACCTGTAGCTCTTTCGGTCAATTGTAAGTCAAAAAAACTATACTCGTCTAAATTACCGAAATCTATCCCCATACGTATACCTCCCAATAATATATTTCATATTAGTATAACAGAAATATCTTATTCTTTAACAACTACACCGCCTTTTATATACTGGACTAAGCGCTCCCAATCTGTGTTAGTATTTCTTAACCATAGCAAGGGAATTCCATAGTTTAATGCATTATATAATTCAGCTCCAATGAACATATTCCAATCAGGATGAGCTATCTTCTTTTTAGCAATCGACTCTTCCAGCACTTTAGAAAAGTACTCCGCATCATTACCTTCTCTATATTTCTTCTCAAGATCTTTATATATCCACTTGCTATATAGCTTACTTCCTTGTGTGAAAGAGAAGTACGGTCGATTATAACTATCAACAATAGCCTTTCGACTCGCAAAACCTATTACTTCTACGATCCATGCATTATTTTTATAACTAAACGGATCTTTTTCAAAATTTTTGCTATCACTTATTGAATTAACTCTTCCGACTAAATAAATATCCGCATTAAATTTATACTTTTCAATTAAAAGCCATTGCCCCTTTTCACTTACACCTTTTATATCGACTTTAGTATTGTTGTGAAGTTCGTTTCCATCTAAGATTATTGTGGCTAAGTCATTACTATCATCGGTTTGCAGTTGATCTGGGTAAATATTAAGATCAACCTCAAAGCTAAACCCATATTTTTTTTCAAAAAATGATTTGTAAGCAAACTCAACTACTTTTCCTCTTACATGGTCAGCTATGTAGTCATTTTCTATTCGATTGAAAGACCTCCCGAATTGCTTTTCACTAGCTGCGCTTTGATCATATAACTGTTTTGCAAAATCATAGCATCTATTAACACTTTCTTGATCTACCTTAAAAAGACGATTCATAAACTTCACTCCTAAATGTTGAATCAATTATTTACACAAAAATCTTGCTGCATAATGACTAATTGTATGTTACTCTTTTATATAGAGTCACGTACACAAAGGTTTAATATTTCAAATGTAGAACAAGTGTTTCTATAATGATATAATTATTATTAATTGCAAGGAGGTCCTATTAATGGAATTTAGAAAAGGCGAGTTGTTTAATGGACCTGGTGGATTTGCGCTTGGTGCTCAAATGGCTAAAGTCGTAGCCAATGGAATAGAGTACACCGTTAAACATAAATGGTCTAATGACTATAAAGAAGATACCTGTGAGACGTACCGACAGAACATTTGTCCGGAAAATCCAGAAACAGTGCAACATGGTGATGTACGCGAACTCGACTTAGAACAGCTTGGAGAAATTGATTGTTTTATATATGGTTTTCCATGTAATGATTTTTCGCTGGTTGGAGAGAAAAAGGGTTTTGATGGCACCTTCGGTCCTCTGTATACTTACGGCATTAAAGTACTGAATATGTACAAGCCTAAGTGGTTTATTGCAGAGAACGTCGGGGGCCTGCAAAGTGCAAATGACGGACAGGCATTTATTCAAATCCTAAAGGAGATGAAAGACGCTGGATATCGCTTAACCCCACACTTATACAATTTTGCTCATTACGGTGTTCCTCAGGCTAGACAGAGAATAATAATCATTGGTTTTAGAGATGACTTAAATATGGAGTACAAAGTCCCAGCCCCAACTCATGGACCAGAGAGATTGCTACCATACCGCACAGCATCTGAAGCTCTACTCGATCCCCCTATACCCTCTGACGCATTCAATCACGAGTATACCCGTCATACCCAAAAGGTAATTGATATGCTCAATTATATACCACCTGGAGAGAATGCCTGGTATAAAGGGATACCTGAAACTTTACAATTGAATGTAAAGGGTGCTCGAATGAGTCAAATATACAGACGTCTTCATCCCGATTCACCATCGTATACCGTCACAGGAAGTGGCGGGGGCGGAACCCACATGTATCACTGGTCTGAACCCCGAGCTTTGACCAACAGGGAACGAGCAAGAATTCAAACGTTTCCAGATGATTTTATTTTTACTGGTGGTAAAGAAAGCGTTAGAATGCAAGTGGGTATGGCTGTTCCACCATTAGGTGCAAAAGTAATAGTGGAATCCGTTTTAAAAACGTATGCTGGTGTTCAATATGAGTCAGTTAAACCCAAATGGGACATTGACCAGTTACTTAGCCAGACTGCATTAAAAGAACTCGTAATTGTATAATCAATATATTACCTCCCTCTTATACAAGGGAGGTAATATTATTTAACAACTGACCGAAAGATTTGTAACCCTTATTCTTAATAGATCTTAAAAATAGTTCAACTCGCTCATCATTATTTAAGTTTTCTTCCATACAATAATCCAAAAAGGCAAGTAACGCAGACGCAGTAATCATGATTCCTTGAATGTTCCTACCAGGTAATGTTTTTTCATAAACAGTTCGGGTGATTTTTTCTAAGCCTTTCTCTCCCCCAAAGTCTGCAACCGTAACGTACCCAAAGAACTTCACATCTCGTCCCTCAAATTTATCGTAATTAGGTATATATTCAGAAGCCATGTGCGAGATCAGATGTGCAGGTAAAGCAAATTTAGGACGGTACATCTTAGCATCAATTATGGCACAACTGTTTAGTCCATACTTTAAAAGTATCTCTACCTCTGTTCTAACAAGGTTAACAGATTTCGGCCTCATTACAACTTCAAAGCCCAAAGCCTTGAATATCTCTGCTGTTTTATCTTCAAATATTCGATCATTTGTCTCAGCCAAATAGGACCTAACGAACTCTGAACTTATGGAGGCAAGCTCTTGGGAAGCAATCATTTCGGCAGCTACCTCAGCTTCACGGCTTGGAAGTTCTGATTCCAAAATTTGTTTCAAATCATTAACTGATAATACAGATGGATTCGGTATACCTTCCAGCATTCGATCAATTTTCCTCTGCATTTTACTTCGATTTGTCGCTTGTTTGATACTCCCCATTTTTGAAGCCTTGTAACGTTCAACATCAAGTCCATTACTTTCCGCCATTCGCTCCAGTGATATCATGTATCTTGTATTGAAAGGGTATCTTTCATCGTGAAATTCCACGGCTTCTTGTATTTCTTGGCTTTTCTCTGGATCAATTCGTAAGGCATCACCCCTAATGTATTCAACCAATCCTGTATAATTGCAGATCAACATAAAAGTGTGAGCCACATCAGAATGAGCACTTTCAAAAGCTCTTGCTCCTTTATCTGACCTTTCTCGGTGATCAAATATTTGAGCTATTTCTGCCTTCATGCTCTCTTGTTCAAGAGGAGAGGCCAATCGAAACTTTTGAATTTCTTCGGTCACTTTTTCTAGATCAGTATCCTTCTGTGCTTTCAATGCAAAGTATGTAATCTCCTTTTTGGTGACATAATAATTAAGTGATTCTTGATTGGTAAGTTTCATTAAAAATCGGGCTGGTCTTATTTGAAACCCTTCCGCAAACTTCGGCTTAAATCCAGATTCTAAGAAGTACGCATTTGGAATTTGAAGAGTCAAAATTTGTTTTTTAATGTTTTCTGCGACTTTATGTTTACTTAATAAGCTTTGTCCTACACGTGTTGGAACAAGGAATCCTTCTGTATTTGTATAACAATACGCGAATGTTTTAAGCATCGCAGCCCAAGTTCTTCCTCCTGATCCGTCACGACTAATATTTTCTCGCTTAACACCATATTTAATCAATGATTGTTCATAGTTCAAATGCGCTTCTCTGTTACCACTCCATTTTACCTTGAAATTATCTGTAGCATCTCTTAATGCAAGCAATGCTTCTAAATGTGTAGCTGGATCTCTTTCTGGCCGAGTAATAAACCATAGTAATCGTTCCCTCATTTCAAACCTCCAGTGTGATCTGTTATATCCTCTACATCTGGCTCTCTTCATTTATCTAATCACGAATGTTGATAGCTTATGTCCAATATATTATTTTAGATTACTAAGTCGTTTCTCATTCGGTTTAACATTGCACAAAATTTCATCTTTGCATCATCAGTCGAAAGCATCGTTATCGTGAAACATTTGCTTGGAAATTCCTTTTAATTCAATTCCGTTAATTGAATCATATGTATAACTCTTTGATTTGAAAAATGGGGTTTTTAATACAAATTCGCTTATTGGTTATCATACATCATCCTTCGCAATACCAAATAAAGCGTTATCTTAAACGATAAGAGAAATTTCTCCAGGTAAAAGTTCTGCTCCCGTACACTTAAACGGACCAGCCAAGTGAGATCCGTGTAAAGATGTTCCTCCGTTAGAAGGAATCCATATTTGCCTGTGCTAAATATTGTATTATCAAACATTAGTAGAGGCCAGCAATTTGCATTAATTTAACAAGCTCTCAGGGCCCAGCTCATCTAACTCATTTTTATGCTACAAGTTGTGGATTTGGCTAATGGACGCGAGGGGAGTCGAACATTCGTCCGAAGATAACGACACATAAGCTTCTACGGGTATAGTCACAGTTTTGATGTCACCCGAGTATCGCCCCGTAATACAATTAATACTCCTCAAAATCTTGTTCGTCAAATACCACATCCTCATTAATTCCGCGAATACTGTACTTCACCTCTTCACATAACAAAACATCTGATTCTTCACTTGTATATTTACAAACATTAGCATCAAACAATACAAGGTTATATCCATTAGATACAGAACTTTTAAAGCTAATGCCATCAAACAGCAAATGAAAATGCATTATCTGAGGTAGGGACTGAAGATAATGTATTTACTCCTTATGCAATCCAAAATAAAAAATTCGAATTGGATTTATTAAAAAACACTACTGCTGACCCTAATGGTGATTGGACAATACAGATAGGATATCCACATATTAATCTGTATGTTAAAAATACAGGATCACAATCTTTTAGAGTGGTTCCTTTGATTGTGTAAGAAGAACTTGTCCTTTGGGTAATCCTAATCCACCATAAATAGTTACTGTATAGGCACCTGAAGGAACGAGCGGCATATGATCATTATTTATTAATTCTACTGTTGCTCCTGCTGTAACGTTCTCATCAAAAATAACTGTATTCTTAATGTTGTGCTTTACCTCTACTCTAAAAGAGTGTACTCCTGTATTTTTTACATTAAGTTTAATGTGTGGATACCCTATTGAAACAAAATAATCTTTCACAGGGTCTACTTGATCACCCATCAAATCCCAAGTTAGTGTTTGTGTTTCCTTAGATGTATTAGGACTGATTTCAGTAATTTCATTTTCCTCTTCAAATTTTAAATCCATATTACTTTTCCAAGCATTAGATACTCCAATAATAAGTGATATGAACAATATAATGGTACCAGTAATGACTAAAACTTTTTTTTTCACTTATTTAACATTCCTTTCAATAAAATTAACTTCTTATAGAATCGCATCAGAAATAACCCGATTGATATGACTTTATCATCCATCTCTTTGCGTAGGTATGTACTATAAATTTATTTAAAAAAACCAATTTAAATTTCTGTTTATTATATCATAAACTAAAAAACCACCAACCAGAACACTGGTTGATGGTTTCTTGACTCTAATGGAGGCGAGGGGAGTCGAACCCCTGTCCGAAGATAACGGCACATAAGCTTCTACGGGTGTAGTCACAGTTTTGATGTCACCCGAGTATCGCCCCGTAACCGGCTATACGTTGGGTCAGCCTGATTGTCTTCTTCAGCACACCCC
>NZ_JBFTKC010000015.1:0-122191 GCF_056395745.1 Paenibacillus sp. 10L310 | reverse complement strand
GGCTTATACTGCCATCTACCAGTACATCGAGTTCTATTACAACCGCAAGCGAATGCATGGCGCGCTAGGGTATCTTTCTCCTGCTCGTTTTGCGATGCAATTTACGGACAAATCCGTAGCGTAGTGTCTACTTTTTTGACATAGGTCCAACAGACACGTTAAATGACGGAATATACTCATTATTTCTGTCCCGCAGCCAGTTTTCTGCGAAATAGGACGTGTGGAGTTCGTTAAAATTGTAAAGAAAGAAATTATAAAGAACACAAGCGGATGAAAGATGAATTCAAAGTGGATGTTAATTTGTTAAAAGTCATTGGCGCAACTATAACATTATTACTGTCAAAATCTATCTATGGGATGTACCCAGTACAAGGCAATGAAAAAGGACTGCAGATCCTCTGCAGTCCTTTTTCATGATGCAATGCGTGGCTTAACTAGTCCTGGTGAAGATGTCGGAGTCCGTGCAGGAAGGCGGATACGGTCAGACGCAGACTTTCGTCCGGATCAAAGTCCATGCCGAAGCCGCCCTGTGCCTCAATGGAGGCAAATCCATGGCAGAGGCTGCGCAAACCACGAACGGCGTGCAATGCTTCCGCTTCGGTGAGCGGGTAGGGCTGCAAGCTGTGCAGCAGCAACTCCAGCGTGGCTGTGCTGGCCGCGGCGAGCTGTGGCTCCTCGCGGTCCGGGGCATGAAATGAGGCTTCGTAGAGCCCGGGGTGCTCGCGAACGAAGCCAATGTATGCCGCAGCGATGGCCTGAATGGCATCATCGCCAGTGTGGTCAGCGATAGCCGCGGTTAATGCGCGGCTAAGCTGTTGTACGGACATCAGCGCCATTTCCTGGCGAAGCCCGGGAAGTCCGCTGATGTGGTTGTAGAGCGACGGCGAGCGCACATCCAGCCGCTGTGCCAACGCGGCCAGTGTCAGCGCCTGAAAGCCGTCGCTGTCAGCAAGCTGGGTGGCGGCGCTGAGCAGAGCGCCGCGATCCAGCCCTTGCCGGGGGCTCATAGTTGCCCCCCGGCAAGATCAAACCGCTGCTGTGCATCAGCGGTTGCCGCGCGCATGGCGGCCGCGGGCTGGCGCATCATCCGTCCGTGGCCTACAGCCAGCACGGACGGTTCCAGCTCCGCCAGGCGCTTCGCGCTGGCCAGAGCCGCTTCGCGGTTCCACGTCGCCAGCGCTGGGAACGGGAAGAGCGGGCGCACGCGGCCGGATACGGCAAGGCCGCCTTGCAGCTGGTACGCGTCGCCAGCGATGAGAACGCGGCTGCGCGTATCCATGAAGGACATATGCCCCGGCGTATGTCCTGGTGAGGCAACGGCGACCAGTGAACCAATCTGGTCACCGTCATCCAGCAAGTGGTTTGGCTGGGTGTGCACCGCTTTGGGCTTAGGCACGCCGCCGCGTACCGGGGTTTGTGGCTCACCGGGAAGAAGGGAAGTATCACCCGCCAATAGCCGGGCATCCCGTCTGGAGATGAAGACCTCGGCTTGAGGCAGTGCCTCTTTGAGACGATCCAATGCACCAATATGGTCGCTATGCGCGTGAGTCAGAATGATCTTGGTAATGGGCTTTCCAAGGGACTGGGCAGTTGCCAAAATCCCCTTAAGACTGACCTGTATTCCGGCATCAATCAGGGTTAAACCATCTTCCTCTTCAACCAGGTATACGTTCACAGGGAAGAGTCTTGGGAAAAACGTAACTTGAACGACATCAAATTCTCGGGTAATACGCATCGTTAAACCCTCCTTAAAACTAATGGTATTAGTATAATAACTAATGGGATTAGTTTTAGCAATACCTGTTGTTTAATTTATTCAAATAAAAAAAATTTAAAATAATGATGCACTTTACAAAAAAAGCGTTTTCAAATTGGAGATTACCGATTATAATAATCACGTAAGCCCTTTCATATGTCTATCTTATTGGAGCCCTTCGCGTAGCGAAAGGCTCACTTTTTTGTCTTTTTTGGATTGAAATGAAGACAGGATGTTCATCCTAGCTTAATTATGTTGATGAGCTGTAAGTATTGGTATAACAGGAAAAATCACGTTTGATCTCCATGCTGGGTGAAAGTTGACAAACATAACTGTTATTCATATAATGACAGTTATACTTACCTTGAGTTGGAGTTCATCGGTGTTGTAAGCCGGGAAGGAGTAAGTTATGAACAGCGAATTTACCATAGCGGTGCATTGTCTTGTTTTTCTGTCGATGAGAGATGAGTGTATGGCCAATAGTGAAGATTTGTCCCAGAGTGTGGGTACACACCCGGCCAGAGTCCGTAAGGTACTTAGTGTTCTGCGCAAGCATGGTTACCTGACGACCAAGGAAGGTGCTCATGGTGGGTACTTGCTTAGCCGTCCGAGTGAAGAGATCAAGCTTGGAGAATTGTACAGACTGGTAGCTGGTGGTTCACTCGGTCCCAGCTGGTGCTCAGGGGAGTCCGGTTCATCATGCGTGGTATCTTCCAATATGCAGGATGTGATGGGGAACATTTATAATGGTGGCGAAGAGGCGCTCAGCGCTTATTTTGATCGTATATCCATTCAGGATGTGAAAGAACGCATAGGTCATGGGGAAGCGATAACCCTGTCGCTGAATGGATTGCCTGCAAAGGAGAAGTCCTGACGGAGTCCACAACGAATGGTCCTTCATGACATGGCCTTGGTTTAGTCAGGCATGGTGGACAAGTTACGGCATGGGCGTATGCTCCGGTGAAAGATCCATTGATGTTCTCAAGCGATTCCGGGCATAACCTGAACACAGATGAGGAGAGATCGTCTGCGCTGATGTTATTTTCGGAAGGAAAATCCCTGGTAGAGTAAACTTCGAGATCACCTTGCGAAAGTAAAAGAAGTATAAACAAACTAGATTCTGGGGAGTGGAACACATGTCAGGCATTGAAAAAAATGAAACACTTCGCGTTATTAGCGAACGCCATGCTGTCAAAAAGTACGAAAAAGGGTTTGAATTGCCTGAAGCTGATCTCAATGCGATTCTGACAGCAGCTGCGGAAGCACCATCTTCATGGAACCTGCAACACTGGAGATTCCTCGTGATTGAATCCGAAGCAGACAAAGCGAAATTGCTGCCAGTTGCTTACGGTCAAAGTCAGATCGTGGAAAGTTCGGTTACGATTGCTGTTCTTGGAGATTTGGAAGCAAACCGTAACACCGTAATCTACGATCAAGCTGTTGAAGCAGGCGCACTGACTGCTGAGGTTCGTGACGCATTGGTTGGACAGATCAACGGTGCTTACCAAAGCCCGCAAATCGCTCGCGATGAAGCGATCCGCAATGCATCTTTTGCTTCCCAAAATATTATGATTGCTGCACGCTCCCTGGGTTACGATACATGTCCAATCGGTGGATATAATCCACAAAAACTGATGGAAACATTCAACATTCCTGCACGATTTGTGCCAACGTTGTTGATTACTGTAGGTAAAGCTGCACAGCCAGCTCGCCCGTCAGGACGTTTACCGTTGTCTGAGGTAGTTGTTAAAGGTTCTTTCTAAGTTAGAAAGTTAAATCTGATGATTGCATCAGTGATATAGGTATAATACAAACGGCCGCACTTTCCTGTTGAGGGAAGGTGCGGCTGTTTGGCATATTGGGGTTGTATGGAAAAGCCCACTCACGGTGACTCCAATCGAGCGGGTTCACCACTCAAGTGAGTTCTTAGCTTCCACAATGAAATGATTACTTCTCAGGTGTTTCCGGGATTTGTGGTGCATGGAACGATTCCATGTACTCGATTGCGTTATACATCATCACTGCTGCTTCGGCGCGAGTAATCGTTTGTTTGGGATTGAAGTTTCCGTCGGCATCCAGTTCATTGATTTTAAGAACGAGTGAACGCTGAATGGCACCTTGATACTCTGGCGTAAGTTCCTTTTCGTCGGTAATGTCCACAGGTTTGATATTAATCATCGGCAGACCGCCTTTGGCCTCGATGCCTTGCATCAGGAACAGTGTGAATTGTTCACGAGTAAGCGGTTTGGACGGATCGATATTCTGTGACATCTGAATGCCATTATATTGTGCGCGGATAAATGCATCACTGTACCATACGCCATCTTTTACAGCAGAGAAGTAGTCACTTGGTACCGGCATTTTGATAAAACGAATCGTGTCCAGATTCAGATTCAGGCCGTCCGCAATCAGTTGAATGCCCTGAGCGGTATTTAACTCCAGTTCAGGTTTGAACAAGCTGTCACTCACACCTTTGATGAATCCATCTTTATGGAGAGATTCGATTTTGTCTGCTCCTGCGATACCTTGAATATCCGTGAATTGGGCCTGCGCAGCGTTGATCGGGCCTGCACTTAGAGACAGCGTGAGCAGAGCTCCCGCAGTTAATGTAGCAAGTATATTTTTTTTCATGATAGGTTCGCCTCACTTTTCCAGGGATGATCCCTTTATATAAAAGTTATTTGCCCTATAGACGACCCTTCTGTTCAAAAGGTTGCTGGAATTTTCCAACTGAATTCATAATCATTCAGATAGGGCTAAGTGAAGGCACTGCCTCTAACCTTTGGATTTATTTCGATAATCCGTGGGTGAACGTCCCATCATTTTGCTGAACAGACGGGAGAAGTAGTACGGGTCTTTGAATCCAAGCTCGGAGCTGATCTGCTTCACGGTCCAATCGGTAAAATCCAGATAGCGGCAGGAATGCTGAATCTTCAGCCGCAGGAAATAATCGATGGGCGAATGCCCTGTAGCTTGCTTGAATAACTGAGAGTAATGAGGGACAGACAACCGCGCGTGAGCCGCCAGTTCCTTGAGGGTGATTCCATTCTCCAGGTGCTCCAACATATATTGGACGGATTGTTCGGCCGCACGTTTGCTGCTCACGATCCCACCATCTGTTCCTGTCGTCTCCGGTCCATAAGCGAGCATGCCCAGCATATAACCGATAATCTGGGAGGCATATGTCATCGTCTGCATGGAGTAACCCGTCTCTAACGCGCCGTAACATTCATGGAACAGCTCAAGCCATTTCTGAGCCTTGGCCGGTGGCATGGTAGTAATATGATGAGTTAACAAGGGTTCTATGTAGGATAAAGCGTGTTTCCCGCGCAGATGAATCCAGAAGATGCTCCAAGGTTCAGCTGCGTTGGCACCATACACATGAGGGACATGTGCAGGTAATATAACAAGGTTTCCCGGGCTGACATCATAAGTCTTGCTGCCATCCATCGTATACCAGCCTGTGCCTTGGGCACAGTACATCAGAATGTGTGATTCACAACCATCGGGACGGTCACGGTAATGATGCTCCGCTTCGTGAAAGTAACCGATATCGGTAACATATAATCCGGACGTGACCGGATAAGCTGCGGTTTCTTGCAGCAGGGAGTCTGGCAGCACAATGAGTTTTTGCATACGAAATCCGTCAGATTTACGCTGTAGGGGTGGTCTGTTGTTAGGTCTCATACTTTGTATTATGGTGAGAGGCGATAAGGGAGTCAATGCCAGATATGAGAGCGCTCACCGGATTTGTTCTCGATTTAGAAAGCCACGTTACAGGAAGTGAAGCAGTTGCCCGTGAATTGGGTAAGTACATACCAGTGGGAAGAATCAGAACAGTGAATATATAGGATAAGGGAGAGATTTAGATATGGAACCAGTCAAAAAACAGGAAACGCTTTTCTATACAGGTACGTATGCGTCAGCGGATGAACCCGGAATATTCCTATGTGCGTTGAATGCGGATACAGGAGAGATGCGAATCGTGAATCACATGGATGGTGTGGATAATCCGTCTTATCTGGCGCTAAGCCCGAATGGAAACTGTCTGTATGTGGCGAGTGAGACGGACGAGGGAGAGGTGTTGGTCTATCGGAGAGATGCGGCAACAAGTGAGCTGCACCTGATGGATCGAAAACAGACCAGAGGGGCTTCTCCATGTTATGTGTCTATCTCCAAGGATGGTCAGTGGGTGTTCTCATCCAACTATAGCAGCGGCAGTGTCAATGTATTCCCGGTTGGCGATCAGGGGACGCTTGGTGAGATGAGTGCATGGGTGGAGCACACGGGAAGTGGAATCAACGAAGAACGCCAGGAAGGGCCGCATGCACACTCCATTCAACCCGATCCGTCCGGGCAGTATGCTGTCGTATGTGACCTCGGTCTGGATCAGATCATTGTGTATCGGTTGGAAGAGGGACGTCTGGTTACCCATCGTGAGATGGATCAGCCACCAGGCGCAGGGCCAAGGCATCTTGTGTTCCATCCCAACTCGAAGTGGGCTTATGTGATCAACGAATTGGACAATACGGTTACGGCATTCCTGTACGATGAGCGCAGAGGGGAGTTCACTACGGTGCAGCACATTTCCACACTTCCAGAAGGGCATAAAGGAGAGGGTACGGCTGCAGACATCCGTGTATCTCCATGTGGACGTTTCCTGTATGCATCCAATCGGGGAGATGACAGCATCGTACTTTATCATATTGATCAGGAGAGCGGTAAGTTGGAAGCTGTAGAGTGGACGTCCACGATTGGGCAGACACCGCGTAACTTTAATATTTTGCCAGGTGGGATTCTGGTCGTGGCGAATCAGGACAGCAATAACCTCGTAGGTTTCCAGATCAGTGAAGAAGACGGACGCCTGACGCATAACGGGTTCAAGCTGGAACTGCCTCGTCCGGTATGTATTGCGCCTGTGGTATAAAAGTTGTCTATAAGCTGTGAAATCATGGAGAAACACATGGTTTTACAGCTTTTTTTAGTCTTTTTATGAGAACATGGGAATCGCCTCATATCCGTGAGTTAGTTGATTGCGATTCCAGTCGAATGGGCAACGGCTAACCGAAGGAGAAATCCTTTGGTTGTTTTCATGTACCACCATCCAATTACTAAATTAGACCTATAGATGGAATTATATGTTTAATTTAAAATGAATATATTAAAGCGCTTACATAAAAAGATGGCGCTACAAGGGCATCGGGCTTACCAAACCAATTGGGGAGGCAATTGTTTATGGGGAATCGATCATCATTGTGGAAGCGCACATTACGTACAGCCGGAGTATCACTGCTAAGTTCCGCGTTACTGGTTACTTCGCTTGGCCTTGGCAGCACGGCGGTAACACATGCAGCGGGAGCAAGGCAGATGGAATATCTGGATCGCGGTGTGGTGGCTGTGAAGACCGGGACAGGTGTGTTTGTCAGTTGGCGGCTTCTGGGAACGGAAGGATCGAATGTATCGTTTAACGTCTATCGGGATGGAACCAAGGTGAACCCTACGCCCATAACAAACAGCACCAACCTTCAGGATGCAAGCGGGACAAGCAGTTCCAAATATACGGTTCGCGCTGTCGTCAGTGGAACGGAGCAGGCTGCTTCAGCGGCAGCGAGCGTGTGGGGCAACAACTATCTGTCTGTTCCTCTTAGTGTACCCGCAGGTGGGACAACGCCCGATGGAGTAGCCTACACCTACAGTGCCAATGATGCCAGTGCAGGTGACCTGGATGGTGATGGTGAGTATGAATTGATTGTGAAGTGGGACCCTTCCAACTCCAAGGATAACTCCCAGAGTGGTTATACCGGGGAAGTGTTTATCGATGCCTACAAATTAAACGGAACACGCCTCTGGCGGATTAGTCTGGGCAAAAATATCCGAGCGGGTGCTCACTACACCCAGTTCATGGTGTACGATCTCGACGGTGATGGCAAAGCCGAAGTTGCGATGAAAACAGCCGATGGCACCAAGGATGGCACTGGCGTGGTCATCGGGGATGCAAGCAAGGATTACCGTAATTCTAGCGGTTATGTGTTGTCTGGTCCCGAATTCCTGACGGTTTTCAATGGACAGACTGGCAAAGCACTCTCCACGGTGAACTACGAACCGGCTCGTGGCAATGTATCCAGTTGGGGAGATAACTACGGCAATCGGGTGGACCGATTCCTTGCCGCCATTGCTTATCTGGATGGAGAGCGCCCAAGTCTGGTCATGGCGCGTGGGTACTACACCCGCACAGTGCTCGTGGCTTATAACTGGCGGAATGGACAGCTGACCAAACAATGGACATTTGATTCCAATACCTCCGGTAACTCGGGTTATGCCGGGCAGGGCAATCATAATCTGAGTGTGGCGGACGTAGATGGAGATGGGAAAGACGAGATCGTTTATGGTGCCATGGCAGTAGATGACAACGGCAAAGGATTGTACACAACAAGGCTTCATCATGGCGATGCCATGCATTTGAGTGACCTCGACCCGGACCGCCCTGGACTTGAGGTATTTCAGGTCCATGAGACACCATCCAATGCTGGAGTGGAGTTCCGGGATGCAGGTACAGGCCAGTTAATCTGGGGAGTCAAAACAACAAAGGATATTGGACGCGGCATGGCGGCAGATATTGATCCAAGATATAAAGGCGCTGAAGTATGGGCAGACGGCAGTCTGTATACAGCCAAAGGGCAGAAACTCGGGACAACCCTGCCGTCCTCCACGAATTTTGGTATCTGGTGGGATGGGGATCTGCTCCGTGAACTGCTGGACAGCAACCGAATCGATAAGTGGAACTATGCTAACAGCACAACGATGAACCTGCTCACCGCTTCCGGCGTATCTTCCAATAACGGAACCAAGTCTACGCCGAATCTGCAGGCCGATCTGTTCGGGGACTGGAGAGAGGAAGTGGTATGGCGGACGAATGACAGTTCAGCACTGCGGATCTATACCACAACAGCAGTTACGGACAAACGCATCTATACGCTGATGCATGATCCAGTGTACCGTCTTGGCGTCGCTTGGCAAAATGTAGCCTACAACCAACCGCCACACACCGGTTTTTATCTGGGAGAAGGCATGAGCACACCACCGGTACCCAATATCCGGTATGCGGGCAGATGAGGATTGGACAAGGTGTGGCCGTCCAATTCCGTTTATGTTTACAATAGCCAGCGAAGTATGGGATTCGCTGAAGGGAACAACGGACAATGGTTCGTTGTTCCTCTTTTTTTTGCCAATAGCCCAGAAATACGGTAAAAATCGGAAAAAACGTTTGACAGGTATATAGACTGCCTTTATTATACGTATATAACTTACTAAACAGGTAGGAATAATAAAAATGAATCTGTTTTCATTGTGAAAACAGTCATTTTACAGACCGATGCAACCATGCAACCTGAACAGAATAACGTTCTCACCGTATAGACGGAGGAACACCGTAGCGCATCCTTTTCAGATGGAGCATGCACGGCTTTAAGCCGGCATGACTTTATGGGGAGAAGTGCGCGGGGGTTCCTCCGTCTTCTTGTTTTTTACGGGGCGTTTGATCCTGTTCAGCCGGCCTGAGGTAGTCATGCAGATCTATATCGGGGGAGTGTTATTTATGAAAAAGAGAATTCACAAGGGTATTTTGGTTGGTCTGGCACTGGTATTAACAGGAGTTCTGGCAGCATGCGGATCGGATAGCGGCGGGTCCAGTGCGGCAGGAACATCGGGGGGAGCGGAAGGCGGCACAGAAGGGGCTAAGGCCATCGAGCTGCTGAATGTTTCCTATGATCCAACGCGGGAACTCTATGAACAATATAACAAAGCGTTTGCGGCGCATTGGTTGAAAGAGAAGGGCCAGGAAGTAACCATCAAGCAATCCCATGGGGGATCGGGCAAACAGAGTCGTTCTGTTATTGACGGACTGGATGCAGACGTGGTGACGCTGGCATTGGGATACGATATTGATGCGATTGAAGATAAAGGTCTGATTAATGAAGGCTGGCAGGATAAATACGAGCATAACAGCTCTCCGTATACCTCTACGATTGTCTTCCTTGTACGTAAGGGTAATCCAAAGGGCATCAAGGACTGGGATGATCTGATCAAAGGGGATACGCAAGTCATCACCCCAAATCCTAAAACGTCCGGCGGGGCGCGTTGGAATTACTTGGCGGCATGGGGATATGCCCTTAAGCATAATAACAATGATGAAGAGAAGGCGAAGGAATTTGTTGGTGAATTGTTCAAACATGCGCCTGTGCTGGATTCGGGTGCTCGCGGATCTACAACGACGTTTGTTGAACGTGGCATTGGTGATGTGCTGCTTGCCTGGGAGAATGAAGCTTTTTTATCGGTAAAAGAGCTGGGTCCGGACAAATTCGACATTGTCGTGCCTTCGGTTAGTATCTTGGCAGAGCCGCCCGTTGCGATTGTGGACAAAAATGCAGACAAAAAAGGAAGCCGCGACGTGGCGGATGCCTATCTGAAATATTTGTACAGTGAAGAAGGACAGACGATTGCTGCTGAAAATTATTACCGCCCAACGCTGGACAGCGTGGAGGAAAAATTCAAAGATCAGTTCCCGGCGCTTGAGCTGTTCACGTTGAAAGATGTATTCGGCACATGGCGGGATACTCAGGCCAAACATTTTAATGACGGTGGTATCTTCGACCAGATCTATGTTCCAGGCAGCTAAGGTTGCTCTGTTCAATGAACACCTGATCAATCGCGCTGTGAGCGGCCAACCAGCCTTACCGGCTGAAGGCAGAGAGGATGAACGTGCATGAGCAAGGTGGTTGTGGCGCGGAGACGCACATTGCCGGGATTTGGATTAACGATGGGTTACAGTGTGTTCTACCTGAGCCTGGTTGTACTTATTCCACTGGCTGCGCTGTTATTTAACTCCACAGGGCTGACGTGGGCAACCATGATTGAGGTTGCGACCAATCCCAGGGTGCTGGCTTCCTTCCAGGTCAGCTTCCTGACCGCAGGTGCAGCGGCGCTGATTGATCTCGTGCTGGGGTTACTCCTGGCATGGGTGCTTGTTCGGTATGAATTTCCGGGCAAAAGGTTGTTTGATGCGGTCATTGATCTGCCTTTTGCCTTGCCGACAGCGGTAGCAGGGGTTGCTCTTACGGCGATCTATGCCGGCAATGGCTGGATTGGGCAGTTTGTAGAACCTTTGGGCATCAAGCTCGCCTATTCACAGGCCGGGATTACGCTGGCGCTGATGTTTATCGGAATTCCATTTGTAGTTCGCACGGTGCAACCGGTGCTGGAGGAGCTGGAAGCTGAGGTGGAAGAGGCGGCTGCTACACTGGGGGCAGGAAGATGGCGGATATTCCGCACGATTCTGTTGCCAGATCTGATTCCACCGCTGCTGACGGGTTTTGCTCTGGCATTTGCCCGAGGCATTGGCGAATATGGCTCGGTTGTATTTATCTCAGGCAATATGCCGATGAAAACGGAGATTGCTCCCTTACTGATCATGGCCAAGCTGGAGCAGTTCGATTATGCAGGCGCTACAGCTGTAGCTTTGCTGCTTCTTCTAGTTTCTTTCATCCTGCTGCTGATCATTAATTCCTTGCAGCGTTGGAGCCGAAAGGCGGGCAGAGCATGACAATGAAGCATGGTGGAATAAGGATATTAAAAGACGTCACTCACCCAAACCAAAGGAGGTGCAGCATATGGCGGGTTCTGTTCCACTGAGCCCTGTTCCACCCGTTAAGACCAGCCGTGGAACTAACCGTGCAACAACGGAAGCTCCCTGGGTCAAATGGTTGTTGATTGGACTGGCAAGCCTGGTACTCATATGGCTGCTTATTTTGCCACTGGCCATTGTGCTCATGGAGGCGTTGAAGCAGGGCTGGGGTGTGTACATCGCGGCTCTTACCGAGCCGGATGCCATGTCTGCACTGAAACTCACGTTATTGGTTGCGGCGATTACCGTACCGCTGAATACGATATTTGGTGTGGCCGCTGCATGGGTCATTACCAAGTTCCAGTTCAAGGGTAAGGGACTCATGATCACCCTGATTGATCTTCCTTTTTCAATTTCGCCTGTGGTGGGCGGGTTGATTTTTGTATTGGTCTTTGGTTCGAATGGGTGGTTAGGGCCGTGGCTGTCCGAGCATGATATTAAAATCATTTTTGCGTTGCCAGGCATTGTCATTGCAACGCTGTTTATTACCTTTCCTTTTGTAGCGAGAGAACTGATTCCGCTGATGGAGGACCAGGGAACCCGGGAAGAGGAAGCGGCGGTTACACTGGGTGCTTCCGGGTGGCGAATCTTCTGGAGTGTAACCTTGCCCAACATCAAATGGGGACTGCTGTACGGTATTATTCTGTGTAATGCCCGCGCTATGGGCGAGTTCGGAGCCGTATCTGTGGTGTCCGGGCATATTCGCGGAGAGACCAATACGTTACCACTTCATGTCGAAATTTTATATAATGAATATCAATTTTCGGCTTCGTTTGCCGTAGCTTCCCTGCTCCTGATTCTGGCTCTTGCCACGTTGCTGCTCAAGAGCTGGCTTGGACACAAAGCCGTTTCAGAAAAGTGATTATGAGAAGAAGAAAATACAGATTGACAGCTACTGGAAGCCCTGCTAATGTATAAACCAAGTATATAGGTTGGATAAGAATGATTTATAAATCCGTTGGATGACAGCGTACTTAGGAATATGGCGGGCAATAGCCCGAGAAGAGGAGGCGGCTCTATGGCTAAGCCGTTAAAAGTGGATGAGGTATGGTTGGACCGAATTGCCGGACAGCTGAATGACATGGAGTTTGGTTCATTGCATATCGTGGTGCACGAAGGTCAGATTGTGCAGATGGAGCGGACCGAACGTAAGCGTTTTGAAAACACGCCCTCAGGCAGCGCCTCCAAATCTGGAAGCACGGCACGAAGCAGTTCAGCCCGTTCACTACGCGGATCAAATGCGAGTGCGAAGGGATAGAGAGTGACGTGAGGGAAGCGAAGATAGGTGCATAGGAACACATGTAAAATCCAGAAACTCATGGGAAATGCATGTTCCAAACCCTCCTACCTATTGGGCACGACTTGTCTCCATATGCTCCTTATACCAATGATTCGCTTCAAGCAGCACCTGTTGCCCACCTGCATCCATGAATTCTTCCACAAAGGTATCGAAATACCCCACAGGCTGATCGCCAGTGATGATGGAGATGTACGCTCTGTCTCTCATGCGAATCAATTCAGATGAATATTGAATCAGGGCAGGGGTTGCAACCTCCAGGCGATTATAGATACCATTCTCCGTCAACCCTGCAGATGCAGCCCACTGTTCACGTTTATCCGAGGGTGTACCTGGAACCGTCATGCCGATACTTGAGCCGATCATATTAATATAATTCTCCATTCTGTTGTATGGGTAAAGTAAATGGAACGAGCTTGAATCTTCAGCGCTCCAATTCCAGTGTTTTCCTGGAAGGCCATACTCCATTTTGATCTGCTCCTCCGGATCGGGGTTGGCACTTACATAATCGAGTATCTCCAAAATTTTCTCCAGTTTTCCCGGCTCCTTTGTAGCCTCAGCACCTATAGCAATAAAATTCATCAGCAGATTGTTCCCTTTTGAACCGCTATGTCCTTCAGGACCAATAACAGGAGAACCAAATACAACCTCTGCAGTTGCGTTCTTCTGTAGTAGCTCACTGACATTGAACGAGGCTCCCACAGGGGTTTCTTGGCCATTTTCATTAAGGACACTATAGTCTCCCTCTTGATTCCAATGATAATAGTTGCCCATCGAGGTCATCCCAATTTTTCCATTAATAAAAGCATGGGATAGATGTTTATAGCCACCTTTGTTTTCACCGGTTATGAACTCAGGGTCGATAATCCCGTCCCGATACCACTTTTGCATATAAGTCAGGGCTTTTTTCATCTCAGGCTCCAAAGCACCGATCACGAGTTGGTTGTTTTTTTCATTAAAATACAGTTGCTCGGTGAAAACGGACTGTCCAAAAGCGCCAAACACAACATTTAAGCCCTCTCTGGAAAGGCCATACGTATCCTGTTTACCATTCCCGTCCGGATCATCTTTGGCAAAAGCATACATAACCGTTTCAAATTCATCTAATGTTTTTGGCACCTCCAGACCAAGCTGCTTAAGCCAGTCCTCTCGGTATACAACAGGGGTTCGATAGATGTTGGTCTGATTGATGGCCGGAATTCCATATAAGCCACCGTTTATTTTTCCATACTCTAGGTAACGTGAATCATAATCGCGAATTCGCTGTACGATATTTGGCGCATATTGTTCAAGGACTTCCGGGGAGATTTCCGCTAAGACCCCTTGCATTTGATACTTAAGCAGATCATGCGGTTGTCTGATTCGGAACAGATCGGGTATTTTCCCTTGAGCAAGCTCTAGGTCCAGCAGTTCCTCGTACCGCTTGTTCTCAAGATTCCACACCTTCAGATCGACATCAAACCTATCCTCAATATATGCAATCATCTCCGCGTCTTCAGGAACAGGGATATTTTGATGCATGGTCCAGGATATCGTGTACTGCGGTGCTGTATCCTTCTCAGCGCTTGCTAGATGGTCTCGCTGTTGCACTTGTGATCCTTCCCTGTTTAGAAAGGTACAACCGCTCATCAATCCTATAAGAATAGATGTAGCAATCAATAGACATAGCGTTCTTAAATGGTTGATGTTCATAGCAGCTCCTTTACTAATTTTAAATTCTATATAGCTTCAATTTAACATTTACACAATAACGGAGAGGACAGAAAGAACCTGAAGAAGCGAAGCTACAAGTTTTCTGTAAGAAAACTACTTCGAAAGCATACGCTACGCCTAAAAGCTTTCTGAAAGAAAGCTGCATCGGAAGCATACGCTATTCCCGGATATCCCCTTTTAGAAAAGGGATCGAAGAAATCTGGGAATAACAGCGATCGGAAGGTTGTTCTGTCATCGGAGTGTCCGTGTAAATATTCCTAATTGATCCTATATAGACCCCTGTTCCATTAGACTGCGCATGAAGTTTTTTGGTGTACAGCCGTGGATTTCTTTGAACTTTTTAATGAAATAAGCTGGGGTACGGTAACCAACCGTACTTGCGACCTGCTCAACCGTAATTTCGCGTTGTGTCATCAGTTCCCGTGCGCGTTCCATTCTCTGATTCGTAACATATTCGGAATAAACAATCCCGGTTTCTTCCTTGAAAAGTTTACTCAGATATTTAGGGCTGATGAATACTTGCTCTGAGACATGATCCAGCGTGAGATCGCCTGATAAGTGCTCGTGAATATAGGCTTTGACAGCCGAGATGGTATCCACACTTCGTACCTCGCTTCGCTTCTCCATCTGCATCACAAATTCGGTCACGAGATGAATCATCCATTCCGAGTATCGGTTGATATTGTAGAACAATGAAAATTGCTTGTACATATTCAATGAACTCGCCTCGGTGGGTTGCAGGCGCACCTGATTAATACACTCAGCGTAAATAGATACCGTTTTTAATAAGATGATCCGACTGTATTCGGCTGAATAGGGGCCTTCTTTTATTGTCGCGACCAATTCCTGAATGGCCTGAACCGTACCTTGCACATCCCGAGTCTGCAATTTCTTTTCAAAGTTTACGAGGTATGACTCCGGGATCTCCAGACTGCTGGCTTCCCTGTTCAGAAGATCAAGATCCTGAATGGCAGACTGCTCGGGAAAGAAGTAGCTGTATCGAATCAGGGTATTCGCCTGATGATAGCTTGTGTGAATCTTCGTGAAGTGCTCTACCCATCCGCCTAACGATAGTACAAATTCCAGACCAAATCTGCTGCTCGCCTCAGCGTGAATAAAGTCTACAATGTGATCAGAGAGCGGTTCTTCGGGTTGGTTGGTACAGATGATTACTGCTATTTTGTGATCCTGCAATTCCTCTGCCAGCAGTTGAGTTCCATCCATTTCTGCGATCTCCAGTTGCTGGATCATCGTATACAACGTATGCTGCAACTGTCGTGGCTGCAGATCCTTCCACTTCTCATTAACAGGGTCAATGACGATGCAACGGAAGCGAGAGTAGGCCATTGAAATGTGAATAGACTGGAGCTGTTCCGTAAGTTCCTCGGGTGTAAATCGGTTATTTAACATATTGAGCATGATACTATGCTTAATCATTCTGTGATTGGCCTGTAAAGTTTCTTCAAGACTATCAACTTTATTGGACAGACTGTTAAACGTTGTATCGATGAACCGATATTCGTCCTGCTTTAAGCTGGTTGGGCTATCCATCCGGCTCTTGATGTTATTCATGATTCGTTTAAGAGGACTATAGTTGGCCCTGGTAAAGATGGACGACATCGCTATTCCAACCGCAACAGCCAATAAACCGAGAAGAACCGAAATCTCCTTCAAGCTATCCAATTTATAATAGAAGCTTTCATTAGGTGTGGTTGTGTAGATTCTCCATGCATTTCCTTTAAATTGATCTTGGGTAACGACATGAGAGTCATAGTTAAATACAGGTGTGAAGCTCTCATCTGAAGTATGAAAGGTGAGCAGCGACTGCGTCAGATTCTCCTCCGTGGAGCTACCTATCAACGTTTTGTCCGCGGCAGATATGACGGTTCCGTCCTGATCGATGATTAATGTATTTGCATAGTCAGCAGGGAGCATATTTTTAATGATCTGACTGATCGCTGATTCTTTGATATCAATCGCAATCATGGCCTTACTGTCTTGTCCAGACGATTGAAACGGGTAACTATGGACATAGGAAATTAGAGGACTCATCTTGCTTTGTTCCCGTGATTCGATATAGACATCCTGAGGCACCATGCGAGTCTTCATCCATAAGGAGCTTTCTGGAGTCTCTTTCATCGCAGCAATCCAATCCGTCGTATGATCCACACTCGAAGGCGTGTCCTCATAGAGCAATAGCCCATATACAGATGAGACGATGAAGTTGTTCTTCGTATCGTACACATGAATAGCTTCAATGAGATCGGAGTAATTTTGCACCATATTTTTGAGGGACTGTTCGATGTCCAGGATTTTGCTATGGTTTCCTTTTAAGCTATCTAAATCGATACTAGCGGCGTTACCGAGTGCCAGGGACAGATAGACCTGATTCACCTTCTGGATAACGGAGCTCTCAATATAATTGACAGTGCTTTTCAGTGACAGCTGATTATTGATTCGAATCTCTTTGCTGTATTGATGGGAGAAGAAGAGGTATAGAATGGAGCCGAAAAGAAGTGCAATGACAAGAACAACAGCAAGGTAGGAAAGAACCATCTTGGATCTTACAGTTTGAAATGGCTTATGCATTCTTTTTCCCCCTTCATGTCTCTTTTCTAAACAACTTCATCATTATATAGCAGGCCGAGGACTAGAAATCATGTTGATCGAAATTTAACAAACTCCCACTCCATAATTTACTTTCAGTTAATAAAGCGTTTACAAAAGTAGGTATTTTAATTGATAAATGTAGTATCTAGCTCCATTTTTCTTGGCATATAAGCTCCGGAACGTACGATTTTGATATAAAACGGAATTTGTTCTATAGATGCGAAACGCTCCCTAATGCTACAGTAACGGCAGATCAGACATCTGTATAGAGTCTTTCTTACTCATTTGCAGATGCAGAAGCAAAAAAATAATTTACCATAACGGGAGCGTGTATTTGCAAGCCATGAGAAAACCACTTAAAAAGTCACTGGCATTACTTCTAATGTTGTCTATGGTAGGTCCGACATTTGCAGAGAAAAGTTTTGCAGCCGATCAGAAGATTCAGTTCTCTGATATTAAGGGACACTGGGCGGAAGCAAATATTCAAGCATGGGGTGATGAAGGATTAATTCGAGGTTACCTGGATCATTCATTTAAACCGAATACGTATATTACAAGAGCAGAATTTATGAATTTGGTAAACGGTGCTTTTGGATATTCCGGACAAGCTAAAATTACCTTTAATGATGTGTCTGAGAGTGCATGGTATTACGAAGCAATTTCTATTGCAAATGCGAATGGATATATAGATGGATACACCGATGGCACAATGAAGCCGCAAGATCCGATCACCCGTCAAGAAGCAGCTAAAGTGATCGCTGGCATTTTGAATCTGGAGTTAACTGAAACAGCAGCGAATGTATTTAGCGATTCATCGTCTATAGCGGCGTGGGGCAAGGGAGCTGTAGGTGGAGCGGTAGTAGCGAAAATTATCACCGGATATGCAGATGGAACCTTCAAACCGCTTAATTCCATTACTCGTGCCGAAGCGGTGTCTGCGCTCGTTAAAGCTGTGGAAACAGATGCTACTACAGCTACCAAACCAGCTAAGCCAAAAGGAACGGCAACCGTTCTGAATGTTAATCCCCCAGCAGATGAAGCTCGGTTATCCGCCGTGAAGCACGGAGCCAATGCCGGGGACGACACCTTGAAAAATATTGCGGAAACCAATCCGTTTATTGATATTTTAGACGGTTTTGATCAAGTATGGTCCATGAACCTAGCGGATTGGAGAGATGGAACAGCGGCAACTAAAATTGGAGCTGACGGGAAAAATGCAAAGTATGGAGATGGACCGACTCCATATTATGACGGCTTTAAGAATGATCCAACCGTAGCTGTTGCTGATCAGAAAACATATGCAAATGAAGAGATCCGAAACAAAGCGACTTGGGAAGCCAATATCAAATATGTAGAAAAGGTCACGCAAAATCGCACAGGTGAAGAGACATTGGCAGCCTATTATGATGACCAAAGAGATAAGATCTATAGCGTGATGGAGGGCTTTGGTCCGTTGGCTAACACGTATGTAGATATCATCAAGCCAAAGACAAACGTTGAACGAACGGTGGACGAGATGAATGTGGTATTGACCGAAGAAACAGTGGAAGATGAAAGCCAAGGCATTGGAGATTGGGAAGCAAAGACGGAACTTGCAGACTTGGTTCATTTAGTTGATCTGGTTCGATTTAAAATTCCTGCCTCATCTAATCCCTCTAAATATTTCTACTCTTCCCCTAGACCGTGGAGAATGAATTCCAATGGAGAAGTGAAAGAAGTTGTTGACAGCAAAGGACTGCCTGTATGGGAAACCTTGGGCGAAGGTGAGAAAAAAGAAGTACCTTTGGCTTCAGGCGGCACCAAATCAACAGGAGAAAAACATTACCAGCAATACGAAACTAACGTTAAGCTTATTCCTGCGTTAACTTATGTCAAACGAATCGCTGAGGATGGAAGAGGGAAAGATGGCGCATTTCCGAGCGGACATACCAGTGCAGCGTACTTATCCGTATTTCCTTTGGCATACGCTACACCAGAACGATTCACTGAATTGTTAACGAGAGCAGCTCAGTTGGGCGAGAATCGAATCGTAACGGGGATGCACTCTCCGCTTGATGTTATCGGAGGAAGAATACAATCCACAGCCATGGCTGCATATGCACTTAATAAGGCTGAGAATAAAGATGTGTTAGAGAAAGGTTATGAGAATGCAGGAGAAGTATTTGGAGCTGCAGCCAAGGAAAAAAATATGAGTCTGTATGAGTATGCACACACCGTAACTGAGGATTACACGTTCAAGAGTGCTTACGATGAACACAAATGGGAAGATCATGATGCCAATAAAGCCTTCTATAGAGAAAAGATGACTTACGGTCTACCACAAACCGGAACCAAAGGTTTGGCTCCAGTTGTACCGCAAGGAGCAGAAGCCCTGTTAGAAACACGTCAACCGTATTTAACAGATGAGCAACGCAGACAAGTATTGTATACAACATCCATTGACTCTGGATATCCTGTACTGGATGAATCCAAGGGCTGGGGTAGAATTGATCTGGTCACGGCTGCGGATGGCTACGGCGCATTCTTGAACAATGTAACTGTGGATATGGACGCTTCCAAAGGGCGCTTCAATGCAGAAGATTGGTGGAGAAATGATATCACCGGTAGTGGAATGCTCACGAAAAAGGGGACAGGTACCCTTACATTGACAGGGAAAAATAGCTACACTGGCGGAACATTGCTGCAAGCAGGAACGCTGGTAGCTGAATCTGCAACTGCTTTTGGTACAGGTGATCTGTATGTAGAGAATGGAACAGTTGTCGTTGATGTCGACGGAGCACTCAACTTAAATAGGAACTTTACCATGGATAACGGTACGTTGGAATTGGTAGTGACTGACAACAACAGTCAGCTGAATGTCGGCAGAAAGCTCTATATTGATGGAGGAAGTCTCAAACTCGACTTGTCCAACTATAAGATTGAAGGTTCCAAAGATATTACGTTAATCACGGCTAATGGAATTACAGGTGAATTCGACAGTGTAACGGCAGATGGTTATGACGTGACTGTCACGTACGAAAAGGGCCGCGTCATTGCACATGTTGTAGCCAAATAAGTGAAGTAATTATCCATGATATAAAGTGAACTAAAGAATGTCACACATGCCACTTCGATGACAGAATAACTTTCGGATAATTTTTCGCAAGACAAGATTAGTAATATAGAAAAGGGCTGAAGCTACAATGTAGTTTCAGTCCTTTTTGCGTACTTGAAGAATTTAGAGCGTTATTTCAAAACCTACTGAAAGCCGAGACGCCCTGAACAGGTCCTGAGTAGGGAAGCATGCTGCATATACGATCTAGCGATCAGGACGTCGCAAAGGCGATTTTTCTATTTTCCTCTACCAATGAGAATTTTCGCTTCGTACGAGAGGGACACGAGGTTTCAATAGGAACAGCCAGACGGGAGTTCGATAATTTTGGGACACTGACATCCATCATCGTATAGCATGCCGAGTAAGGAGACACGACCTGATCGGTGAAAATCCAGCCGAGGGAGGGCCAAGTCTCGTATCATCGATGTGGGTATCTAAGTTTAATCATACGGAAGCGGCTGAATGGTAGGTTATTCGTCGGTGTTGGTACCAGATGTACGACGTGTATTTCCTTCCATCTCCGTAGAGACTTGCTTCGTTGGTTCCATATCCGTATGTCCTGCGTAGGGGCGATCACTTCGAGAGCGTGTCCCAGTCAACCCGAAACCCGAAGTGAATATAATCAGCTGTAGTCCCAGTGCGTAGGGCGCAGCAACAAGTCCAATCAGATGGAGCAAGGAGCATAGCGCGATCAGCAAGGAGAGCATTTTGGTTACTGTACGTGACCTATCCCGTCGTGGGCTGGCCCAGAGCAGGTAACCATATATTATGGTGATCATTATGGAAGTTGCGCGAATCCATGGCAAGATGCTGTCCCATGAGTCTACATGGACGTCCAACATCCGCTGACGAAATATCAGATCTGTAACTAGAAACCCTGTGGCTGCTAGTGCCAATGGTTCGGCTGCGGGCCGAAGGATGGCCCATACCACAGTGCCCCAATGATCTGCATGTGTATCCCGGCTGAGTTCATCCGATAATACGGTGCATTCCCGTTCCAGTGCTCTGTGCATCAGTCCGATTCTGGCAGGGTCATGATCCTTAATACAGTCACGGATCTGGTCCTGTAGCTGAGGAGATAGGTAAGATGCAGCTTTGCAGGCTAACATTGCTGTTATCAGATCGTCATGTTCGTGTTCCGATCGTTCATAATTCCGATTTTCCTGGATGGTAAGTTGTCCCAAGAGGGCTGTACTTATGTATAATGTATCTCGTATCCTTCTCATTCGCCTTTCGTGGCTGCGGCGAACTTCAGTGGCAGACCATATGTATATCCCCAGAAGCAAAGCCATGACTCCAAACAGCACAGCCACAGTGCCTGGGCGCGATGTTAGATCTTCAATCCAACGTTGAAACACACTTGTTCCTCCTTTGCACCAACTTCACGTATCATGAAACACGCTTCACGTAAGCTTTCTCTCACTATTACACAGGAAGTAGATGAATTCAAGCAGAAAGGGGCACAAAGTTAACCTTGGTAAAAATGGGGAATCTTACGCTCTCTGAGTTAAAGAATTGCTAATATTATATATAAAATTAAATATTAATGAAGAGGATGTGATTCTTTGAAGGTGTATGATTTGATAAACAACGATAACTGTATGGAATTGCAAATTCTAGATTGGGACCATGAGCTTGCTTCACGATTTAACGGAGAGTCTAAAAAGAAGAATTGGACTCTAACGAAAATTAAAACATTATATAAAAAGAAATATAACGATTTCCCTAGAATTATTATAGGCAAACCAGCTATGAATGCTAATGTCAAAAAGATGTTTGAGCCCTTTGTTTCCAATGAAGTAGAGTTCTTACCCTTAGCTCATGATGAACTTGATTTATATGTATTAAATGTTACGAATGTCCTTGATTGTGTCGATTGGGAACGTTCTGATGTACGAAGAAAAAGCGATGGATCTTGGGCTGGGTTTGATAAAGTAGTATTTGATTCATCTAAAATTCCTCATGGTACTTATATGTTCAAAATAAAAGAGACCGCTACCGTAGAAGTATACGTTACGGACTTGTTTAAAAAAGTTGTCGATGAACATAAATTCAAGGGCTTAAACTTTTCCGTGGTATATGACTCTGAATTTACCCAAGAGAAGGAAGAAGAACAACAGCGATTATATGATGCTGCACTTGAAGAAATTGAACTCAACAAAGGACAAGAATATTCCTATGACGATGCCCGTGAACTTGCAAATCAGGGAGAAACTATGTCCAGTGGTCCGTGGAAGATGCAATTGGATGATCAGGGACGATTGTGGCTAGGTCAGTTGCTTCAAGATTTGTCTTACCAGTGGCTTATGGCAGTATATATTCCGCCGGTATTGCTTTTGAAGTCTTGGCATGTGGTTGACAAATAAAAGAATAATTTATTCTTTGTTGGAAAGGGGCACAATTCATGGATCATGTGAGTATTGAACACACACCACCCGCAGCGGTGGAGTATCTTGCCTTACGGCAGATTGCCGGCCTTAGTGCAATGAGCAGGGAAGGGGCAGAGATTGGATTACGGAATAGCCTGTTTGCCGTATGTCTGCGTGAAGAGGATATGCTGATAGGCATGGGGCGAGTGATTGGAGATGGAGGTTGTTTCTTTCAGGTCGTCGATATTGCTGTACACCCGGATGTTCAAGGAATGGGGTATGGAAAACTGATCATGAGCGAGATTATGAATTATCTGCGTAAAGCAGTACCTGCCCGTGGTTTAGTCAGCCTGTTGGCGGATGTTCCGGCTGATCAACTTTATGCTCAATTTGGATTTGAATACACCAGCCCAAAATCGGAGGGTATGTGGTGGAGGCAGGGAGACTAGTGAACTAGTTAAATAACATACTCGGCGAGCCTTTGGATATCCAAAGGTTTTTTGCTTTACAACCATTTATTTACAGGTATAATGTAAATTAAAACCAATTTACGATTTACAAATTACGATATACAGGTGCACTCGTGAAGAATGGAGGAAATGTATATGTACAATGACCAGAAAGCTAAGTTTAACCAGATGGTGGAACGATCTGTGGAGCAGGCGAACAAAAATCTTTCGGGAGCCAAGGGAGTTGTTTCCGTTCGATTAAGTCAGGAAGAGATTGATATCATAGATCAGCTTGTATTTCTTGAATTAGCCAAAAACCGTTCTGATGCGACTGCAATGTTGATTAGGGAGGGTATACGAACCCATCAGACCTTATTGAACGAGATACGCGAGTATACGGCTGAACTGGAACGGGTAAAAGCCAAGATACAACAGACCATTCGAGATTCAGGTTTGGTTACACGTCTGCATCGTATTAGTGATGATGAATCTGTTACGTACGAGGGAGAGGTGCGTGAAAAAGATGAAAAATGAAATTCGCAGCGACAGCTATCGAGCGGTTTTGCGTCTTCCTTCTTTTGTTGTGCTCCTTGTGGGTAGATTGATTTCTGGCGCAGGGCAGATTTTATTTTCTATGGCAACGATGTGGTATATCCTCCAATTAACGGAGTCGGCACTTGCTGCCGCGCTGATTCCGATGTTGCCGTACTTGATTTATGCATTTTTGGGCATTCCCTTGGCTACGATCAGTGATCGTCTGCCGAAAAAGCAACTTTTGATCTGGACAGATATATTGCGCGCAGGCGTAGCTTGCATATTGGCTCTTTTGTTCATGACAGGATCCATGCTTCCGTGGCATATTTACGCAGCCAATCTGCTCATTGCAATCCTTGGTTTTTTGTTCAATCCGGCAACCCAGACAGTCATCCCCGCTATTTTGCCAGAACCTGCAAAACAATTAGCTCCAGCCCATGCACTACTGAACTCTTCCTCCAAAACGATTGAATTACTTGGATACGCCATAGGGGGCATATTGATCGCGTTCATCTCCGTTCAGTCCATCCTGTTCATCTATGCAGTTACGTTTCTGCTATCCGCCATATCCATTTTCTTTATCCGCATCCCTGTAACCAAAGTAGTGAAGCAAAAAGGAGTCTCTGGTTTTGTCAAAGATAGCATGCAGGGAATTACATTCCTGTTCTCCCGTAAAATTTTGGCCTGCTGCATTATCTTTGGAGCCATTATCAATTTTGCAGGTGCGCCACTGCACATTTTCACGCCGATTTTTGCCAATATGGTGCTGCAAGCCGGGCCACAAGGCTACGGTCTGCTTCAGTCAGCCTTTGCCGCTGGCAGTATTGCAGGCTCTCTGCTCAGTGGCAAATATGCCAAACGACTCTCACTCGCTCACTGGTTTTTGATCAGTTACCTCATCTCAGGTACAAGTTTGCTACTCATGCCGATGTTTCCTAACCTGTATATCGCGATTGCGTGTTCATTTTTGTTGATGATGGGACTTGCTCTTGTGAATGTACCGCTGGTGACTTCCATTCTTTTATCCACCCCGGAAGAAAAGAGAGGACGTGTCATGAACAGTATGGGTGTCTTGATGAGTGGCATTAGTAATCCGCTTGGGTTGTTACTGGGAGGGTGGTTCATTGAAACGTACAACCCTTCATGGGTGTACATGGGGATTGGTACATTTGTTATTTGTATGGGCATGGCAAGCCTATTTGTCCGACCTTTCCGTGAAGAACGGAGCAAGTGTACCCAGCAACAAACGACCTCGATGTAGTCTGGAATTTGATGTCACATTGTGCCTCTTTTTAGTCCGAGGAATCGATAATTTGACATGATCAGGCGAAATAAATGGGTTTTATAAATAATTTATGTAAAATAATTCAATTAAAAAGAAGGAATATCAAATTTTATGTAGAATTTGGTTTATAAGAGGGGGAGACAAATGGGAGGTAATATATCATGGAAAACAAGGAAATTTTATCTGTACAGGATTTGATGGCACTAGAGGTTGAAGAGGATAACAACATGTTTGAGGAAACAAGCTTGTGTACAGTGTGCAGCTGGACTAGCTCAAGTACGATCGTTGTCGAGAGCTAGGAACTTCTTTACACGCTCTATTCACTGAATCATTTGAAAGATAAGTCTTTGATTTTCGCGCATTACTAAAATAATTGTACCTCCCCCTCTTATTTTATTCAAAAAGGAGTGATTCTCATTGAAATTCGCAAGCGTAACCCCCAAGAAGGACGCCTTTGAGAACGCTTTGGAACATATAATCCGGGAACTTCCCCAATCCATCCAATGGTCGAATGACGGCCATTGGATTTGTTTTAGACCGGAAGAATTAAGGCTTCCCGCACAGGGCTGGAAAATTCATCTGTCTGTTATCCCTGTGGAAGGAGCTGAATTGCTGCGACGCATTGCACCTGTTCTCACAGAAAATGATGTGCAATGGAAAGTAGTGAGCAGCGGGCTGAAACTGATTGAAACATCTAACGGTTCCATACCTCTCCCTCAGACGGGGAAGTGTGTCACCATCTACGCACGAGACGAAAAACAATTCTTGAAGTTACTTGAGCTAATGCATTCATGTACAAGCGATCTGAAAGGACCAGCTATTCCTACAGATCGGGCATACCTCGGTAGCCAGTGTGTATTTTATCGTTATGGTGCATTCACTGATCGTTTCTACTATGACCGGTACTCGGGTGCAAAAGTGTATGCCATCCAGAATCCAGAAGGTAAGCTGGAGGAGGATCGAAGAACACCTGGCAGGTATAAACCGGAGTGGGTGAATGAACCTGAGGAGTTACTGCGGATTCAAGCTATGGAGAAGAATCGGGCAACTTCTCGTCATTCCAATTCCAATAACAATGAGTTTGGTATACGAAATATTCGTGTGAGACGTGTACTCAAGAAGTCCGGCAAGGGAGGAGTATTTCTCATCTCTGGCACATCCTATGAACAGGCTGTCATGAAAGAAGCGGTCTACCGCATGCGTGTAGACGGTGGTGGGCGCTCTGCTCATAACTATATGGATAATGAATTTCGCGTGCTTGATCTGATGAAGGATACGGGGGTTACCCCAAGACCGATTGATCTGTTTAGTACTGAAAATAACCGCTATCTGATTCTGGAGTATTTTGAAAGCATCAGCTTGCGTGAATATATCCATCGCAGACATGTAGCCGCAGATTACAACCGGGCGGATATGCATCGGATGGGTATACATATCCTCGATATGGTGCAGCAATGTCACGATAAAGGAATTGTGATCAATGATCTGACGCCCAACAATATTGTTGTACTGATGGACGGAAGTGTACGCCTGATTGATCTTGAACTGGCTTATGTCAGAAGTGATGAGGGTCAGGCCGATCCATTGACCGGTCATACTCCGGGCTATGTGCCACGGGGACGTGAGCACAGCAGGCGATCCAGTTATGCGGATGATCTGTATGCACTGGGAGGTGTCTTCTATTATATGGCTTCATCCATCGACCCCTATCTGAAATACCAGCAATCCCATCTGGAAGCTGCACAGGCTTATCTGGATCATCAGAGTAATACACAGCTTCGTGGCTTGGGAAGTTTGGGCATCGAGATCATGTCTGGCGGACATGTGGAGTTATCAGAAATTCGTGAAACACTGGTTGAATTGCTGGAGCAGCAAGAGGTCACTTCAGGAGAAAGCATGGATGTAATAGAGAAGGATGAATGCAATATGGAGCCAGAAGAAGTACTCCGTCAGGCCGAGCGTATGGTAAACACGCTGTATACTTCTCTTGATTTTAATAACCCTTTGCAACTGTTCCCGGAAAACAGCATGAGCAAGATGTTTCATCCGGCGAATTTCAACTTTGGCTGGACAGGGATGATCTTTGGTTTTAATCAGCTTGGTCAGATTACACAAAACAGACAATACCATCAATATGCACGTGAAGTATTGGAATGGATTTTGACGAATCACCCTTACGTTCCAGATGAGACACCTGTAGCATTATACTTTGGATATGGCGCTGTTCCCTGGGCAATGGCAGAGACGGCTGAACGAATAAATGATCCATCGTTGCTTCGACGTGCAGAGGATCTGGCATTGGAAATCACCCGGCATGAGCCAGTACAGACCAATATTAGTCATGGAGCGGCGGGGTTGGGATTGATGCTGCTTGAAATATACCGTATTGGCGGCCGCCCTGAACTTCTGGCAAGAGCAGAGGAACTGGGTGTTTATATTTTGGAACAAGAAGAGCAGTCAGATGAATCATTGAGTTTGTGGAAAGTGAAAGATAAATCGGACAAAAAAGGCCATTATTCCCTTGGATTTTCTCATGGCATCGCAGGCATCGGATATTATTTGCTTGCCTTGGCGGAGCGTACAGGAAAGGAAGCGTACTATTCTGCTGTGAAGCGGATTGTAGATACACTTGATCGTACGAGTCATGGAGGACAGAATGGCGTGAGCCTGTGGCCTACATCCCCGGAAAAACCGGATACACTCTGGGTGCACTGGTGTAATGGATCGGCGGGTATTGGTCGATTTTTGATGGCAGCAGCTGATATTCTGCAAGATCCCCGCTGTACCAGACTTGGACTTCAAGCAGCGGATGCAGTGGCACAGGCAACGGTATTTGCTTCTTTTGGGCAGTGTCACGGAATTGCAGGTAATGGAGATTTTCTGCTCTTGGCTAACCGCAAGTTCCCAGGCAGATATGAAACCAAACTAGCGGAGTATACACAGAGCTTGTATGTATTGCGAGGTGATTCACAGGAAGACATATGGATGTGGCCTCTGGAGGACATGGAGTCCTTCTCCCCGGATTATATGACCGGTTATGTGGGGATCTATACCTTCCTGCTACGCCGGTTTTATCCGTCTGTTGCATCCGAACCACTGGTTTATTCAGGTTTCGATTATAACAGGGAGGGAAAAGCGTATGATGCTAACATCCATATCTGACATCCTGCCGCAATGCCAGCACGAATCGGGGAAGGCGGGTGATCGCTATTATGCAGTTGAACCTGGAAACGACGAAAGCCTATCTTCGTTCATGGTAATTGATCAGGGTGAAGGGCAGTATACATTGGATTTATGGAGTGAAGCACATTCCAATCCTTATTGGGGAGATCGGATGTCATCCGTTTTGGATAAAATCACATGGTCCTCTCTATATGCAACTGCTCCTGCCTCATTTCCGTGGGAGAAGCTTGGATACCGGGCGGACGTTCTTGCCCATCGGTATCGATTTTTCGGCAAGTTGAAGGACATTCCCGTGCCGGCTATGCCTAATGAAGATGCGGTTTGGATGTCTGCGGAGGGTCAGGCGGATTCCCTTGCACACTTGCTCCAGGCCAGTGATCCTACCTGTCCAAGTTGGGAAGCTGCTCGTCAAGCTATCGGGGATATTTATCAGGGTGTATATGGCAAGTTGCTGAAAGGTTCCGGGCTTGTGGAACTGGAGGAAAGGCAGATTGGGGGCTGCCTGTTAAGCGATGAGTTTGGGAGTGTACTCCTTGCTCATATATTCACAATACCAGAAGCGAAACGTCAAGGATGGGCCCGATGGCTTGCTGCATATGGTCTCCATCGGTGCAGTTCAGATCCGGATCAGCGAATTAAAGCTTCACTTGATGCAAACAACCGGGGCAGTTATCAATTGATGACGGCGCTGAATTTACAACAGGTGCCTGAACTTATACACGTATGCCGAATCACGAAAGAGAGTGAACTTTCATGATGCCTGTCTCACTGGAAAGTACCGATTATCATGATCTGAGAAGTAAATGGTTTCGTGTGAGTCATGAACCTGGATTGTTTGTCGTTGAAGGTACATCAGATGCGGTAAAACATGAAATTCACAAACTGAGAACGCATTGGCAGGATAAGGTTATACAAATTGCTGTTGGTGATCCGTATGCTACTCTCCCGCTGATCTATCAACTAAATCCATTTCAGCCAATAGATGATCTTGTGGCATGTAAAAATGCGTTATTGAGATTCCAAAGATTAGGGTGGGCGCCTGGTAATCGGAAATGGGTTCTGGTTGAAGTATCTTCCTACCTTCACCCTGCGGATCTGGGAGCCATCCACTATATCCTGTATCGACAGAAGCTAAGGGGAGTAAGTGTAGTGCTTTTTTTTCATCGATATCCAACCATGGCGAGTAATCCTGAGGACATACCCAAACTTCCGGTATCTATTGTCAGGGATACGCCCGATCAGACCCGACGTTTGCTGGAAGAACATCTACAAATGGTAAGTAAGGATAAAGGGAAGGAAAAAGAGGCCGCATTGGCGCTCTACAATAGGCTGGCCTGGGTTTTGTTGTCCAAATCGGCTGATCCGGCCCGCTACACGTCCTGTTTTCATTTTTTCGACCATAATTCGTTATTTCAACGGTTGTCGGCAACACAGCAGGCAGTACTCTGGTTTGAGCTGGGTCAGCTGTTGACCAAAAACGGGAAGCAGTATACCGAAGCACGACACTGTTATTCGAAAGCTCGTGAAGTCATTGCCCAAGAAGAGCTAACTGAAACGTATCGTACTGGGAAATGGGCTGCGCTTGATAATGGTGAAGCATTAATTGAGATGCAGGAGGGCAATGTAGAACGCGCAATTACGTTGGAGCAACAGGCGGGTCAGCGTATATGCCAGCTTCCTGATGGACCGGATAAGCGAGTTTTTCAGATTCAGACACTACTAAACATTGCGGGCTTGCAGCTCCGGGCAGGTCACTATGCAGAGGCAGGTAGGACGTTGCTGGCTGCGGAGAAGTTATGTGTTGATGCGTATGTAGATTGGCTGGGGCATGTACTGCAATTAAAAATGGTACTGCATCAACAGCTTGGTGAGCAGGAGCAGGAATATGAACTATTGATTCAATTGTTACGCATGAAGACAAGCACTATCCATTCCAAACTGCTTGGTCGTGCCGTGGAAATCGCTGGCGCGCTGATTACTCAAGGATCAGAGGAACGGGCATCCCGGGTGTACCGTCTATTGATGATGGGGCTGCCGGTTGCCAGTCTGCCACAGATCAGATTGATTCGGGAAACATTAGGCAGACTGGGGAGCGTTACGCCCCTAGATGCATACACACAGGACCAGTATATCAATAAACTGGAATCGCAGTTGGAGGGATGGGAGCAGTTAAAACACTGGAATGAGAGGAGGAAATCCGGTTGGGCTATCCATTCTTGACACGAATGAGTGTGAATAAGGAACGAACGAGTATGCTCTTGGGCTATGATGACAATACATGTGAATGGTGCAGTCTTGATGATACAGGCCGGATTGATAGCCGGCAGAGCCTTTCTGAACATGGGACAGAGTCAGAGCAGCATACGCAGCATATTCAGTTTATAGGCAGTAACCAGGTTCTGGTGATTACACAGGATAAGGTGGGGAAATGGCTTCATCTATACGAGGATGAGGAGCAAGCAAGGCTGGTTCAGACCCTGTTTGTGAAGTTTCCATTTCCTGTGATGCAGGCCTCTTGGCAAGAGGGGCAATTAATTCTGCTATTTTCCATTAGACATCGTTCAGGAGCTGTCCGTATAGGTCTTTACGATCCCGAGAAGGATGAGGCGCGATGGGTTACTCCTGATCTGGACAACCCGCAATTTGTATTCTGGTCTGCATCAACACGAGATGTTGGTGTAAACGTTGGTGGATTCGGAAGAGTGTATTCATATTCCGAAGAGATCCTTCCATCATCCGAAATACCCTATACGGAGTATGCCTACCCTGTGATGGATAAGCAGGGGGAACTGATAGCCGTTTCTATTCCTGTGGAAGATGGTTTCCAGCCTGGATGGATCAGGCAAGGAGAGGATCGGGTGCATGAATGTTCAAGGGATAGCCAACCCTTTTCTGAACTGATTAGAATGCAGCTCGATCCACATCAACAGCTAGTTCTCTGCGAAGGGATAACCTGCGGCAGGTGGCAATATGTCCAATATACATTGGACAGAGAGAAGAGGTATGAGCTGTATGATTATCCAGGAATCTTGACACAGGCTGTGCTCAGCAGGGACAGGCAGGGATTGATCGGAAAATATGAATCTATCGTTCGTCCTCCGGTGCCGGAGATATATCGGTTTTCGGAACAAACGCGTACGATTCCCCATTTCTCGGTTGAGCGAGATGAGAGAATTGGCAAGCATACTGACAAGGAACCCGATGTAATCTATGGATGGGTTCGTTATGTGGATGACATGATTCCGTACATGGACATGCACCCGGAGGATGCAGAACAGGTGGTCATCTATCTTCATGGCGGGCCTCATAATTGCCTGTTTGACAGCTTTAGTCCGGTCATCAGCGGATTATATCAGGCAGGAGTGCGGGTCATCGGGCTGAACTATCCCGGCAGTTCAGGATTCGGCATGGATTACAGGATGCGCATTCAGAACGATTGGGGCGGCGTGGATGCAGATGTCGTCCAATTCATGCGGGAGAAGATGTTATCTTCCTATTCAAACGTATCTCTCTATGGGGTGAGCTATGGGGCTTATCTGGCATTGCTGGTAGCAGGTAAAAGTCCGGCGCTATGGAGTACTGTGGTTGCCTGTGCACCGTTTACGGATCTGGAAGGACTGTACGCAGGCGGCGGAGCGAAGCTGAGATCATTTTTGGAAACTGAAATCGGTGAGCTTTTGCATGATCCATCTGCCCTGCGGGATAGAAGCCCAACAGCTTATGTATCCGGGCTTAGTGAGGTGGATATCCAGCTCATTCACGGTCAGGCTGATCAACTATGTCCCGTAGAACAGACGGAGAGGTTATATCTGGACATCATGGAAAACAAGCAAATGTCTGGAGCTGTAGGCAGAATTGAGCTTCATATTGTACAGGATATGGCGCATGAGGTTTATTCGGAGCGAATCTGGGCGCAGAAGGCTGTTGATTTTCTAACCTGCAGTAGAGTATCCACGTAAGATAAATACGTGATGTTGAAGCCGCAAATGCGGCTTTTTTGGCGATATTTAAGGTAATGATATGGAAAGGAAAAGCGGTAGGGGAAGTGTTGTTCGTGGTCTGGTGCATAGTTGGAGAGCTTAAGAGAATGAACATTAACGTTTACAAGATGTCACATCCGGTTTAAGATGGCGTGAGCCGTTTAAGGTATATAACAATAGGATTAAGTATTAAAATAACGGTAAGTTGACAAGATGATATCTACAGAAAAGAGGGAATTCATATGAAAGTAGCCATTTTTGGAGCAACCGGAGCGATTGGCAAGATGATACTGTGGGAGCTGATGGATCGTGGGCATGAAGTGACAGCGGTGGTGCGTGACCCTTCGAAGGTTGAGATGGTTCATGAGCGTTTGCGTGTAGAACAGGGAGATCTGCTTAACCCGGATCAGGTGGCTGATTTTGCAGCGGGTCAAGAAGTGGTTGTGAGTGCATATGGACCGAAGTTTGGTGGAGAAGAAGAGATGCTGGAAGTGACACGTTCGTTGATCGAGGGTGTGCGCCGGGCAAAAGCAGGACGTCTGGTTGTAGTTGGTGGAGCGGGAAGTTTGCTAACTGATTCCGGTGATATGCTGATGGATACGCCGGGATTCCCGGAAGAAGTCAAACCACTGGCAAAAGCACATGCAGAAGCATATGACCTGATTGAAGCATCAGGTATTCACTGGACCTACATGAGCCCTGCTGCGACAATCACAACAGGACGTCGAACAGGTCAGTTCCGGGTTGGCATGAACCGTGTGATTACGGATGATATCGGGGAAAGCTCGATTTCCGTTGGCGATTTTGCAGCGGCTTTGGTGGATGAACTGGACGATCCGCAGTTTATCCAAGCTCGGTTTACGGTAGGTTATTAAGCGAAGACTGGCTTTGGACTGGATGATTTAATCTGAAGGTCTCGTACACGGGATCGATAGAATTTTTGATGATGTATCGAGTGGACAGTGGTAACTGGATGAGGTAAGAGGAAAGATAGCGATACACATATAAGATGCAACGTTTAGGTGCAAAGTTGCTACTTTCAAGTATGAGATGAACTTGTCACGGGGAGGGATGAACGTTGTTTATCGTAACCGCTGAACAGATGAGAGCTGTGGACGAGTATACCATTCATCAGCTCGGTATTCCGGCAGCAAGTCTAATGGAGAATGCAGGCCGCGCCATAGCCGAGGAAGTCATCAAGCTGTGCCGGGAAGGGCAGGCAGAAGGCCGGCTTGTGGATTCAGGGCAGCTTGGCTATAGCAGCCAGACCGATGCGAGGCGGGCACACACCGGGCCCGGCGATCGGCAAGGTTATGGTGGCGACATCATCGCCGATCCGGCGCTGGTGATGGAGCGCCCGGGAGATCAGCAGTGGTACATGCTGATCGGCAAGGGCAATAATGGCGGCGATGGGCTGGTGGCCGCGCGCCATTTGGTTGAAGCAGGGCTTGGCGTGACATTGGTCTACGCCGATGCCCCTGATGCACTGCGGGGCGAAGCCGCAGTGCAACGGGATGCCGCCGCGAAGCTTGGCATCCCTGCTCTTGTCCACGGGCGCGAAGCCGTGGACTTCAGCCGGTGCACAGGCATCGTGGATGCGCTGCTGGGCACCGGCTCGCGGGGGGCGCCGCGGGGAGATTACGCGGCGTTGATTGAGGCGGCGAACGACAGCGGCAAGCCGGTCGTGTCCGCGGATGTGCCGAGCGGGCTGAACGCTGACACCGGAGAGGTGTACAAGCCCTGCATTCAAGCCCGGGTGACCGTATGTCTCGCGCTGCTTAAGCGCGGGCTGGTGCAGTACCCGGGCGCTTCTGCCGCGGGGCGCATTGTGGTGCGCGCCATCGGCATTCCCGCGCGGCTTGCGCCAGAGCATGGCCCCTCGGTCCGTCTGCTGACGGACGAGGTGTTGCGCGGTGCGCTGCGCGTGGATATAGGCCGTCTCCGGGCACCGGACGGCCACAAGGGCACCTACGGCCACGTGTTGCTGGCCGCAGGAAGTCTGCCGATGAGCGGCGCTGGCCTGCTCTCGGCCAAGGCCGCGCTGCGCGCAGGCTGCGGGATCGCTACATGGGCGCTGCCCGCGGCACTGCTGCCGCATGTCATCGGCACCGTGCCCGAGCTCATGCTTGCTGCCGCCTCCGATGGCGACAGCGGCGAATGGAACGCGGCTTCCGCCGACGCCGTGCTGCGTCTCGCGGAGAGCCGCGACGTGCTCGCGACCGGCCCAGGCCTTGGCCGCTTCCAGGGCGACACAGACTGGCTGCGCCGTCTGTGGCAACATACGGATCGTCCGCTCGTCATCGACGCGGACGCCCTCAACATGCTGGCAGACGCTGGCCCACATGGGCCTCGCGACTGGGGCCAGCGAAGTGCGGCGACAATTCTGACGCCGCACCCTGGCGAGATGGGCCGACTGCTGGGCATGTCGACCCAAGAGGTGCAGCGTGACCGCATTGGGCACGCTACAAAATACGCCCGCGAGCAGGGCGTGACCCTTGTGCTCAAAGGAGCACGAACGGTCATCGCAACGCCATCCTGCGAGGCGTACATCAACACCACCGGGCACGCCGGCATGGCGACTGGCGGTGCCGGAGACGTATTGACCGGCATCATCGCCGGTCTGCTTGCCCAAGGGCTCAGCGCGGAGCAAGCCGCCACGTTCGGCGTATATCTTCACGGACAGGCCGCTGAACGTGCAGCACTGCTGCGCGGTGACCCATCATCCCTGCTGGCCGGAGACATCATCGACGCACTGTGAGGTTGGGGCAGGTGTGGGACAAGCTCGCGGTTTTGGGCTGCTGCCTATGACGATTCGTTTTCGAACTGCAAGTGATCCAACGAACCAGCGCACCAAAAAGTAGATGAGTGAACGTTGTCCATTGCTCAGTACTCAGTGCTCAATGAACAATGATCAGTACTCATTGCTCAATGCCCAGTGCTTATTGCCCTAACGAACCTGATACACCTTATACCACGGTTTACATCGAGGAGCAAAAGCTAACGAACCTCATCCACGTTATTTCTGTGTATTTCAGATAAAACACCTGAAAAACCGGACTAAATTAGGGAATAGAATGCCTGAGATTCGTTAGATTTTATAATCTGCAATTAATGGCCCAATAAGGTTTGCTCAGTTCGTTAAACATTTGGATCTGAAATGCTGATGTCTTATTATCTATATAAGTTGAACTAAAGAATATTTACACTGGACACTCCGGTGACAGAACAACCTTCCGATCGCTGTTATCCCCAGTTTTTTTATAAATTAGGAAATCCGGGAAAGCGTATGCTTCCGAGGCGGCTTTCTTTCAGATAGCTTTTAGCGCCGCTTTTTCAGGTTTTTTCTGTCTTCTCTGTTTTGTGTAAATGTTTAGTTCAATCTATATACTTTCATATCTTTGAAACGAATTAATGGTTGGATGAAACAATGATTAGTTACTGAAAAGGGGAGCCCTGTCATGATGCATGACGGAGGCTCCCCTTGATTTGTTTGTATGTTCACGCTACCTGATCCTGGCTCGGCTATAATCTGCATCTAACCTGCATCTAAACGACATCCGACCTACGTCTGGCCCAAGTTCTCGCGGCATCCTGCTTACAGCCGGAATCGCAGCAGTTCCTGATGCATCTCTGCACTAATATCACGCAATGACTTCACCTTGATACTTGCATCAGCGAAGGAACGTTGTTGTTCCGACGTGGAGGCGGTGATCTCTTCACTGCTGGCAGCCGACTGCTCGGTGATGGCACTGATATTTTCGATGGCCTGTTGCACCTGTGTACTGAGTTCATTGGATTGTTGCATGTCCTCAGCAAGCTGATGGATACCCGTACTGATGCGCTCCACACTTTCACGAATAGCAGAGAAGGATTCGCGAGTCTGGCCAGTGGCTTGTTCCTGTTCGCCGAATAACTGCATGCTCTGTGCTACAGAGTTCTTCACCTTGTCCATGGAGGTTGTGATCTCGCCAACAGCCGCATAGATATGTTTGACCGATTGCGCAGATTGTTCGGCGAGTTTATTCACCTCGCCCGCAACAACAGCGAAGCCACGTCCGGCTTCTCCAGCGCGAGCAGCCTCTATGGAGGCATTTAACGAGAGCATGGTTGTTTGTTTGGCAATCTCCGATACATATGTCGTCATCGTAGTGATTCGAACCGCGCTTTCTTCCAGTTCCCGCACCGTTTGTTCTACCTCGGCCATCGCCGTACGATTCACTTCGGCCAAGCGGAGTTGCTCCGCTACAGCCTTATTACCTTCCTCAACGGTAGTTAATACTTCACGACCATCGATTACCGATTGGGAAGTGGACTCGAGATTGCTATTGAAGGTAGACTGCATTTTGTCCACAACCATCACTGTTTCACTCAGATCCTCGGCAATTTTTTGACTGCCAATCGAGAGTTCCTCCGTGGTGCGGGATACTTGCTGCACAATCGCTTGGGCTGTATCATTACCACGGTCAATATCTTGCGCCATCAGATCGACACGATGACCCGCTTCACCAATCGACTGAATAATGCCGCGGATATTATGAGTCATGATACCGAAGGAGCGACTCAGGTCATCGAGTTCATCTTTGCCCCGAGATTCCGGTAATTGTCCGGTTAGGTCACCGTCCGCAATTTGTCCCGCAGCGTCTTTGAGTGTTCGAATACGCTTGGCGATCTGACGTGAAGTATACATATTAAACAGCATTACGGCGACAAGCAATACGATGGCTCCTACCAGAGCGGTTTGCCACGTTTGCTGAATGTCACGTTCCAAATCGACGGTATATTGATCATAACGATCCCGAGTCATCTCATCCAACGAATAGATATCATTCTGTATGCCCCGAACCCGAGTGCTGTAACGTTTCGCTTCCGCACTGTTCATCGCACTCATCGCTTCGGTGGCTCCCTGGTTGAGAGCTTCTAATTTTGTCTCGATGGACTGAATAAGTTGTAACTGCTGATCTGTTTCGAGCAATCCGTCCGTAAGTTCCTGAATCATCGTTTGACCTTCATCCAGCAAGCGAAGTACGGCGTCCTGGTTTCCTGCTGTCATGGAGAACGAGTAGACATCCAGCGCCTGCTGGGTCTGAATCTGATTGGCGTTCAGTTCACTCACCTTGAGCATGGCTGGTACCAGATTTTGATTTTTGGCATTCATGTTGAGCAATTGCATGATAATATAAGCGACTAGCACAAGGCATAGAAGTAGTGAAATTAGAGCATTAAGTATCAGTTTTCCCTGTAGTTTCATGTGCGTACCTCCTTGTATCCGATGGGTTATTGATCAAGCGTAATTTTGATTTGACCGGAAGAGATCTTTGCCTTCAGATCTTCGAAGGTTTGCTGTTGTTCATCACTGAGCGTGATATTATGTAGATCAGTCAGACCCACGGCGTTCTCCGCCAGCCCCTCCACGATTTCCTTTTGAGGGAAGGTATGATTGTTTTGAACAAACGTGTTAACGGCATTATAGATAGAGACATCCACATTTTTCAGCATGGACGTAAGAATGGATTTTTCTGCTAAAAAGAATTGATCGGTATCTACACCGATGGCGTATTTCCCTAATTTCTGAATCTCCGTCAGTGCGCCTACGCCTGTGAGACCGGCAGCAACGTAGATCACGTCAGCGCCCTTTTCCTGAATCATCTCTGTAGCCAGTTGTTCACCCAGCTCGGCATTGCCAAAGTCCCCTGCGTAGACGACATCAACGGTTGCATTCGGCTTGACAGCCAGAACACCTTGTTTAAAACCCTGCTCGAAATTACGAAGGACCGGTATCTCTATTCCACCAAGGAAGCCAACATGATCTTCCGTTGAAGCCATAGCGGCAATAACACCTGCCAGATAACTTCCTTCTTCCGCCCGGAATGAAATGGAGGCAATGTTAGGCAGTTCGGATTGACTGTCAATCATGAGGAACTGCTGGTCAGGATATTTGGCTGCAACTTTCTCCATATCCGCTTGGACAGCATCACTCAGGCCGATAACCAGATCGAATTTGGCTTGCGCAAACTCTTCAAATGCAGCTTCAGCATTGTCGCCCGGTTCACGATAGTCAAAGACAATGCTTTTCTCATTTCTGGCCTGAACCAGTCCATCAAAAGCAGCATCATTAAAAGAACGGTCACCCAGACCCACTTCCGTAAGCACGATCCCAACCTTTGTTCTTGTGTCTGTTGCCGTTGTTGTATTGTTGGCTGAACATGCCCCCAGGATCAGTACCGTCAGGATCATCATTAGGGTGAGACCTAGACCTGCGCGTCTGTTCTTGTTTGTTTTCATGTGTTGGTACCCTCATTTCTGTAGTCGCATTTTTCTGTTTTGCATGGTTCCTTAGCTCCAGGGAATGACGTGTACATGATGACACGTATGGTGAGTATTTCCCTTTATCTATATCGGTCAGAAAGGCACTGTGATTTATGGTATGTAGTGAAAATTTACGAAAAAATAAGTATTTTTCATGAATTACACATTATTTTTACATTTCTCTGGTTAAAAGGGTACATAAATATCTACAGTATGTTGTTTGCTGATGTTAGAAGTCGAAAAAAGGCACAACAGAGATGACATGAATCATCTCTGTTGTGCCTTGAAATTTCACCCTATATGGATGATAAGAGATCATCCTATTATAAAAATGACGCGAGTTTTACCAAGCCGCAATCGAGCCATCCGCTCGGGTTTCCGTACCCCCGCATAATACGCCACTGTCTGGGTTGCGCCAGATGATCTGACCACGTCCAAATTGGGATGGATCGAGTGCCACTTGAATATCATGTCCTTTGCGGGCGAGTGCCTGAGCGACATGCTGCGGGAACCCCGGTTCCACGAGAATTGTTCTGTCCTTCGTCCACTGCCAGCGCGGAGAATCCAAGGCGGCCTGTGGGTTCAGGTGATAATCGATCGTATTCATAACCACCTGCACATGACCTTGCGGTTGCATGAAACCACCCATGACACCGAATGGCCCAACCGCTTCGCTGCCACGGGTGAGGAACCCCGGAATGATCGTATGATAGGTTCGTTTGCCTGGCTCCAGGGCGTTCGCATGATTAGGGTCCAGTGAGAAGTTATGTCCGCGATTCTGCAAAGCAATGCCTGTCCCCGGAACAACCAATCCAGAGCCGAAGCCCATATAGTTACTCTGGATAAACGAAACCATATTGCCTTCACCGTCCGCCGTAGCCAGATAGACCGTCCCACTTGCTCGTGGATCACCCGCCTCAGGTGCTCGTGCGGTATCACCAATGAGTTTGCGCCGTTCTTCTGCGTATGCCTCGGACAGCAATTCCTCCACCGTGACACCCATTTTGCGTTCTTCGGTAATATATTTCTCCCCATCGGCAAATGCCAGCTTCATGGCTTCGAGCTGCTGATGATACGCCAGAACGGATTCTTTCTCGTCGAACTCGTAACCTTTCAACAGATTAAGCGCCGCGAGAGCAATCAATCCTTGTCCATTCGGCGGAATCTCCCATACATCGTAACCACGATAGGAGACGGAGATGGGATCAACCCACTCGGGCTGGAATTCCTTCAGATCTTCGCGAGTCAGATAACCACCGTGCTCTGCCATAAAGGAGTGAATGCGCTCTGCCAGTTCTCCTTCGTAAAAGTCTCGTGCTTCGCTCTCGCCAATCTGGCGCAAAGTCGCCGCGTGATCCGGCGAGCGCCACATCTCTCCAGCTGCGGGTACACGCCCGCCTGGAGCAAATGTCTCAAACCACGCACGCCCTGCCTCCGCATCACCCTGGCGTGCATAGATCTCGGCTGCCCTTGCCCAGTGGCGGGCCAGCCCAGGCGCAAGCGGATAACCTTCCTCCGCATAGCGGATGGCCGGTTCCAGCGCTTCCGCCAGCGTGAGCCGCCCAAAACGGCGGCTCAGCTCAGCCCAACCCGCCGGTGCGCCAGGCACCGTCACCGGAACAACCCCGAGCTTCGGCATCTCCGTATGGCCTGCCGCTTGAAGCGCCTCAATGGATATGCTCTGAGGCGCAGGGCCGCTGGCATTCAGGCCATGCAGTTTGCCCTCGGTCCAGACGAGGGCAAAAGCATCGCCTCCAATGCCATTGGATGTTGGCTCCAGCACCGTGAGTGCTGCCGCAGTTGCAATGGCGGCATCAATGGCATTGCCGCCTTTTTTCAATACATCCAGGCCAGCTTGTGCAGCCAGTGGCTGAGACGTGGCGACCATGCCTTGTTTCGCATACACAGGCACGCGATAAGAGGGGTACGGTTGGTAGAGTGGATCGAAGTTCATCAGGTTGTTCAGCTCCTTGTCGCTAGATGTCAGGTTCCGGCATAACCGGATCATACTCCTAACCCTCTTCGCAACTGGACAACCGATATCCTGCCACACCTGCCAAATCCAACCTGACAACAGCCTAAGTCGTTACCATATCGCCGCCATTCACATGAATGCATTCACCTGTGACATAGGATGAATCGCGGGAGGCGAGATAGACGTAAGCTGCCGCCAGTTCGTAAGGCTGACCAGCTCGACCCATGGGTGTATCTGTTCCAAATACCTGCACATCCTCAGCGGAGAAACTGGCAGGGATGAGCGGTGTCCAGATGGGTCCCGGAGCAACGGAATTCACACGGATTCCCTGTGCAGCGAGCGATTGGGCGAGTACACGAGTCAGCGATACAACGGCTCCTTTGGTAGAAGAGTAGTCGATCAGTTGGGTATTACCTTTATATGCTGTAATGGAAGCTGTATTGATAATGGAGGCACCTCTGCACAGATGGGGGAGAGCGGCCTGAATCAGAAAGAAATAAGCGAACACATTGGTCTGAAAGGTGTGATACAGCTGTTCTTCTGTAATATCAACGATGCTTGGCTGCACATACTGTACGCCATGATTATTGACCAGAATATCGATCTTCCCGTAGGTTTCCATCGTTGTGCGAATGACGGCTTCACAGTTTTTCTTTAAGCGGAGATCAATCTCGATTAAGAGACAACGCTGTCCCAGTTCTTCGATCCGTTCACGAGTCCTTTCGGCATCTGTCCGTTCATATAGATAAGCAATGACGATATCCGCACCTTCCTTGGCAAAAGCGATGGCGGTCGCCCGGCCGATTCCACTGTCACCACCCGTAATAATGGCAACTTTACCTTGGAGTTTGCAGCTACCGATATAGGCAGGATCTTCACTGATCGGTTCAGGCACCATCAGGGTTTCCAGACCAGGTTGCTGGTCCTGATGCTGGGGTGGAAATGCCAGCTTTTGCTCCTTGCATACCGTTTTCTCACCATAAAAAGGATAGACAGGATTCATTCGCTTTACATCCTCCTCGAACGTTCATTGATACGGATAACCTATGCATTCGCCTAGAAGAAGGTGCGGGAGGAAACAGCAGAGCGGTTGTTTTTTGCACAGAATATACCATAATAAGGATAGATCCTTAAATCGATGGAGGTGTCAGGAGCCACATGAATATTCAAGGAATTAATCATTTGTGCTTTTCCGTATCCAATCTGGAGCGGGCTATTACCTTTTATGAGCAGGCTCTCGGTGCCCAAATTCAGGTGAAAGGACGCAAACTGGCTTATTTTGAGCTTGCCGGTCTGTGGATTGCCCTGAATCAGGAGGATGTTATTCGCAACTATACGGAACGAACCTATACCCATATTGCATTTACCGTTACAGAAGAGGAGTTCGACGCGTCTGTGCAGCAGCTGCGAGCAGCGGGGGCAGACATTCTTCCCGGAAGGCCAAGAGATCCGCGGGATGCATTATCCGTTTATTTTACCGATCCGGATGGTCATTTGTTTGAACTGCATACAGGTACGATGAAGCAAAGGCTGGATTATTATCGCGAAGACAAAGATCATATGACCTTTTATACATGAGTTTCATGTGCAAATCGAGAAAATCTGGAATTATAACTCACATATCTATTGTCTAAACATTGGCATTACCTATAATATGGACAAATGGTACCTTAATTTACCAATGTTAAATTCATTGGTTCAATTCCAAGGAGGTTTGTCATGATTCAGTTCCCTAAACCGGATGTCGAGCAATATTTTCAGACGTACCGTATTTCACATTTTGCCGTATCGGCAGACGAGAAACGTTTGTTCATGGACAGCAATCTGAACGGTCAGCCGAATATTTGGGCGATGGATTTGCCTGGAGGATACCCGTATCCTTTAACGTACTTGAATCAGAGCAGTCAATTTATCAAAGCAGACCCGCAGGGGCGTCATCTTCTTACCGCGTTTGATCGGGATGGAGATGAGAACTATCATCTATATGCACTCCCACCCGAGGGTGGTGTTCCACTGCCTGTGGTTCCGGCGGAACCAAATGATCGCTGTTATTTCGCTGAGTTGTCCGAGGATGGACAACGTCTCTATTATGTCACCAGCGCGGGTAATCCGAATTATCTGAATTCACGCCGCATCGATCTGGAGACAGGGGAAGATGAACTGTTATACAGTGGAGAAGAGGTTACGAGCAGCCTGGTTGCTGTAAGTCCTGACGAGATGAGTTATGTCATTTTAAAAATGTACTCCAATACGTATCAGACGGCGCATCTGTATCGTAACAATGAAGAAATGGTGATTCTGCCAGTCTCAGAACGTTATAGTCAGGTATCTGATCTGATTTTTGCAGATGATAATCGTCTTCTGTTCATTACCAATGATGACTCCGCATACGCCTATGTGGCTGAATACCGTATCGATACCCGCGAATTCCGCTTATTGTGCAGAATCGAAGGGGAAGATGTGGAGTTTATCCGCTGGCATCAGGCTTCCGAGACCTTATATTTCTGGACACTTACAGGGCCGGAGAATCGTATGTACGTATTGGGCAAATATGCCGATGAGCCTCGGCGCATAGAGATGCCGCTGGATACGATAGAGCAGGTGAACGTTACAAAGGCTGGCAATGTGTATATCCTCGGACGTGGAGCGATCCAACCGCATAACATTTATCGCAAAATAGCAGGTGCTGAGTCCTGGGAGCCGCTGACTGCCAATCGGGTAACCGGACTGGACCCGAGTGATCTCGTGTACCCTGACGTTATTCAGTATAACTCCTACGACGGACTGGAGATTGAAGCTCTCTTGTTCAAAGCAAAACCAGAGCAGGCCAATGGTTACACCGTATTTTGGCCTCATGGTGGGCCGCAATCTTCCGAAGCAAAGTTTTTTCGGCCGATGTTCCAGATGATGCTCGCTCAGGGCTATCATATCTTTGCACCTAACTTCCGGGGCAGTACCGGGTATGGTGCGGAATTCGTCAAATTGGTTGAGCGGGATTGGGGAGAAGGCCCAAGACTGGACTGTGTTGCCGGCATCAACTGGTTGTTTGATCAGGGGATTACCTCGCCAGAGCGGTTGTTTGTGGTAGGTGGAAGTTATGGGGGATATATGACCCTGTTATTGGCAGGTCGCCATCCGGAACTGTTTCGGGCAGCGGTTGATATTTTTGGACCAAGTAACTTGTTCACATTCCTGGAATCCGTGCCGGAAGACTGGAAACCGATGATGGATAACTGGCTGGGTGATCCGGTCCGTGACCGCGAACGTTTAACGAAGGATTCACCGATTACGTATCTCGATCAGATGGTGAACCCAATGTTGGTCATTCAGGGTGCTAATGATCCAAGGGTCGTGAAGGCCGAATCCGATCAGATCGTGGCCGCGCTCCAGTCGAAGGGACTTGATGTGGAATACATCGTTTTGGATGATGAAGGTCATGGCTTCTCCAGGAAAACAAACGAGATTCTTGTGTACCGCCGGATGCTGGAGTTTTTGCAGAAACATCAGGAGTCACCCGTTGCACAAGCTTAAGTTGAGAGATTCCATCGTTGACTTAAATATAGTGAGATGAGGAAAACCGCCAAAGATCAAGGATGATCTCTGGCGGTTTTATACGTGCGCCCGCATGTTGGGCGCTATGTATGGAACGATACATATGTTAGTTTGGAAGGCCGCTATCCATTGAGCGACCTGTCCAAATCTACTAACTAATCTACTAATCTAACAATGCGACAATCGAATTAATGGACTGCTGCGCCCACTGTGCAAAAGGCAGGTCGGCTGCCCACGTCACTTGTCCTGTCGCTTTGGCTTCCCCCCACCACAAGATACGTTGATAGAGCAGATGCATGCGGAGACGTGTGCGGAAGTGTTGGCATTTCTCCTCATTTGCTGCACAGACCAGATCCCGGTAGCAGCGAAGGAACTGTGCGGCCAGTTCTGGTTGACCCTCACGAACATACCTGGTGGATATTTTGGTGAGGTCTGCTGTTCCGTCTCCGAAATAGGCCGTTGTAAAATCGAACAAACCACTAATCTGCCACCCTGAAGAACGGTCGTCCAGATTTTGAATCAGAATATTCTCGACCTTGAAGTCTCCCATAACAAAACACGGAACAGCTCTGGACCGAAATGCCGGTTCAGCATTTTTGAATTGCTCGTCCACCCACTGAACATCTTCATCCGTAATCACCGAGTACTGTTCAGCATCATGTAACCAGTGACGAATGGTTCCGTACAACCAGTCCAGATAATCGCCTGCAAAGGAAACAATCTGCTGTGCTACAGGATCATATTCCCCGGCATCAGGCACCTTCCAGCGGTGCAGTTCAGCCAAAGTATGAGCAAACATACAGGCAATCTCTTCCTGATCTTGCTGTGACAGCGAAGCCTGGAATGTTGGATCATACAGGTGATTCCCGGGCAGGCGTGGCATTATGGCATAACTCCAGCCTAGCAGATGGGTATCTTCATGTAATAAATATGGATCAGGGACAGGAATGGACGTATGTTTTGCCAGTTGTTCTACAAAGAACTTTTCTTCCTGTAACTGTCCTGCATATAAAGGATTGCCTTTTAGAATATACTCTCCATGGGAAGAGCGAATGAGCAGTGTCTGACCCATAACACCTTTATCCGTTCGTCGATAATCTTCAAGAGTTCCCAGGTCAAGCTCATTCAGCGCATCCTGTAATAAAACTGCGGCCACTTCGCCAAGTTGATTGGAACCAAAATATATACGGGTTGTCATATGGCCAGACCCTCCTGGGTGTTAGTCCTCATTCTCTTCGTCAGACAGGTCATACGTATCCTCATCGACCAATCCACGGATGAAAGCTTCAAAATTCGGCGCAAGATATGTAATCTCATAATCATTTTCCTGATCGACATGAACTACACAGGGTTCACCTTCAGGGCCGCAGAAGCGATAATCCAGCATAACAACATCATGACCAGCGGATGGACAATCACAGATCACAATCCCCAGGTCGGGGTATCCCCAATCTTCGATCATGAACCGACTTCCCAGCTCACCAGCGAGTGCGTATATTTTATCGTGTCCAATTCCCATAATGCTTGAAATGGCAATGTGATCCTCAGCCCAGGAAGTCGCTTCTTTGGTGGGAAATACAGTGAGCGCAGGGATACCGCCGTTTTGCGTATTCATCAGTTGAATATAGGAAGCGGGCAGCTTGTAACCCAATTCCTTCTCAATAGACACAATCTCTTCTTCATCAAAAGGTTCTGATACATGATTTTCCTGGGCATAATCACTCTGTACCCAGAACGTTGCGGGATCATAAGTCCCTGAAGCTGCTCTTAGATGGTTCTGTATACCGCTCTGCTCGAATGCGGCAAGCTCCTCTTCATGACGCTGGCGATCTTGACGCATCTTGTCCGCTTCGGGACGAATCTCGCGAAGGAATTCAAGGGTAGATTCATCATGGGGCAGAAGTTCATCAGCTCTCTCAAAAGCCAGTAATGCCTGTTCATAACTCGCTATATGACAGTATGCATAACCCAAACGGTATTGCCAGAGCGGGTCGTTTACTCCACGCTCCTGGACAGACAACAAATGTTGAATGGCTTCGCGGTAACGTGCGTCATTGTTATAGGCTCTGGCGAGTTGACCAATCAGATCATAATCCCGCTCTGAGACGGGGATTCGTTCAATATGTTCAATAATGAGACTGAATTGGTCCTGCTCATGCCACAAGTTGATTTGATCCAGCAGTTCTCTTTCCATGAATAGGCCTCACTTCCGTAGGAGGGGTATGAATCTCTTTCATTATATAATAAGTGTGTGTTGGTTGGAGAATGTATAAATCAAGCTCTTCGTAGCATACTGTTTAAGTATACTTTAAGTTTGATCTATAAAGTTTAATTTGTGTTTAACTTTGTTTAAGTATGATGTTGAAAGTTAAACTTTACTATCCTATACTAGGAGTGTGAGGTGAGATGGATATGGGAATCACAAGAGTTGAGAAGAATATATTTAGTCAGAACACGGATGAGATTGCTTCTGAGTTAGTTCAGAGCTTGAGTAATTCGGATAATAGTATTTTACTGTTCAAAGTGCTGGCACTTGCAGTCAGAAATAATGCTGAATTTGTTCGTAACCTGGATGAATCTATCTTTGAAGATGCTGATATTTTTAGAGAAAAGTATGTTACTCTTCTCAAACATGCGTTAAGTCAAGCAGTGGATGTACCGACAGGAATTACAGACAGTGGTGTTCCTTCTATTCCTTCTATTGAAGTTGTACATTCTTATACTCCTAAAGAATTATCTGTATTTTTTGGAGTGAGTATTACGACGATTTTTAACTGGATTGATCAAGGCCGTTTTATGGGGATTCAAAGAGCCGGGTCCAACAAACATAATCTCATCCCAGACGATACTACATATGTATATGGATCAGGTAAGAGAACGACGATTAAAGAGATTGTGACTATGTGGAAAAAGGAAGAGGCAGAACGCCAATCCACAATAGAAGTCAGTGACCTGGATTACCACACAGGGCAAATTGCCTTATATGAAGATAAATACAAAGGGGAATTCGAACGGACACTCGGAACTAAATTGAACTTAACACCTGAAGAAGAAACCGATGCACAAGTTTGGAAACACCATTTGGGGAGGCAGCGTCTTGGCTTTAAAGATACCGAAAAGTAATTTTCGTTTTATTGAGAATGATTTTTCAGATATTATTATGGAGATTCGAGATGGTGCCCAGGGTCTTCCAAGTAGTGCTAGAACTATTCGTAAAACAATTGTCTTTAATGATTTATCGAAGATGTACTGTGTAGAGGAGATAGATCGAAACGGGGGATTCATCGAGTTATATTGGTATGATTGGTATGATGATCAAAAAGAGTTGATTATGAAATTCCATGCTCATTATCATCCTGATGAAACACCTGCTAATATCACGATGTATGACCCGTTTCATATTCATACGGCAAATGAAAGAAGATTGAATAATGAAAAATTTCAAGAATTATATACGATTCTTGAATTTATTAGATTAAGAAATATCTCTATTAAATTATAATAGTTCAACGCTGATATGATGTTTGTACATACGAATTAAACAACACTCCCTGAACTTAGGCATTATAGCCACAGTTCAGGGAGTGTTTTTTTTTTTATAATCTATTCTTTATTACAAATCGTCAAATCCGTTATCGTCGCCAACTTTACCGTAGTTACGGGATTTAGCTTCGAAGAAGTCGGTTTTGGTTGCATTTAGTGCTTCATCGGAGAATGGTTTGATCCAAGGCATGCAGTTTACATCCACACCTTCATATGCTTTTTCCATACCCATTAGACGCAGACGTTTGTTGGCGATGTACTTGATGTAATCTTCCAACTCGTTCAGGTCAATACCGCGCACGTTGCTGAGTGTGTAATGTGCCCAGTTGGTTTCAAGCTCAACAGCACGATGGATGGTTGTGTATACGTAGTCCATGTTCTCAGGTGTGTTCAGTTCAGGGAAGTCTACCAGCAACTGTTTGTACACTTCGGCGAAGAAGTAACAGTGTTGGTTTTCATCCCGCTGGATATACGAGATCATCTGGCTGGTTGCCATCATTTTCTGGTCACGGGCCAGGTTGTAGAAGAAGGCAAACGTACTATAGAAGAAGATACCTTCGAGTACCAGATCGGCGACCATAGCCTGGAAGAACGTCTGTGGAGACGGCTCGTCCCGGAATGTTTGGTAAATGTCTGCGATGAAACGGTTACGGTCAAGCAGGACTGGATCATGTTTCCAGTATTCAAAAATTTCCTTTTGCTCCCGATCAGATACGATCGAAGACAGGACGTAGGAGTAGGATTGGTTATGAACGACTTCCTGTTGTCCGATAATGGCCGAGATCGCTTCGAGTGAAGAATCGGTAAAGTAACGTTTTACGTCACCAACAAACATCGTTTGCATAGAATCAAGTACCGCGAGCAGAGAGATGTTGATTTTAAACGTACGTTGCTCTTCCTCGTCCAGTTGAGCAAACTGGGAAGCATCTTTGGACATTGGAATCTCGTCTGCGATCCAGTGGTTAAGCAGCAGTACTTTGTACAATTTGTACATATGAGGCATGCGAATGTCGTTCCAGTTCAGGATACCGGAGCATTCACCTTCAATAATACGGGTTGATTGGTTAGGGGCTTCGGTGTTGAAAATTTTCTGTACTTGCATTGTTCCGTTCACTCCTTGAAATTTCATAATGTTCTGCCGACAGAACTTTGGGAAATCATCTATATCAACATCTTGCGATGCTGTGATCGTGTTTTAGGTAAAAAAGAACCAGGGCAACGCCATTTTGCAATCAAAACAGGATGCCCTGGTGGTCACCTCGAATCTAGTAAATCTTCTCTATCATGGATAAAACGTAACTTGCGCAAAAATCAAGATTCTTCAATCGTTAATGCACGGCTACGAACATAATAAGTTGATTTCATGCCGGCTCTCCAGGCGTGCAGATGCAATTCCAGGAATTCTGTTGCTTTAATATCTGGTCGAACATAGAAGTTGAAACTTTGTCCCTGATCGACGTGGCGCTGACGGGCAGCCGCCATATTAATGGAAGCATGTTGATCCACCTGGAACGCTGTTTGGTAATAAGGGCTTGTTTTTTCGGACAGATCCGGAGCCGGATTGGCAATTTTGTAAGTTGTTTTCTCTTCATAAGATAACAGCTCATAGAGCGGATCAATACTAGCCGTTGAACCGGCAATAATGGACGTGGAACCGTTAGGTGCAATGGCGAACAACCAGGCATTACGTACACCGTTTTGTCGTACTTCGGCTTGAAGTTCTTTCCACTGTTCGGTTGTCACGAACTCGCCTACGCGCTCACCTGATGTGTACTCGCGTTGGTCGAAGTAATGACCACTTTCCCAATCGGAACCTTTGAATTTAGGATAATGTCCTTTTTCTTTGGACAGCTCCATACTGGATTTCACGAGCAGGTAGTTGATTTTTTCATACAAATTATCGTTATACGTTACAGCTTCTTCAGACTCCCAATGAATGCCTTCGAGAGCAAGCAGGTGGTGAAGTCCGAATGTTCCCAGACCGACTGCGCGATATTGGCTGTTGGTATATTGGGCTTGCAACACTTCAATGTTGTTAATGTCGATAACGTTGTCCAGCATGCGCACCTGAATTGGAACGAGACGCTCCAATACATTATGAGGTATAGCACGTGCCAGATGGATGGAGTTCAGGTTGCAGACAACAAAGTCGCCAGGCACTTTGGAAATCACGATGCGAGTTTGTCCATCCTTGGTTACGAGTTCTTCCTTTTCAATTACAGTGGCAGACTGGTTCTGCATAATTTCGGTACACAGGTTGGAGGAATATACCATACCGTGTGCACGGTTAGGATTCGAGCGGTTAACCGTATCGCGGTAGAACATGTATGGCGTACCTGTCTCCAGTTGGGACTTCAGTACACGCTTCATGATGTCAATCGCCTGTACTGTAATCCGGGACAGCAGTGGGTGATTCACCGCTTCTTCGTATTTATCACGGAACGCACCTTCACCAAAGGACTCATCATAGAAATCTTCCAGTCCGAGTGCACGACCATTCTCGTCCTTCCAGCCCATCACTTTCTTTGTTTCGTGCGGACAGAACAGGCTCCATTCGCCACGGGTGGATACCCGCTCCATGAACAAGTCAGGCAGACAGATGCCGTGGAATACGTCATGCGCACGCATACGCTCGTCACCGTTGTTCAGCTTCAGATCGAGGAAGGCCAGAATGTCTTTGTGGAAAACGTCCAGGTACACGGCAATGGCACCTTTACGCGTACCGAGCTGGTCTACGCTGACCGCTGTATTGTTTAGTTGGCGAATCCAAGGGATTACACCGGAACTTGTATTTTGGTGACCACGGATATCCGAACCACGAGCTCTGACTTTGCCGAGGTAAACGCCGATGCCGCCACCCATTTTGCTCAGACGTGCTACATCCGTGTTGGAATCGAAGATACCTTCGAGTGAGTCGTCCACCGTATCAATGAAGCAGCTGGAGAGTTGACCGGCTACTTTTTTACCTGCATTGGACATCGTAGGAGTAGCTGCGGTCATGTACATGTTGCTCATGGCCCAGTATGCTTCCTTGACGAGATCCATACGTCTCTCGGCAGGCTCTTGGTGCATTAGGAACATGGCGATAACCATGTAACGCTCTTGCGGCAATTCCATTACTTTTCCGTCAAAATCGTGAGCGAGGTAACGTTCTGCCAGTGTGAGCAAGCCGATATAATCGAAGAGCAGATCGTTGCGGTAGTCAATGCACTCAGCAAGTTCGTCGATCTGTTCTTTGGTGTAACATTCCAGTAATTCTTCGCGGTAGATCCCTTTCTTCACGAGATCTACAAGAAGAGGGTGAAATGCGCCATAAGGCTCGTCCGGGTAAGACTTGTATCTGCGGTTGGTAGCCGCTTTTTTGTAAAGGGAAGTGAGCAGGGAGCGTGCCGCTGCAAATTTCCAATTAGGCTCCTCTTTAGTTACCAGTTCCAGTGCGCTCATGATAAAAGCGTTGCTGATTTCGTCTCCGGTAACTTCATCACGGCGGAGCTTGCTGTTTACCCCACGTACCAGACGTTCCTTGTCCAGCATTTCCAGTCCTTCCAGAGTACGGTCGGCATATACCGAGATGCGCATATCATCAAAGGCAAGCTGGCGGTTGTTCGGCTTGGTCACAACTTGTGGCATGAATATTCCTCGCTTTCGCATGTTAAAGAGATAAATTGGAGAAATTCTTTATATAAAGAATTGAGTGTTGTCTTACGGTGAGAAAAAGGTAAAGGTTGCTTTTGGCAGACTGAAACGGCGGTGACAAGTTCATGTCTTAAATCGCTCAACTTGAGGAGCACAAAACAGCACAATTCAGAACATGCTCATATAAAAAGCATTCTCCCGCCTCGCGGCTGAAAATGCCCATGGATGCTCTGGCTTCCTTACTGTCTTAGAAGTTCTGGATATCGACAGAAAAGGGTGCTTATGTAAGCTTTGGTCTATTGCAGATGTGCCTGTAGTTTGAGGATACCGGATGCAGTCCAAACAGCCCCGTTAACCTCCATGTCAACTCTGTTTCGAGAAAGCGATTTACACCTACAGGGACGTGCCTTTGGAGGTGATTTCATCCTGTTTTTCGCGAGAATGCAGAAGGTGACTAATAGAAGCGGAGAAATCTAGTGTTACTACATTTTGTAGCTTTCAACATACTGTAACCCAACATATTGTGTTTGTAAAGTGGGCCGATACAGTAAAACGTAATTCCGAGTATACCATTTAAGCCAGGAATCCGCAAAGGAAAAGGACTGGAAGATTTGAAGATTATCAAAAAAAAATTTTCAACAATTTGAATGACGTCTTCACGTCAGTTTGAATTGTAACGCATTCAACTGGTAGAATAAAAATAGTCAAAAATCGACTAAAATTAGCGGCAGCGGTTGTTCACGGGGCCCAGAGGAGGCGGAGCAAAATGGCAATAGCAGAAGTGACTGTAATTCCAATCGGAACGGGTACAACCAGTCTAAGCAGTTATGTGGCGGACATGCAAAAGGTATTGGAACATCAACGGGGCATTACATATCAGTTAACTTCCATGAGCACCATTATTGAGGGACCGCTTAACGAGATCTTTACAGCAATTGCGGCTCTGCATGAAGCACCGTTTTTGTCAGGAGCTCAGCGTGTTTCCACATCCGTCAAAATTGACGACCGTCGTGATAAACCGGATGCCTCAAGTATACAGAAGTTACAATCGGTTCAGGATAAACTGACGTCACTTCAGGCAAGACCTAATTAATGGTTTAGTATAAACATCCGTATATACGGTTATTCGGTATGTTATAAGTCATTAATTAAAGGTTAGATTGTGTCTCTGCGTAGTTAACGTGAATTTCTGACATCTATAAACTGAAAGACAAAAAGACCAGCTTAACGTTCATTAAGCTGGTCTTTTTGTATACTCATTTAACATTTTAATTAATCTGCAACTACCAATGAGGCTCCAATCAACGTGGCGTTGGTGTAACCACCGCCAACATTTTCAAAAGAGAAGTTGGTAATTGGAGCACCGATCACAGTAGCGTAATCGCCGTCAAGCAGATCTCCAGTCGTTGCAGGGTACAACGCTATAATATCGTTTCCGTTCTCATCCATGACATGAACGATAGAGAAGGTTGCTCCGAGAGAGCTATCTTCTTCAACGGAAATGACTTCCCCGTTAATTTGTACGAAAGTATTGTAATAGTTGGCTACATTTTTATTCAGATGACGGGTCGTTACATTGGAGTCAACGAGCCCCTGTACCTTTTTGCTTAGTTCTGTCGTAATGGCCGGGAATACATCGTTATGTTTACCAAAGAAATCATAAGATGCCTGCTCCATAAAGGCTGTGTCTTCTGTAATGTACGGAGTTAACTCATTAAAGAAATCCGCTGCTGATGCTGTGGCAGATGAATTTCCAGTTGTTGCAATTGGTGCTGTTTGCTCCAGAGAAGTAGTAATGCTTAGGGAATCAAGGATATCTTTGATCTCATCCTGATTATAAGTATCCTTGGCGTAGGTTAACGTCATGGTATAGAGTTCTGTATTGGTCGGAATCAGATACTGCACAAGGATAACATCTGTACCCGAGGAATGCTTATAGGCTCCTTCCAAGACACCAGCGCTATATTCTTTATAAGGCTTGTTTGTGTAGCTGGTTTTTTTATAATCGGAAATGCCGATGCTTGAACCGCTTTGTGTGTAATAATCCACTATATTATTGGCGTATTCTTCAGGATTAATTGAACCGGTTGAGCTGGCCTCAATCGTCAGATTCATATTATCTGCAAATGTGGCTGCCGAAGATTGGTCTGAAAAAGCAACTTTAATGGATGGAGCATTCATTTGACTTGTATCTACGCTTTTCCAGGATTCAGGATATGCAAAAGAAAATCCTTCTCCACTATATGTAGTGTATTTCGTAGCTTTTGCTTCTGTTGAGACAGTTTCAGTTGCCTTGGATGCTTCGGTCGTTTGGCTATTGGTTGTTGTGTTTGTTTCTGAATTACCACAAGCAGTAAGCAATGTGGCTAATGCCAAAATCGTAATAAGTTTCTTCATTATGTCTAATTTCTCCTAATGTGCTTCCCATCGGTTGGGATTTTTTCTAAGGTCATCATTTCGTTTGGGATAATCTAGTTTAGGTGGTGAGGATAGAAACTCCTTTCTACTTTATTAGTAAAATAATAACATAAATAAATATTTCAGTATTCATAATTACTAAAAAGGTAATTTATCTGTATTTAACAAGTTAAAAGCTAATAATATACCGTATGGGTATCCATTTTGAATGATAGTACATACATTTGGTTGATATAACCGTGGGATTTATTTATGACTTAAACATATATGAACATAACATTCCGACTTAAGAACTAACCCTTTGTGTAGGTGAAATTAACGAATAGTCGGTGGAAAAAAACAGCCCATTTTCGACCTGAGCCCGGTCCCATGTGTGATTGGTGCATATAGTGAACTGTACCTCAAATCAAAGGAGGGGTTTACATGAGTGGAGTAGTAGGTGGATACGGCGGCGCATGGACATCGACTGGCGCGATCTTGGTTCTCTTTATCTTGTTGGTCATCATCTCTAAAGCATTCTTGATCTAATAAACCGCTTGGACCCTAATATATTCGTAAAGGAGGGTTCTGCATGAGCAACGTAGTTGAAGGCGTAGGATACGGCGGCTGGACATCGACCGGAGCAATCCTGGTTCTGTTCATTCTCCTCGTAATCATCACTAAATCTTTCTGGGTATAATATGGCGAGCTCTGCCGGGCAACCGGTGGGGTTTTTTTTCTAGAGGACAAGCATGGTGGAGAGCCAGGCAGATAAGATAGCTTGTGGTTGAACGGAAGAATTGGTGGAATTCAAGAAATGGAATGATGGAGTATGCTTCGAAAATGGGGAAGGTACCTCATGGCTAAACGCCCATTTTGTCAAAATGAGGGCGATAGCCCGGTCCAGAGGTAGGCATAATACATAGCTTAGGGGTGTAGGCAAATGTTAAGGAGGAATGAACAATGAGCGAAGTAAAACCGAATTCACCGAACGGACAGGGACACGTATACGGACATATGGGAGGTTATGAGCATATGCAAGGATACCAATACACAGGTCATGAAATGCATGGGTATGGATATGGTTGTGGAACAATGCCAATGGGATATGGCTATGGATACGGACACCATGCCAATCAGGCTCCAATGATGCACGGTTATCAACAGGGTTGTGGAGTATCCTATGGTCATGGCGGCGGAAGCTGGGGTTCCATGGGTACGATCCTCGTACTGTTCATCTTGCTGGTCATCATCTCCAAAACGATGTTTATCTAAGGATTTGTGAGTGCAAGGGGACTTTGCTGATCGTGGATCGTTGCGATAGGTGCTCCAAATAAAACTCCGAGTTTGAGTTCCATGTTGGGGCATAACGTACCTATGATTCAGAGCGGGACAGCGTAGGATTTCATCCTGCGGTGTCCCTTTTTTATTAGAAGTGAAGGAGCGTTGGGATTACTTTCTTTAACGAACTCCACAGCCTCTATTCCATGCATTTTTCCCATTTCACAAGTTTAACGAATCGTAGACGTCTTATTATCTGAACCTGGGCATGTTTGGAGCCTATATTCATGAAGTGGCATGGATTAACGTGGCTGAGATTCGTTAGATTTTACATAGCATAGAAATCCTCAATATAAGGTGTGCAGGATTCGTTAGCGTCTGGTGAGTGTAAACAGTTGCTTTAGAGGCCGGCGTTATTTGCACAATTGGAAAAGTAAGAAGTAAGAAGTAAGAAGTAAGAAGTAAGAAGTAAGAAGTAAGAAGTAAGAAGTAAGAAGTAAGAAGTAAGGAAGGAAGTATCCAGGAGTGTAGCCAGTGGGAGAACGAAAAAGTTTTAAAAGCAGAGCCGAATTTATCTGGTTAGTCTGATCAGTGAAAGGAGGACTTTTCTTAATGTAGGAACGGTGTCCGACAGTCTGTAGATGTTGCTAAATTGGATATGTAGACATGGATAAACACCCGGAACCCAATTCCGGGTGCTTTGTGTATGTTTTCAATCTTCTCAAGAATAAGTGATATCCAAAACAACAAAAGCCCTACCTCTCTTTTGTCCTTGCGGCTCCGATGACCGCGCCAGTGTGAATGGGAACATCTTGTGAAACTCTGTACTACCGGGTTATTGTGATTCAGGTTCTTCAATCTTCATAGGTTAATTGTGCTTATAGTTCGCTGCGGTCGCAGCATGAAGAAAATATTCCGGGGTTTAAAGAAGACAGAAATCATATGAGGTTGTTTAATACAACTCTTATAGTATACCACAGGTTGTAATTATCTGCAATAAAAAGGAAAGCGCGACCAGAGCAGCATGTTTTCGGACTGCTTTTAAGTTGGAAAGTGAAAGGTTAGTTTGAAAAGATACAGAAAATTTTTCAAACTATTTCTTCATAGGGGTAATCCTCTTCAAAAGATTCTGCGTAGGTTATAATAAGAGGGAAGAAACAGAAAGGGGCCCTCGCATGACTGAATCGATGGAGGACAGCAGGTTAATGCTGCAGATCGCGGAACGTGATGCCTCCGCACTGGAGCTTTTATATGACCGTTATGAGCGAGCGGTGTATTCTTTTGCCTACCGGATCGTTGGTGATCCCATGACGGCAGAAGAGACCGTTCAGGAACTTTTTATGCGGGTCTGGAATAATGCCGAACGTTACGATGCCTCACAGGGGAAGCTGACCACATGGATGTTTGCGATTACGCGTAACATTGCAGTGGACATGCTGAGGCGGAAATCAAAAGGGGCAGCGACTACTTCAGTTGAACACGAGACACTGGCGGCCTATGCCGATGAACATACGAACACGGAAGAAGAAGTGCAGCGTAAATGGGAAGGTACCCGGATTAAAGAGGCGTTGTCCCAATTGAACGGTGATCAGCAACAAGTTATAGAATCGATTTATTATGCGGGATTAACCCAGCAGGAAGTATCCAGCCGATTCGGGATTCCGCTGGGTACAGTAAAGAGCCGTGTCAGGCTTGCCATGCGACAGCTCCAAAAGTTGCTGGCCGATGCTGAATTGCATCCGGACGCGGGAAGGGAGGGCATACATCCATGATAGAACGACATGAGGAGTGGTCTGATCTGGCACCGATGTATGTGCTGGGCGGACTGGAAGCAGAGGAAGTGGCGGCGTTTGAAGCGCATATGGCAACTTGCGAACCTTGCCGCCAGGAGGTAAGGGAATTGCAGGAAGTGACTGGCTTCCTGCCACTTGCGGCGGAACCTGTAGCACCGCCGCAAGGCATGCGAGCACGTGTGCTGGGCAACGTGCTCGGACATGTGCAGGAGAGCGCCGAGGCGAAGCCAGCGGCTGCTCCTGCAGAGCCTGAAGCACCTGTGGTGCTTCAGGAGGATCTTGCGCCGCAGCACAAACGTGCGGCGCAGCCCGGGCCAGGCTTGCCGCCGGTAACGGCGGTGCCTGCGGCCCGGGTGGAAGAGGCTGCCCAGGCACAGCCATGGCAGCCACAAGCGCGCGCGCGTGCGCGCAGCAGCAGCGCCTGGCGCATAGCCAGTGCCGGCCTTGCGGCCGCGGCACTGTTGCTGGGCGTGTACACCGCGCAGCTGCGGAGCCAGATCGACTCGCTGACGCAGCAAGCGGCGGGCTCGTCGGCTACGCAAGAGCAACTGGTGCAGGCACAGGCGCAGAATGCACAGCTGCAAGAGCAGCTGGCATCAGCTCTGGAACCTGCACAGGGCATGCAGACTGGCGAGGCAGTGAAGCTGAATCCTGCAACGCAGGACATTGTAGCTCAGGGTCTCGCAACCATCGTTATTGACAGCAAAGGCACTCACCTGGTTGTGCAGGCTGAGAACCTGCCGAACCTGGAAGGCAACGAGGCTTTTCAGGTCTGGTTGATCAAAGGAGATACCCCTCAGAATGCGGGTACTTTCCTTAGTCGTGACGGAACGGGAGCAGTATACTACACATTGGATTCGGCCAACGACTATGATACGGTTGCCATTACGCTTGAACCGGATGCAATGGGAGATGAGCCGCGCGGTACAATGATTCTGGCTGCCAAGATTAAAGGATAAATATAGGATATATCACCAAAGGCTGCTCCGTCGTGGAGCAGCCTTTTTGTGTTTTCCAGTTCTGATGCCCATCCATTGGATTTTATTAATTTTTTTAGTCGGAGCAACCGATAAACAAATAGAAGGCAATACCCTTAATCTCCCTGTATCTCAAGGGAGAACTGGTTGCACATAGAGAGTGAGGGGTTCAGTTGGAAGCATACCGTTCATTTATCTTTCGCCTGATACGCAATTATCTGATCGGTTCACTGGCAGCTGTTTTTGTTGTCGGTACAGTAGTTATGGTATCTACTCTGCAAATACCCAATATTCAATTTGTCCGGCTCATCTTCATTGTACTGATTTCACTCTTGTTCATGCTGGTTGCAGAATTAATTACGCTGTGGGTACAGCTTGGCCCCATAAGACAATTTTTCACTTCCGAGCATCACGAGAGAGACGAATTGAACCACATGTATGAGAAAATTCATCGTTTCCCGGGACAGACCATATATCGGATCATGGGTCCGCACATGCTTGGCTTCTCACTTCCGGCAGCCGGATTAACATTATGGATGATATCCACAGGGTGGCTTGAATTTCCTTACTTCTATACTGTCGTGGCCGCTGCGTGTGCCTTTCTGATTGCCATCATGCATGCGCTGATTGAGTATTACCTAACGGTGCGGGCGATTAGACCCCTGTTACTTGAGATTCGTCATCGAGGCAAAGTCCAATACGGGATGGAACCTTCACTGGGAGGGCGCATCCTGGTATCGATCCAGCGTAAATTTCAGCTAAGTACGGCACTGATTGGATTATTTCCTCTTTTTCTATTTTTCCTGGCTACATATATCAGACTTCAGTATATGGACAGTGAATTTGCGAAAGAGTACATACTGTGGGGAATTCTCATCGTTGTTCTGGGCGCGGGGTTTGCGCTGGTGGGAAGCTGGCTGTTGATTCGTGATGTTCGTGATCCAGTTGCTGAACTGACGCATGAGATGAACCGAATTCAGGGGGGAGATCTTGGCAGACGAGCTCCGGATCTATATGCGGATGAGTTTTCGGCACTGATCTCCGGTTTTAATATGATGATTAATCGGCTGGAGATGAGACAGGAACGCAATCGACAGCTGTTGCAAAGTTATTTTTCTACGCTGGCTGCTGCTTTAGACGCCCGAGATAAGTACACGGCAGGACATTCCATGCGTGTGGCAGAGTATTCGCTGATGATTGGTAAGCTGAGCGGAATGAGTGAGGAACAGGCGGATTTATTGTACAAATCAGCCCTGCTTCATGATATCGGGAAAATCGGCATACCTGATGAGGTGTTGCTGAAGGATGGAAAACTAAGCGATGAAGAATTCGCAATTATTCAGACACATCCCGTGCAGGGAGAGAGTATTCTGCTCCAGATAGAACCCATTGATGCCATGGCTGACTTTCTGCCTGGTGTACGATCTCACCATGAGAGATATGATGGCAAAGGGTATCCGGATGGGATGGCAGGCGATGAGATTCCGCTATTTGGCCGCATCATTGCGGTAGCGGATGCCTTTGATGCCATGACGTCTGATCGACCATACCGGAATGGGATGAGTCATGAGAAAGCGCTAACGATTTTGGAAGAAGGAAAAGGGACCCAATGGGACCCCTATTTTGCAGGTTTGTTTATTGATGAATGGAGACGACAACAGCATCTTCAGAAACCATCGAAGTGAGGGATCAGCTGATCCCCTCTGTCCACTTCGATTCTTTTCTGCGTCTCCGGTGAAGAGCGAGGCCTGTTATGATGGTGAGAACACACTCGCCGAGTATGACCGCACCCAAGGCGTCATAGATCACATGTTGTTTGATCATTAGCGTGGATACTATAATAGTTGCTGCCCCGGCGGCGACCAAAATCTTGATGGGTTTACGGATGCTTGGAACCGAAAGAACAGCACGCATAACCAGATAAGAGTGAAGAGAATGAATACTTGGAAAACAATTATAAGGACGATCCTGGCTATAGAGCCATCCGAGAACAGATGCTCCCAGGCCTGTACCCGTCAGTTCCGGGCGCGGTACCATGGTCTGAAAGTTGAAGTAGATCAGATAACATATCCAGACACAGATATTCATGGATAACAAGACGCGGTAATACGTCAGGCGATCCTTGGCACACAGGTAAGCGAGCACACCGAATACAAACGGGTACCAGCCCAAATATGGAATGGACATGCCAGGCACGTAGGGAATGATCCGGTCGAGCGGCGAATCAAGCACTACGAACCCGCGTTCTGGACTATTAAGAATATCATAGAAGAGCCCCATGACGGCCAAAGACAGCATTAAACTCAATGACAGCCAATAGGATTTGCTTTTTAACAATTGCACAACACCTTACTCCTTTCATTAATGCTCCCTAGGAGCATGACCCCAGCAAATAACTATATGAGTTGCACTATACATTCATTTACACGAGAACGCAGAGGACAGAAATAACCTGAAGAAGCGGAGCTAAAAGCTTTCTGAAAGAAAGCTGCATCGGAAGCATACGCTTCGCCTTTATCCACGGATTTTCCCTTTCAGAAAAGGGAATCGAAAAAATCTGGGGATAACAGCGATCAGAAGGTTGTTCTGTCATCGGAGTGGCAAGTGTAATTATTCTTTAGTTCAATCTATATAGTAGTTTAAATTTAAACAACAATATATTCTACTACGACCAGCGCACAAATTGAATCCTGATTTGTGTATTTTTGTGTATTTTTTTGACGAAGAAGGAATGCCGAAGCTTCAATGGGCATGATATGATAGAGACACATACGGACGAAGGCACTTTGGCCAGTAAAGTCGGTACAACAGGAGTGAGTGAATGCAATTTTCAAAAATGTTCGTATTGAATATGGGGATGCTTATTACCATTGCATATCTTGCCAGTGTGTTCTATAAATATGTCGTAATACGTACTTCTTCCCGAGTGAAGCAGATCAGTTCCGTGCTTGTCCTTATTTTTGCAGGTTGGATCAGTACGGTTTTTGGGTTTCAACTCACCGATGAAGTGGTCTTTGACCTTCGTTATGTTCCTTTAATTGTTGCCGTTCTAACGTATAGACAACCCTATAGCGTAATCATCGTGGGTATTGGAATTGGGCTGTCGAGGCTGACTTTTGGCATCACGGATGCTACATTGGCGGCAGTACTTAACATGTCTATTTTGGGCGTGATATGTGCAGGTCTGAATATATGGATGAGACGCAGCAACTACAGGCTGATTATTAAAGGAATCCTTGTTACAGTTATCGTCAATGTGGTCAATAGTGTAAACATTGCTATCGTTGGTGTGATCCCGGCTACATACTTCTTTTCACATATTATGCCTTATACACTCCCTACAGGCATTTTGCTGAGCCTTATTTTTGCATTTATTTTACGTGATTTTCAGAATGAACAGAATCGAATTTTGTTGATCCAGAGTACAAACCGGCTTTTATCTGTGCAAAAGGAAGAGTTACAGAAAGCCCAGATTGTACTGGAGGATCGAGCGAAACAATTGATGATTGCCTCACAGTACAAATCCGAATTTCTCGCCAATATGTCCCATGAACTGCGTACACCACTGAACAGTGTCATTAACTTTGCCCAGATGATCAGCGAGAATGCCGACACGATGGATCAGGAGGATATTATACGTTTTGCCAATATGATCGACCACTCCGGGCAGGAACTGCTTACGCTCATTAACGATATTCTGGATCTTTCCAAAGTAGAAGCGGGGCGGCTGGATATTGTACTGGAGGATATCAGTGTCGCACAACTTACAGAAGATGCCATGAGCCACTTTCAGCTTGTTGCCGAGAAAAAAGGTATTCAGTTGGTTCTGGACAAAAAACCGGGACTGCCCGAGACGCTCTGGTCTGATCCACAGCGGGTTCAACAGATTTTGCGGAATCTGATGTCCAATGCCATCAAGTTCACTCACCGGGGGAAGGTCACGCTGACCGTAAGCACCAAGCAGATTAAGAATGCAGGTATTCAGAATCGATGGCTTATTTTCTCCGTTCAGGATACAGGCATTGGTATTTCGGAAGACAAGCATCATTCCATATTTGAAGCATTTCAACAGGCTGACGGGTCGATTAGTCGAAAATTTGGCGGTACCGGACTAGGCCTGTCAATCAGTCGGGATTTAGCGAGATTACTGGGGGGATCGATTGAACTTGAGAGCACTGAAGGTAAAGGAAGCACCTTCTATCTCTATCTCCCGTTGGACCGTGAAAAAATGAGTTGACAACCTTCGCGCCGTGAGTAGAATTTGGGATGACAACTAGCATCGACCGGCTTTTGAGACCCGGTCTAAGGAGTGTATCCCCATACAGAAGACGGTCAACGTTAACCCTCCCCCGTTAGCAAGCAAACCACGGCGCAAGGGTTCGACACAACGCACGAATTTATCGATTGCAACATGGGAGGGTGTACCGGCAATTATTTTACAGACCTTGCTGGGAGGCCCATTTTTAACCGGATTTCTGCTGTACCTTGGGGCCGGGTCGAGACATATCGGCTTTGTGCTCGCGATTACCACGTTTGTGAACATTGCCCAGATCGGAGCAGCTTACTGGATGCAGCGTATTCGTAGCCGTAAACGCATGCTGCTGTTATTTGTGGGCACACATCGCATCTTGTGGAGTGCAACGGGACTGATCCCGTTCATATTCCCCAAAGAGTGGTGGGTAAGCGTATATATTGGCGTGTATACGGTTGCTTTTATATCAAATACCATCGGCGGTATGATCTGGACTTCACTAATTGGCGATATCGTACCTGCTAAGGTGAGAGGGCGTTATTTTGGAATTCGAAATACGATTCTGAATGCTCTTGGAAGCGTATGCTTATTTGCAGGCGGTATTGTTTTGGACCGTTACCCGGGAGAAATGGGCTTTCTGATCCTGTTTATTCCGGTGTGGATATGTGCTATTGCCAATACAGTCATCTATTTCTTCTATCCGGACGTTCCCTTCGAACGTTCTACCGAAAAGGTTTTCTGGCGCATGTTCATCAAGCCGTTCCAGGATCGTTCTTTCCTGAAAGCAACGCTGTTCCTGGCTTCATGGTTATTGATCCAGACCTTGATTGTTCCGCTTTATTCCTATGTTATGCTCGATTTATTGAACATCAATTATCAGACGGTATCCCTGATCACGGTAGTCCAGACGCTGGTTATGATGGCTGGTTTCTATGTTTGGGGCAATCTGAATGCCAGATTCAGTAACAAGACCCTCCTATTTTGGACATTGCCAGTCATTGCACTCTCCTGTTTGTCATGGGGTTTAATGTCGTTCATGCCCGTATTGATCGCACTATTTCTATCTCATATTTTCCTTGGGATCGGGGTAGGTGGATTCAACCAGCTGGCATTTAACTTTACGATTGGAGACACACCCAAAAGTGAAAGACCGATGTTTGTCGCGGTGTATTCGGCTCTGACCGGAGTCACTTCGTTTCTCGGGCCGTTGTTGGGTGGCTGGTTGTATGAAAAGATGGAAACCTGGTCCGATGCGCTGGCCTGGATCTCAGCCTATGGATTTCAGATGGGGGTTGGTGTCGTGATGCTGATTCTGACATTTACCCTTGGACGTCGTGTACTGTTAAAATAGAAACGATATAATTTCAACTCATGAATATTTACACGGGCACTTCGATGACAGAACAACCTTGTAAATATTTAGATTGATCATATGTATCTGGTATGACTTCAAAAAAGATGGCGAAGTGGAGGGATGTATTTGAATCGTCTCGAACGGAAAGCCATGGTGATTGGAGCCACCGGGCTTGTAGGCGAATTACTGGTTCATAATCTGCTGGAGCACCCGGCATACAGCTTGGTTCGCGTTCTGGTTAGACGTCCGCTTGAGCTGCAACATCCCAAACTGGAACAGCATGTGGTGGACTGGGGAAATCTGGAGAGCCAAGACCACTTATTCGATGGAATCGATGACCTGTACTGTTGTTTGGGGACAACGATCAAAAAAGCAGGCAGTCAGGACAATTTCCGTCAGGTAGATTATCATTACCCGGTTCGTGCAGCTACGATTGCGAAGCAACATGGTGTATCACAGATGCTGGTGATCTCCTCCATGGGAGCGAGTGCAGATTCCCGTGTCTTTTACAGTCGGACCAAAGGGGAAATGGAGGATGCATTGTCCGATATCGGTTTTCCGTCATTGCATATCTTCCGCCCTTCCTTAATTCTGGGAGATCGAAACGAGAAGCGGTTTGGTGAGCAGATGGCTGCCTATGCCATGAAGTTTCTGGATCGCTGGATGAAAGGCAGAGCGGACAAATACCGGGCGGTCCACGCCGCAACTATTGCACAGGCCATGACCAATATTGCGCTGGTGCAAGCCAAGGGAAACCATGTGTATTCAAATGAAGTCATTCATGTCCTTGGTGTGGACGGGGGCTAAGAAACCTTTGAACGAGCTGTTTGCTTCATGTGGCTAGTGAGGAGCGTTTCTCGCTTGAGGTAGATCGTGGTATAATAGGCAACAAAAATGAGTTCGAACCCTGACTCCATGCGGCAGCAGGATAACGAACACAAAGGAGAACTCGTCCATGAAAAAACCAATCTCTACCGATCAGGCGCCAGGCGCCATTGGTCCATACAGTCAAGCCGTTGATGCAGGTGATTTCATCTACACTTCCGGACAGCTTGGTCTGAATCCTCAAACGGGAGAGTTCGGCGCAGATGTACAGGAGCAGACACGTCTGTCTTTGAGCAATGTGAAGGCTATCCTTGAAGCAGCAGGTACAAGTATGGATAAAATCGTGAAAACGACGGTGTTCCTGAAGGACATGAACGACTTCGTTCCTGTGAATGAAGTGTATAGCACGTTCTTCGAACAGCCTTATCCTGCACGCAGTGCAGTGGAAGTTGCTCGTTTACCAAAAGATGCACTGGTGGAGATTGAAGTTATTGCCCTGAAATAGGACAACCTTATTCGTTCTTTTATACATAAACAGCCGATTTCAGGTCGAAGACCAGAATCGGCTGTTTGCGTTACGTGTTTTCGTTATATTTAAGCGTTATATTTGAAGTAAACTACTCAATCGCGATCTTGATTCCGGGCGAAGAACAGCCATACCGCATAGATGGCCAGGACGATCGCAATGATGATTGCCGTATAATATACGGAAGTGACATCCTTCTGTTTAAGTGCAATGGCGATATATGCCCATGTGAATACAAGTGGGTATATGCTATCGCGATAACGGAAGCTAACGAGAACAGCCAGCACCATACCGACAATCAGCATAATGATCGTCCAGGTTGGTTCGCTGATACCAAAACCATCCCAGCCAATTTTATATAATAGTACCGCTGCATTAACAATGGTTGCCACGCTAATCCATCCAAGATAGATGCTGAATGGCAGCTTCACAAGCCAGATCTCAGCAGTGGTTGGAACCGTAATGGTACGTGTTTTTACATACAGCATGATCAGGCACAACAGAAGCAGTACAATAATCAGTAAAGCGAGACCGGTCTGCAAGTTTTGAAAAGCAAAAATCCAGGCTACGTTGAAAGCGCAGCTTGCCAGGAACCAATACCCGAGACGGGTAATCGAATCCCTTTTCCAAGAAGCGGGCACGAACTGATAGATCACAAACCCTGCCAACAGCAAGTAGATCAGACCCCATATAGAGAAGGCATAGCCAGAAGGTGTGAGCAGCACAGGGTACATATCCGATACTTCTTTATTGGTCTTGCCTCCGATCGGCAGAGCGTTGGAGAGGTAGTTCACGATAATTACAGCGATAAAACCAATGGCGTTTAACCACTTGTACGGATTGTTACGTGACATTGTGTTTCCTCCTTGGTTTAACGAATGAATGAACCACGGGTCAGTCTACAATGAATATACCCAGTTCTTGCACATTCTAATAACAGCCGCAAAAAATTCACAAGTTGATCCTTCAGATCCTTGTGCTCTGCCGCTTATGTTGGAACGGCACTCTGTCCCAATGTACGCGAAACGAAGCAGAAATATGTCCATGCCCACGATGTCCCACTAGAAGAGGAGGAAGAGAAATGCTCACAAGAGAAACGATGGAGCAACAGCAAACCTGGTTCTATGTAGTTGCACTGTTCGTAGGGGCAGCGATAGGGCTGAGTAATCCGGTATGGGGGAATGTTTTACACTACACTGTGTCCCCGGTTCTTGCCGTTCTGTTATACAGCATGTTTGTACAGATTCCCTTTTTACAGTTAAAAGAGTCCTGGTCGAATCTTCGATTTATGGTGGCGCTACTGGTGGCTAATTTTATCGTAGTACCTGTAGTTGTATGGTTGCTCACACTTGTCTTTCCGCAATCACCAGGCGTTCTGATCGGAGTCTATCTGGTACTGTTAACTCCCTGTATTGATTACGTCATTGTGGTCACACAGCTCGGCCGGGGCAATGAGAAACTGATGCTCGCCGCAACACCTCTTTTATTTGTTATACAAATGATCCTGTTGCCGTTTTATTTATGGTTATTGATGGGTACCGAGGTAGCGCAGATCATGCAGTTGGGGCCGTTTGTAGAGGCTTTTCTGTTCCTGATCGTAATTCCACTGCTGCTCGCTGTTGTTACACAAGTTTTCTCCAGAGGTACAGTGAGCGGGGAGCGGGTCATGAATACGACGGCATGGCTCCCGGTTCCGATGATGGCACTTGCGCTGATCGTGGTTGTCGCTTCCCAGATTGGCAAAGTCTACAATGATATGGCGATCATCGTGAACGTGATCCCGATCTACGTTGCTTTTCTGATCATTATGCCTTGGATATCTCGGATCATTGCTAATTGGTTTCGATTGAATACAGGCGCAGGGCGGGCGTTGATTTTCAGTTCAGCCACACGGAATTCACTGGTTGTTCTGCCGCTGGCGCTGGCACTCCCGCCAGAATGGGCAACCATAGCTGCGGCAGTCATCGTTACACAGACGATGGTGGAGCTTGCAGGGGAATTAATCTACATTCGACTTGTACCTGCGGTGATTTTGCGGGATCGGTGAGCGGACTAGGACGTATCTATGTTATGATCTAATATAAATAATAAAACCATTTTTGGTAAATCAAAGGGGGTGTGGATATCGCTATTTATAGGAAAGTGATGTTCTACTTGGATATTGCTTTATTACTGTTCATCCTCATTATTTTCCCTATACAAGCTCAGAAGACGGAGAGCAACTTCCCTTACGTAATTATGACTATATTCTTACTTGGAATAATCTTTCGGATTGTATCTTATCTTAGAAAAGAAAGAGCTAAAAAATCATCTTGAGCGATGCTTCTATTCAGGTTTAGTAAGTAGAAATAAGGACTCCCGTGAGGAGTCCTTTTAGTTTAGTTCAAGGTATTACATTCAAGCCTCCAATAATGTTTTACGATATTCTGCTGGCGTGATGCCTTCCATCTTTTTGAACACTTTGCTGAAATACTTTTCGTCCTGGAATCCAACCATCTCGGAGATTTTGGCGACACGCAGAGAAGGATTTTGTAGTAACAGCTTGCCGTTGTTGATCCGCAGTTTGCCCAGATATTCCGACCAGTTCAGACCAAATTGCTGTTTGAATTTGCGTGAGATATACTCCCGGCTCAGATAAAAACGCGCGGCAATCTGCTGTAAGGACAGGTCCTCCTGATAATGGGCGTCCATATAACGTGCAATCTCACTCATGGGATCAGGATTGGCATGGTGATGAGCGGTGAGCGCCTTTCCTGCGGCAAGCAGTCGTTGTTCCAATAATGAACGAAGCAGGGAGAAGGATAACAGTCCTTCAGCGTCCAAAGGTAACTCGGCAAAGGGAATAGACTGTTCTTCCGTCAATTCTTCCTCATGGAATGACGAACCTGCCGTATCATCAAGCCAGCGGCTCAGCATCCATTCCAGCTCATCGATCCATTGCTGGATCTGCTCAGCACTGACAACCGCAAGATCAGTAATCGGGTCAAGCCACTCGGCGACCGCAGCAGATACACTGGAAGCCCGGCAACTCATGGCTGCCATACGCAGGGGTTCTTCATGGGCGGTTAAACGCCTGGTTTTATTTCCATTTGATGATTCCACTGAGGCATGGATTCGCTGTTTAATTTGCACAGCATTACGTCGCCACAGCCTTGAACTTGCTTCCAGATAGGCCGCTGAGATTCCGCCAGGATAAGACTCGCAGGTGGAGATCCCAAAATGAAGCCGGCGCTGAATCGTCTGTTCCAATCCATGATTGACCTTGTCCAGAATATGTTCCAATGAAGTGGATGGACCCCAATGCAGCAGAACAATCTCGTCCGGTTGATCCAACTGACGAAACATTACGCCTTCGTCTGGTGTGGATAACATCTCGGCACAGATATTGAGCACCGAGAACACAAGCAGGTCCGGTTGACTGCGGTATTTTGCCAGACAATCTGCATCCAGATGGGACAGGCTGGTGACAGCGACACTACAGACAGAGATTAGACGGGGGAGATTTAACTCATCCTGCAATCGCTGCATGTGTGATGGGCTGCTGCCTCTTCCGACGGCAAGTTCGGTGAGCAGACGATCCTGGTAGTGGGGGCGCATTCGATTAACAACAATGGATTGCCTGGTGGATTGTATCCGAATGGCGTCTTCCTCTTCCCAAGCTGTAACGGCCTTTAATAGAGATGCATTCAGCTCATCTGCTTCCACAGGTTTCAGGAGGTAGTCCATGCCACCATGTCTGATTGCATGCCTCACGAGTTCAAAATCATCATATCCACTGATAACCAGCACCTTGCTGTGCGGGGTATGAGCCGATATCCATTCAAGCAATGCCATACCGTCCTTGCCCGGCATCCGCATGTCACTGAGTATGATTTGAGGTTGATGTGCCGTGATGGCGGCGATGGCTTCATCCCCGTCTGCTGCTTCAAGTAATGTATCAATGCCAAACTCTTCCCAATGACCAAGCAACCTTATGGCATCGCGGACATGTTTTTCATCATCTACAAGCAGTGCCTTCATGTTGTTCACTCTCCCGCGTATAGTTTAACCGTAATCTTCACACCATTGGGTTCCTGATTGTTGATCTCAAGCCTGGCTGAGTGACCGGGATGTGAGTTCAATTGAAGTCGGCGTATTACATTTCGTAGACCGATGGATTCAGACACGTCGGATTCTTGTGTGGATAACCCGGTTGTTGTATGACTTTGATGCAGCCATCCGCGGATCTCCAGTAATTTATCTTCAGGTATGGAGGGGCCGTTATTATTCAGTTCTATTTCAATCCAATGATCGTTGATCCGGCGGCTGGATAGGGATATGTGACCTTTGCCAGGCTGAATATCTGCTCCATGTTTGAAATAGTTTTCAATTAAAGGTTGTAACGTCATTCTTGGCATTTCGACAGATAGAGTATCTTCGGCAAAATCCAAATCCACCTCAAGGCGGTCACCAAACCGCTCCTGCTGTAGTTCCAGATATAATCGGGCATGCTCCGCCTCTTCGCGTAAGGTCACGCAGGTCTGATCCCGCATGCTGTAGCGCAGCATTTTGGACAGGCTAGAGAGTAGTATATACGCCCGTTGTCCCTGCTGTTGAAGGGCAAGTGTACCGATCGATTGCAGTGTGTTATATAGAAAATGCGGATGAATCTGCGCTTGCAACGCTTTGAGTTGATTTGTTTTATTGGCGATTTCGAGTCGATATTCCCGCAAAATAAGATTATTTACCGTATCCATCATATCTCGGAAATGACGAGCGAGCACCCCGAATTCATCGCGACTGGATAGATGGATATCCACATGCAGACGCCCGGCTTGAATCTGGTTCATATACCGCATGAGTTGCTTGAGCGGACCGGTGATTCGGATGGAGATGAACAAGGTTGCAACAATGACCAATACAAGTGCCGCAATGGCAATCATCGCGTTATTCCACGTAAGTGTGGTGGCTCTGGCATATAACGTCTCATTCGGGATCTGTTTGACGATGGTCCAATCGGCGTAAGTGCTGCCAAGTTGCTGGTATACATACATGGAACGATCCTGTTCAAAATGCCCTGCAACATTCTGGGCTGTACCTAAGCTAGATCGCGCGATATTCAGTTCACTAGCCGTTTCCTCTCGTAGTGCATCCGTATGATTGACCTCGGAACGTCCTTGGTAAATGATCTGATTCTGACCATCCACCACATAGATCTGTTCCTTAGCCGGATCATACAGCCTGCTACAGATTGCTGCAATGGTATTCATATTCAGATCAATGGCGAGTACACCCAGACGCTCAGTGGACGGAATATCCTTGATCACCCGATGCAGGGTAATGACCGTTCTGGCAGGGTCATCGGGGGAGGCAGCCTTGAATCCGTACGTGTGACTCATATGGGCCGATTCCACCCAGATATCCGGGCTGTCACCGCTTGTTTTTCCATGAAGCGAGCCGGAATAGGCCTGTTTGCGTTCCTCCCGCTTCGGAAAGGGATTTGTAATTAAGGTGGATTGATTGGCGGCAAAAGAGTGCAAATACAGCTGGAATACATCCGGCACAGCCGCGCGTATTGTCTGCAAAGTGGTATACACTTCGGCAACCGCACGATAATCACCAGGAATTTTTGCCAAGTTACGCAGAAAGTTCGGGTCGTTATACACAGCGAGCGACGCTCTGGCCACGTTATCCACATAGTTATTGAGATTGGTGGACGCTTGGTAGATCAGGCGTTTGTTTTCTTCCACAGCTTGTTCCCGCAGGGCTGTCTTGGTCTGGATAAACGTCATGCTGATCGATGCGAGCAGCGGAAGGGTGGTAGCAATGAGCATAAAAGCAATCAATTTGGTGCGTATACTGTAGTATTTGGACATCGGAACACCCCTTCTGGTTGCAGGTTAAGAGAGGACAATATTTTACCCCCAACTGTTCACAAGGGTCGGTGTTTCCCTCGGTGATAATGGGGTTTAATAGAAAAAGAGACCAATTTCATCCATCTATAGAAGGGGAGAACGATATGAAGCATCGCAAATCTTCACAGCTGTTACAGCAGCTTGTGTTCGTGGGTCCCTCCATCGTGTTTTTTATTCTCATCATCGTGGTCCCTTTCCTGCTTGGCATGGTGTATTCCTTCACGGATTGGAACGGGGTATCCGAGAACATTAATTGGGTAGGGTTTGATAACTTCGTGCATGTGTTTGCGAATGATCCCAAGTTCCAAACGGCGTTTTGGTTTACGGTGCGCTTCACCGTGGTTGGTGTGGTACTGACCAATGTGATTGGCTTTTTCCTGGCGTATTTTCTGACCAAACCGCTCAAGACGAGAAACATTCTGCGTACGATCTTTTTTATGCCTAACGTGATCGGTGGGTTGTTGCTCGGCTTTATCTGGCAGTTCATATTTGTGAAAGGGTTTTCAGCAGTAGGCGATGTAACCGGCTGGTCATTCTTCAACCTTCCTTGGCTGGGAGACGAACCAACCGCCTTCTGGGGAATCGTGATTGTGTTTGTATGGCAGACCGCAGGATATCTGATGGTCATCTACATCTCATCTCTGACAAATGTATCCCCTGATCTGCTGGAAGCCGCCGAGATTGATGGCGCAAGTCGCTGGCAGGTACTGCGGAGCATCATTCTTCCGCTCATTATGCCAGGTGTAACGATCTGTCTGTTCCTGGCGATCTCCTGGTCGTTCAAAATGTTCGATCTCAATCTGTCACTGACCAAAGGTGGACCGTTCGGATCGACAGAGTCGGTTGCACTTAATATTTACAATGAAGCCTTTGTAAATAACAGATATGGCATCGGAACCGCCAAAGCTCTCGTGTTCTTCGTAATCGTTGCCATCATCACCATGATTCAGGTACGTCTGACGAAGAGCAAGGAGGTAGAAGCCTAATGGAGACGACGAAAAATTACCGCTTCAGTACCATTTTAACCGAGATTGTCATGGTACTCCTTGGACTTTTATTCCTGGTTCCGTTTTACTTCCTGTTCGTGAATTCGGTCAAAACCTTCGGTGATCTACTCACCAATTCGGCTGCATGGCCGGAAGTATTTCAATGGGGCAACTATGCGAACGCCTGGGAGAAAATTAACTTCCCGTCCGCGCTGATGAACTCGCTTATCGTTACTGTGGTCAGCAATCTGTTGCTTGTGCTGATCAGTTCCATGGCCGCGTACCGAATGGTCCGCAGCGATACCCGGTTCAACCGTATTTTGTTCGGCATGTTCATTGCCGCCATGGTGATTCCGTTCCAGTCTATCATGATTCCACTTGTTACTGTAACCAGTAATCTGGGATTGATCGACAGCCTTGGCGGCCTCATTATCTGTTATCTTGGTTTCGGGGCACCGATGTCTGTCTTCCTGTTCCACGGATTCGTAAAATCCGTCCCACTGGAGATTGAGGAAGCGGCCCGGGTGGATGGAAGCTCGGTCTACGGGGTGTTCTTCCGGATCGTATTTCCACTCATGAAACCGATGTATGTAACCGTCATCATTCTGAACACACTCTGGATCTGGAATGATTATCTGCTCCCATCGCTGATCCTGCAAAGCTCCAACCTGCGTACGATCCCAATTGCGACCTTTGCACTCTTCGGACAATATACGAAGCAATGGGATCTGGCCTTGCCAGCACTTGTGCTCGGCATCATGCCGATCATTATCTTCTTCCTGCTGATGCAGAAGTACATCATTCAGGGGATTACGGCTGGATCAGTTAAAGGGTAAGGGGTGCGAGTATAGGGTCGCTGCCGGGATCAAGTTGCGCTTTCGGTCGCTGTTGCTCCTCGGTGGCCTGAATGTATTAGGGCAAGGAAGCCACCGAGTATCAAAGGCGAACGCTCCGCTCCTCCATCGCATCCTGATCCCTTTGCTCCCACCTCGCACGGAGGTGTGCAAAGGGAGTCATGCCCGCATAGCTTGGGCATGACTCCTAGGGAAGGGATAGCGTCGATAAAGAGAAATGACCAAGAATGAAATGATTTAAAGACTAGGTTCGATAAGGCAGAAGGTGAGTGTATAAGGGCAGGGTCGCTGACGGTCTCAAGCGTGGAGTGCGAGTACAAGGTCGCTGCGGGCTCAAGTTGCGCTTTCAGTCGCTGTTGCTCCTCGGTGGCCTGAATGTATTAGGGCAAGGAAGCCACCGAGTATCAAAGGCGAACGCTCCGCTCCTCCATCGCATCCTGATCCCTTTGCTCCCACCTCGCATGGAGGTGTGCAAAGGGAGCATGCCCGTATAGCTTGGGCATGACTCCTGAAGAGAAAGCATCGATAAAGAGAAAAGATCAATAAAGACGCTTGTATAGCCAGGAACTTCTTCTGCAGAGTGAGGGTATGCTCCTTTTTCAAAGCGCTAACGAATCCACCGCATCTTAATAGGTGGATAATCAAGGAATACAAATTGTAACGAACCTCAGTAACGTTATTCTGGTGTAAAACGGCGTCAGGGCCCTAAAAATTGATTAAATCGACGAAATAACGTCGCTGTGATTCGTTAGAATGGGAACCTGTGCAAATAGGTGCGAATAACGTGCGCTCGGTTCGTTAGAATGAAAACACGCTTCAAGGGAAGGTTATTCTGTCATCGGAGTGCCAGTGTAAATATTCATTAGTGGAACGGTTATACTGAAACTACTATAGGGAGAGTGTATGTATGAAAAGAATGACAAAGTTGACGTTGCTTATGCTGATTGCTTTTTCGGTAATGCTGGCGGGTTGTGGCAATGGAGATAAGAGCGGCAGTCCGGTCAACACGGATGCTCAGGGTGGTGGCGAGGCCGCTGCTGGAGATAAAACAATTAAGATCTTCCAATTCAAAGTCGAAATCGCGGAAGCGCTCAACCGTCTCAAAGCGGAATATGAATCCTCCCATCCAGGCGTCAAACTGGACATTCAAACCGTGGGTGGCGGTAGTGACTACGGTGCTGCATTAAAAGCCAAGTTTGCCGCTGGCGAACAACCGGACATTTTCAACGTAGGTGGTTATCGTGAATTGGATACATGGCTTGAATATCTGGAAGATCTGTCTGGAGAATCATGGGCCAAGGATGCACTCGAAGTAGCCAAAGAGCCAATGACCAAAGACGGTAAGCTCTACGGACAGCCGCTCGCGCTGGAGGGTTATGGTTTCATTTATAACAAAGACCTCTTCCAAAAAGCAGGTATTACCGAAATTCCAACGACACTGGAACAATTGGATCAAGCTGCACAGAAACTTCAAGCCGCGGGCATTACGCCTTTCTCGAACGGATATCAGGAGTGGTGGGTGCTGGGCAATCATAACGTAAACGTCGCATTTGCAAATCAGGCAGATCCGGTGAAATTCATCCAGGGACTCAACGAAAGTACGGAGAAAATTCCTGGCAACCAAGTGTTCACCGACTGGATCAACTTGCTCGACTTAACGCTGAAATACAGCAACAAAAACCCGCTGACAACCGACTACAATACGCAAGTTACGTTGTTTGCGAGTGGAGAAGCGGCGATGATGCAACAAGGAAACTGGACTCAAGTACAGATCGATGGAATCGATCCAGATCTGAATCTGGGTATCCTCCCAATGCCAATTAACAATGAACCCAATGACAAATTGTTTGTCGGCGTGCCGAACTATTGGGTTGTGAACAAGAATTCCCAAGTGAAACCGGAAGCAAAAGAGTTTTTGGAATGGCTCGTAACTTCGGATATCGGGAAACAATACATGACAAAAGAATTCAAATTCATTCCGGCGTTCAGTTCCATCACGGCATCCGAAGAGGATCTGGGTGACCTCGCCACAGAGATCATGAAGTATAGCCAGGAAAATAAAACACTCAGCTGGAACTTCAACCGTTTCCCTGAAGGGGTTCCACAAGAGTATGGCAGCACAATTCAGGCTTACGTTGCAGGCAAATCGGATAAAGCCGGATTGCTCGACGCATTGCAACAGAACTGGGATAGTCTGAAAAAATAATCCGGATCATGGACGGTATACTATCTGGTCATATTGATTAAAAAGGATGATCCGACCGAAGCTTCAATTTAGGGTAGTTATCCAAATTAACTAGTATCCACAGGTTACCAAAGAAAAAGTTAGCCAATTGAAACAGGTTAGCCAGAAATCTTATTCTGGTTGGCCTGTTTTTGTTTTTCCGAGGAACCAATGACGCTCTCTGAAAAGTTCAAAGTCAGCTATATTCCTGAAATGTGGATAACTCCAAAGCAGTTTAACGATCTAATGACGTATTTAACACAGAGTTAATACTATATGTGGATATCCTGTGTGTATAACACTCTAAATGTGGACAAGTATGGAGTAGCTGGAGTGGGAGGTCCTCTTTTGTTAACAGAAATACTTGTTTTCAACTAATTAGTACTGTATAGTTCTAAATATGACAAATCCAAAAATGAACACGGGACCCGCCAAATCCAAAAGTACCAATCCGGTGAACCGGACCAAGGCAGTTGAAGTGGCGGCACAATTATTTCTACGTCAGGGGTACAGCTACGTCAGCATGGACGAAGTCGTGCGAGTGAGTGGGGTATCCAAGTCGAATATTTATTATCATTTTAAAAACAAGGAGGAGCTACTCCAGGCCGTGGTACAATACTGGATTGCCCAGTATGAGTCGGAGCTGTACCTGCTGCTCAGTCAGCGTGAACGAGGAGTGGAGGAGCGTATCTACTCATTCATGGCATTGCTGTCGGCAGGTATTGAGGGCCGAAATTACGAAGGGAGCTGTCCCTTTGTTACGTTATATATGCAGACACCGGACAGTGCACCCCAAGTGAAGGAAAGCATATCCAGATTCTTTCGTGAACTTAGACCGATGGTGGAGAAGTTGTTTCAGCAAGGTTTGGATCGCGGTGAATTTCGCAAAGAAATCGAACCGGGACCGGCTGCGTTGTTGTTTATTGCCGCATTGGAAGGTTCACTAATCCTAGCGGGAACTGCCCGTGATGTTGGGATTATTGAACAATCGGCACGTACGTTTTGTCAGATGCTTCGTTAATCGAAGCTCTTTTTTTGAATATAACTAGTACTGTATAGTACTAAAAGGAGCCGTAACAGAATGAATGTACATACTAACCGTGTATCCAATGAAGAAAACACTGCAGCACATTCAACAAACATGAATCAGGTAATAAGTAAGTCTGATATGGCAAGTACGACCATTTTTATGACAGGAAGTACAGGTTTTATCGGCAAAGAAACGGTCAAACAACTCACGCAGGGAGACGCACAATTGCTCTTGCTGGTTCGTTCGGAACAGCGAGCCAGAACTGTGCTGAAGGCTTACGGAGTGAAGGACTTCGAAAGGATTACCTTTATTACAGGTGATTTATCCATGTCGGGTCTTGGCCTTACCGCAGTAGATCGGGAGCGTGCTCTTGAAGCAAATGTGATCATTCACGCGGGTGGAACGATGGACGTCACTTTGGAACGAAAAGTAGCCGAGCAGATATTCATGAACGGGGCCAGAGAAGTGGCACAGCTAGCGCAGGAAATCCACGGTACTCATGGATTGAGACACTTTATCCACGTTGTTGGTTATATGAGTCCTTATGGAGAGCGGAATGAACAGGGGAATTATCTACAGGTTGAGCATGTGGACAACAATGAAAGTGCGTATGAAGAGATGAAGTTTCATGCGGATCTACATATTCGCGAGCATGCAGAACAGCATCACTATCCCTTATCCGTTGTAAATCCGAGTACAGTGGTTGGACCACGCCCCACCGGTGAAACCGAGCAAACGGGTGGGATTGGGCTGCTCATTCAGGCGATTCAGAAAGGACTTATGCCGGTAGTGCCGGGAGGTTCATCCTATTGGTTACCGCTTGTGGAGAATGACATTGTTGCACAGACGCTTGTTTTTCTATCCAGGGAAGCTACTCCAGTCGGAGGAACTTATCCACTGTTGGCGCGGAAGGAAGACAGTCCAAATATGAAGGAACTGCTGCAACTCTTGGCGCAGCAATTGGATGTACCCAAGCCGAAAGGGGCTGTGCCACTACCATGGATTCAATGGATCATGAAATCAGGTGGTTCACGCATCAGTGGTGTTCCAGCGGAGTCGGTTGCTTTTATTACCAACAGGTCATTCCCGGTTGAAGAGACGGAGGCTCTGTTCACACGTATGGGGCAATCCTGGCCCGACATCCGGGAACAGCTTCCGCTGGTTACAGCCGATCTAGACTATCGTCTTCGGTATACGCCTTTACCTGAGGGTTTTCCGACAGATTATATTCGGTCTCGAAGTGGAAATATGGCTATGCTTGGTTGGGAGGGTGAGGGAGAGCCTTGGATTATTGTACATGGTTTGCTTCAATCTGCGGATGAGATGTTACCTTTAGGAAAACAGCTTAGGGACCGGACCGGGAACCCGGTATGGTTAATCGATCTCGCTGGATTCGGACGGTCTCCGGTGCATCAGGGGGATGAAGCGTTTGAAGGTCAGGTGGATGCACTGCTTACGGCTCTTGGTGAGTTTGAAGGTCCGGTGAAGCTGGTTGGTCATTCGATCGGGGCTGCTATTGCAGCTGCGGCACAGATGCGTAGCGGGCGGACAGACATTCGACTGGGGTTGCTTCAGCCAGTAGCTAACAATTCGAATCCGAATGTGCTGAGATGGATTTCCCGTTTGCCAAGAGGGGTGATGCGCTCCCTGCTGCGTGGCAGATCGGAGAAAAGTTGGAATCAAATGTTCAGTTCACATAGTGGCGTAGGCGACAGCAGTGTTATGGCTGATACCATGGGCAAGAGAATACGCTCCAGCCTCCAGTCCCCTCGCATTGCAGGAGCACATGCAGACTTGTTGCGCTGGATCCACTCGGGTCAGAGGAAAGGCGCCAGATCAACGTTGTGGGCGAAAATGGAAAGTCAGCATTATGCCAAGAATGTATTAGTTGTGTGGGCCAATCAAGATCAGGAATATCACTATCCCCAGGATATGAACTCACAGGTCAAACGGATAGATGTACCCTATGGACATTACTTTCCGACGTTTCAGTATAAGGAAACAGCTGCAATTCTCGCCGAATGGGCCGATACCTTAAGGTGAGTTCAGGTTTGGACATGCAGGAATCCCGTGCCAATTGTCGAAAGGGTCAAGTCGACTTTTGAGAGCTGAACCAAAGACAGGAGAGATGAATGTATGAGCAAGCAACGTGTGGAAATCAGTAAAAATGTGCTAACGGAATGTCTCGGACTGCGCAACGGAGAGAATCTGGTAGTTATCGCAGACGATATGAAACGGGATCTGGCTGAATCCATCTATGAGGCAGGCAAAGCACTTGGAGCAGAATCAGTCCTGTTAATCATGGAGGAACGCAGCAGATCCGGCGAAGAGCCTCCTGCGCCAATTGCAGAGGCCATGATTCGAGCAGATGTAGCCGTGTGTGTAACGAAATATTCATTAACACATACCCAGGCACGCAAAAAAGCCGCTGCTTCAGGGACCCGAGTGGCAACCATGCCCGGCATGACAGAGGATATGTTTGTGAACGGAGCCATTACAGCTGAATATTCGCAAGTAAAGGCGTTGACCGAGAAGGTAACGGCTCTATTAACCGCAGGTCGCCATGTGCGAATAGAGAAGCAGGGCCATAGTCTTTCCTTTTCCATTGAAGATCGTAACGGTGTACCAAGCACAGGTATGTATTTGAACCCTGGTGAATCGGGCAACTTGCCGTCAGGAGAAGCTTATATTGCTCCCGTTGAGGGCAAGGGTGAGGGCAGTATTGTTGTAGATGGTTCCGTTGCTGGAATTGGGGCACTCCGTGAACCTATGTTATTGACCGTTAGTGAAGGACGGTTGGTGTCAGCTGAAGGACCAGATGGGGCTCAATTACTGGAAACGCTTGGTGAGGGCGATGGTCGTTTTCTCGGCGAATTCGGGATCGGTACCAATAATAAGGCGCGAATCACGGGTGTGGTGCTGGAAGATGAGAAGGTATACGGCACAATTCATGTGGCCTTTGGCAGCAATAACACATTTGGTGGAACGATTGCCGCAGGTGTTCATATTGATGCAGTTGTACAAAAGCCGGACGTGTACATCGATGACAGGCTGATCATGCGTCAGGGTGAATTGGTCGAATAACTACAGCGAAGGAAATTGGGCATGTCCACAACGTGTCCACAGTAATGGATAACTGAAGCGGAAATTCAGATTTTACGTCAGATTTACAAACAAATACACAACATGTCCACATTAAATTAATGAATATCCACATGAAACGCCAAAGATATCCACAGCATGTGTGCAATATGTGCACAACTTATCCACAAATCAGGTATAACTCGTGTTTTCATCCGATAAAACAGTCGTTTTGGAGTAATGAAACAAGTTATCCACAGGAATATCGCTTTTTTGTTCCAAGTATTTGAAAACATAGAAACAGATCCATAATATATGGGGATAAAAAAGACCCGAAATCGGCATAAAGCTGATCTTGGGTCTTTTTTATGAATATAATTTTTCAATCCGATGTCAGGTTACTTACGCTCAATTCTAAAACGACTGACTTCCACCACCCTCCACAACAGGGCAAATGAACAGAGCGGAGACAGCAACCGTAATGCATCGTCTGTTGAAGTTGGCAAAATTGATCTGAAGCCTAAACATTTGATCAAAAATAACCGATACACCAAAGTAACATCTAATGGGACGAAAGTAGTCTGATTATACGGAATGAGAGGATATGGGGATAACTATGGACGAGGGAATGCAATATATTAATTTTTCGGTAGGAGACCAGATCTTTGCACTACGAATTGATGAAGTTCATGAGATCATCAGAATGGTGCAGGTGACAACAGTTCCATTTGGAAGCCCGGAGATCCGAGGTTTTGCTTCGCTGTACGGTAAGGTCGTTTCGGTGGTGAGTCTTCGTGTATTGTTAGGCATGCCAGACCAGGAGGATACCTCTTCTACACGTATTATTGTGGTGCCTTACAAAGGTGGATTTGTACCGCTGATCGTAGATATGGTCGATTCTGTCGTAAGTTACGATCGTTTCGAGGAACCAGCTGAGGAACACCGTCGTTTCATGCTTGGCGTTTTTGACAAAATCGGGTTCTGTGAAGATCATCGTGCAGGTATTTTGAACCTCGATGTATTACTGGGCAGCTTGATCAGATCATAGGAGTATAACGATCCGTAATTCTTTCAATATTCAGTATTATCCTTCGGTTTACCCAAATGTTCCTCATCCGCTTTTCGGGAGAAGGGACATTTTTTTGTGCCGCTAGGGCGTTTTCAGACACGCCCTAACCATCGAAATAACCACTTTTTATGGGCAAAGGTTTTTAAATCCGGTCATTTTCGTATATGATGGAGAGTAACAATGCGAAGGGATGACGGGAGACTTTAATGATGCAATCGCTGTATGGAGTATGGCTTGGTGACGTATTTTTTTGTTTTTCCGGTGAAACATCGGAACCACGTGTGGATGCATGGAGCCACGTGGTAAGAAGGTTGAATTTTGGCGACGGGGGTCGTCTGTTTCAGCCTGCCGCTCTGCGTCTTGCGGAGCTGCGCTGGCCGAATCCGCTAAGGAACACGGCTGAAGCGAAGAACACGAAGCGGCGTCAACTGCTGGGACGCACATTGGAAGGATTGGCAGTCTCGCCTAAGGATGCCTTCAGGCTGCTGCTGCAATGGGATGACCGTTTGTTAAATGCAGCCGGAATTCAGGTTGGAGAAGAGATGCGTTACTGGATCAAGGCGGCGCAGTTCACACAGGAGCTGCTGTTGCGGGGAGCAATTGCTCCATCGGCTGAATTCGCAGCAAAGACCGGAGCACGGCGACGGACCGGACAAGAGACATTAACAGGTGTATGGCGGCCACGCTTGCAGCAGGAGGAGGACATCGAACGCTTCCGCGATCTTGCTGAAGCGATGCCTCCGATTGGACTTTCTGCTCCTGGAGCTTATGCTTCATTGGAACCGGAAACGCGTGAAGAAGCAGGGGCTGCGGTATTATTTTCATTCATGAGTGGCATGATTCATGCTGTGGTGACAAGTGAACTGGAGGGCATGGACAGTGAACTGTCCCGTTACCGCACCCCATATCGACGCGGATCTTCGCCAGTAGCCGAACTCTGGTGGAACAGTCTGATCTCGATGTTCCGTCCTGTGACGGTGCAAGGGCCGACGGACGATATGACAGCGTTTATTCATACGTTGCAAGAAGTTGGTGGAACGTCAATGCCAATCGTGGGAGCAGAAGAGATGGCACCTGCTGAAGGCCAATTGAAGCTGGTGCTCCGCTTGGAGCCACCGCTGGGCGAACATGAAACGATCTGGGGGATCAGCTTTTGGGCGGACAGTGAGCAGGAACCAAGCTTGAGGTTGCCTGCACGGACTATCTGGGCACATCCAGAGCGAGATCTGGACCGGGGGAAGGTGTTATATACCTCGGCGGCAGAGCAATTATTGATGGCACTCGGGCAAGCAGCAGAAATGGCACCTGAACTGGAGACGGCGCTGCTTACCGCTCGTCCGGAGGAAATTAAGCTGGAGCAGCAGGGTTTCTTTGAGTTTCTCACGCATGCGGTTCCACGTTTGCAGAAGGCCGGGATAACCGTTCTCATGCCTTCAAGGTGGAGTCGAGCCGGGAAACGTCGTGCGGGACTGCGTCTGCAGATGTTGAATCGGGGAACAGAGCGGTTGCCTGGAGCCACATCGGCACTGGGCATGGAACAATTGGTTGCTTTCAAAGCGGAGCCTATGCTAGATGGTAAACCGGTCACAGCGGAGGAACTGGCAGCATTGGCTGAATCCACAGTTCCGTATGTCATGTTCCGTGGTGAATGGATTGAAGTGGATACAAAAGAGATTCGCCAAGTTCTGCGTTATATGAAAAAAGAAGAAGAACAATATATGCCTCTCTCCGAATGGCTGCATCTGGCAGCGGATGAAGGGGAGGATTCCGCATGGAAGGGCCTCTCCGTCTTTGGTGCCGAATCTGATGGGATGCTTGCTTTCCTGCTCGATGGACAGGTGCTTCGCAGTATTGAGCCTCGTCAGGTTCCGGCAGAATTGCATGGTGAACTCAGACCTTATCAGGAACGAGGTTACCAATGGTTATCCGCGATGCGTGAGCTGGGCTTTGGCGTATGTCTCGCGGACGATATGGGACTTGGGAAGACGATTCAAGTAATTACCTGTCTGCTAGACCGCAAACACGAGGAACGCCAGGTAGCTGAAGAGGAAGCCCGTGAGAATGAGCTGTTGAATGGATCAGATCATTCTTTCCCGGCGGATCAGCACACGCATGAGCAGCCTGTTCATCTGCCTGCACTTATTGTGTGTCCTACCTCGCTGCTTGGAAACTGGCAGCGTGAGCTGAAGCGGTTTGCCCCGGATCTGTCGCTATATATTCATCATGGCGGACAACGGCTGCACGGGAACGAATTCCAGGCAGAAGCGCAGACGCATGACATTGTACTGACGACCTATCATCTGGCAGGCAGAGATGGCCCGGATCTGGCTTCGTTGCACTGGTCCACCATTGTGCTGGATGAGGCACAATATATTAAGAACTACCGTACCAAACAAGCGCAAAGCGTAATGCGCCTGTCTACACTTCATCGTATTGCGATGACGGGAACGCCTGTAGAGAACCGGCTGAGCGAACTTTGGTCGATTTTCCAGTTTCTCAATCCGGGGTATCTGGGCACAGCTTCATCGTTCCGCCAGCGGTATACAGGACTGGGGCCATCCGAGGAAAATGCAGCATCCTTGCGTGAGCTTCATCGACTGGTATCTCCATTCATGCTGCGCAGGCTGAAAAGCGATCCGGATATTCGCAAGGATCTGCCAGAGAAGCTTGAACTGAAATCCTATTGTTCCCTGACGCCGGAACAGACGGTGTTGTACCAGCGTGTGGTGGATGATCTGATGGGGGGGCTGGACGGCAGAAATGGCATTGCCCGTAAGGGGATTGTGCTGTCCTCCCTGACCAAGCTCAAGCAGATCTGTGATCATCCGGTGCTGGCGGACAGCAATCGGAAAGACCACGGCAAGGCTGAGGCATCTGGTAAGATGGAACGTTTGCTTGAACTGCTGGACGCCATCCGTGATAACGGGGAATCTGCCTTGATTTTCACGCAGTATGTTGCTATGGGAGATCTGCTGGTATCGAGGTTGAAACAGCGATATGAGGAAGAACCTTATTTCCTGCATGGTGGTGTGTCGAAGGCGCAAAGAGATGATATGGTGGAGACTTTCCAAAAAGGAGAGGGGCCGTCCATGTTTGTTCTATCTCTTCGTGCCGGAGGTGTGGGTCTGAATCTGACACGGGCGAGTCATGTTGTTCACTATGATCGGTGGTGGAATCCTGCGGTTGAGAACCAGGCGACGGACCGTGTATTCCGAATCGGGCAGAATCGCAACGTGCAGGTGCATAAGTTGATCTGTCAGGGAACACTGGAAGAACGGATTGATGAGCTGATTGAGAGCAAGAAGGCACTCTCCGAGCAGGTCGTTGGTTCGGGTGAGAACTGGCTGACCGAGATGTCGGATGATGAGCTGCGTGGCCTGATTTCTCTTCAGGGTGAGACGTGGCTGTGACCTTGAACATTCAGGGGAATATAGATGTTGAGAAAGGGGGATTATTGTGAGCGAAAAATGGAAGATCGAGCTGCATATGTCCCCCGGTGGATGGACAGCAGAAGTAAATACAGCAGCGGAAGCGGACCAGGAAGTTTCCGTTTCCGCTTCCGCTGTTGAGGGCAAGACCGGATCGGCCGCAGGCATGTTCACGGTCACGGGAACGCCCGCCCGACTGAGCGAAGCCCAGCGCGAGGCTGTACTGGCTCAGCTGCGCAAGCGCCCGCTGACGCTGTACGCCCTGCTGCGCGGCGGCCCGGCGTCCGAGGAGCTCGCCGGGCTGCTGCCGGCTACGCAAGCGCCCGAGGGCTCGCCAGGTGCAGCAACGGCCAGTGCGGCCGTGGCATGCACCTGCGGCCGCCCGGGCTGCGCGCATGCCGCGGCCGCTGAGCGCGCCGTAGCCGCGCGCCTCGCGGCCGAGCCGCTGCTGCAGCTGGCGCACGCCGGCCTGCCGCGCGAAGCGCTGCTCGCCGGCGTGCTGGGGGCATGGGCGGAGGAACTCGCCCATGATCCCAGCGGCCCCGGCCGCGCAGCGGAAACGGCTGGCCGCCCGCAAGTGCGCGGCGGCGAAGGCGGCGCTGCCGTCGGCGAGTGGATCGCCGAGGCCGCCGCGGACGGCGCCATGCACCAGCCGGGGCCGGGCTTTGGCGCCGTTGAGGTGCGCCTCGCGCAGCCGGGCAAGCCGCCGGCCTTGTCGGAGCTGACGGCGCTGCTGCCGGGCGTGCCGGCCACCGCAGGGCTGGATTTGATCCGCGAGCGTGTAGCCGCGCGGATGTGGCAGGCTGTCCAGAAGAAGACGGACAGCCCAGCAACCAAATGATGCACCCATTAGAGCGGGGGAGATCTCAGATCACCCCTGCTTGTTTTTATTGCAGCATGTTGCATTATTTGATTTAATTCATTTCCCGGTACAAGATGAATTTTGTCTTTATCCAACAATGCTAATGCTCATTAATAAAGTGCATCTCGGTATAATCAATTTTTTGCATATTGGATATATGAAGGTATATTCCCATTTCACTTCTATTGTGTACAGCACGGGGATGTTGCTCTAAAAGTCCAAAAAACGATCATACAGGCTGTACAGCCCGTATAAGTTCATTCGGATCTCTTCTAAAGGAGGTCTTTACCGGTGGAGCTTCGCTCCCAATTAAGGTATACTGTCGCAGGGAACATTGCACGCTGAGAACTATATAACATTTATATTATTGCGATAGGAGTTTTTACATGAAATCAACTACAGGAAGACAGCGCCGCATGGTGGTTATGCTGTCCTCATTGATGATATGCGGAGCATTGCTTGCCGCGTGCCAGAACGGTTCAGGCACAGAGGAAAGCCAGAATCCGAATGGAACAGGTAACACTCAACAGGAGACGGACGGCACAACGGTTCATTTTACGGAGGATAAAGGAACGGATGGCGACAATGCTGGCGGGGATGACACATCATCTTCTGGCAACAGCGGTGAAGGCACGGATAGCGAGTCTGGGAATGCTTCAGCGGGCGAAGGGCAGGGCTCTTCGGACAATGGTAATGGCGCGACAGGGGAAGATCCATTGCTGGAGAAACGCAGTATCAGCGCACTGCAAACGACGATTGATGCACAATCTGTGGTGACCAATGCCGAGTCTATGACCGTCATTGTGAACAAACAACGGAGTCTGCCTGACGGTTACGAGCCGGACGATCTGGTAGAGCCGAATGTACCGTTCTCCTTCGACGAACCACACGAGAAGCGGCATATGCGCAAGGAAGCTGCGGAGGCACTGGAGAAGTTGTTTGCAGGTGCAAAAGCGGATGGCATTGAGCTTCGTGCGGTATCCGGTTATCGTTCATATCAGCGTCAGGTATCCATCTATAACAATAATGTCAAAACCAAAGGTCAAGAATACACGGATCGCGTGAGCTCTGTGCCAGGCCGAAGCGAACATCAGACGGGTCTTGCCATTGATGTATCCAGCCCGAGTGTGGGCAATGTGCTGGAAGAGGTATTTGGCACATCGAAGGAAGGCCAGTGGTTGGCTGAACATGCTGCAGAATACGGATATGTCATCCGTTATCTGCAAGGTGAAGAAGATACCACAGGTTACGTCTATGAGCCTTGGCATATCCGGTACATCGGTACAGATTTGGCACCGGATGTGGCGAAGAGTGGGTTAACTCTAGAAGAATACTTCGATGAGGCTAATATCAAGTTGTAATCAGGCCAACCTATAGTTTCCATTTGATTAGTTAATACTATCTCGTTATGAACAGGTCCCAGGAAGCGCATCATTTGTTGAACAGATGGTGCCCTTCCTGGGACTTTTTTTTGTACATCGAATTTTGGTATATCAAATATGTGCGAAGAAGAAGTTCCAGCCAGCTTTAAGTTTTAATTTTTTGTTCGGGATTCGAATGGGCTGATATAATTAAGGTATGCATTATAGATAAATACAACCAAAGCGAGGGACGAGAGAATGAGCAGACAGCAGGTTTTTACCGGCTCCCCATGGGAACCGTTGGTGGGATATTGCCGTGCCATCCGTGTAGGGAACCGAATCGAAGTGGCGGGTACAACCGCGATGCAAGATGGTGTAGTTGTTGGGGCAGGTGATCCGTATGCACAGACAAGGTTCGTTTTGCAGACGATTGAAAATGCACTGAAAGAACTGGGGGCTGACATGTCGCATGTGGTGAGAACCCGGATGTTTGTGACCGATATCTCCAGATGGGAGGAAGTTGGCAAGGCGCACGGTGAATTTTTTGGACAGATCCAGCCTGTAGCCACCATGGTTGAAGTTAGCGCACTCATTGATCCCTTGTTGATGGTTGAGATTGAAGTAGAAGCGATTGTTGAAGATGAAGTCACAGCCGATTGATTCTGACGGTTATCCGGATGATTTCTAAGGAACCCAGGACGTCTTATTTGGCGATAAGGTCCTCTTTCTAAAATGTAAGGAACATCAGACACGTTATTTCCCAAATTACTCTGATAAAAATGCTATAAACAGCTATTAATTCAAATTAGCGTGCCTGAGATTCCTTAGATTTCTGCGGGTACTTCAAATCCTTGAATAAGATGCCTCAGATTCGTTAGCGTTAACTCCGCTTGCTCTTACATTCGGTAAGCAATGTATTTCGTATGCAGTGCACATCGCACGTGTCTGCTCCGGACAAGTTTCAGGTACGCTTCAGTTTGAAGCAGTTTGTAGACACACTCTAAAAAACCAGAACCGGAACCAGAACCAGAACCAGAACCAGAACCAGAACCAGAACCAGAACCGGAACCGGAACCGGAACCGGAACCAGAACCGGAACCGGAACCGGAACCAGAACCAGAACCAGAACCAGAACCGGAACCAGAACCAGAACCAGAACCAGAACCAGAACCAGAACCGGAACCGGAACCGGAACCGGAACCAGAACCAGAACCAGAACAAAACCAAAACCAAAACCAAAACCAAAACCAAAACCAAAACCAAAACAAAAAAACAACCTTATCCATGCCTGTCAAAAGACAAGCGGATAAGGTTATTTTGAATTGACTTCGCCGCCTGGCCGCACGGCTGAGTTCTTGATGCGCCAAACTCATTACACCGCGCGTCAGGAGCTACATGCGGATGGCTGGTCATTATGATGCTCCACACTCATGACCCCGCGCTAAGCGATGTACACGGTCGTCTGCAACAACATATAACATGTGTTTCAGCCAGACGTTTTTCCAATCGTATTATTTCGCTTCCAGTTCTGCTGCAGGTGTTTCAACAACCACTTTCCAAGCTGTTCCGATTGGAGGCAGGCTACGCGTCAACACAGGGCTGTAGAACCCAATGACTTTAGCGCCTTTGGTCAGTTCTTCAGCTTTCACCGTCTCACCTTCGTGGTTCACGAGCAACGTGTCTTTAGCAATGTTCAGCACGACATGGTCAGGAGCGGTTTCTGTTAACCGTGTACCTGTAATCTCAATCTGTGAGATGCTGCCTTCAGCTGATGTTACATTTTCAATTGTACCCGCTGTACCCAGAAGCTCTTTAGGTTGTGCCTCAGATGCTGTAGCCGCATCCAACACAGTGACTGTATAGGTCGGCGTTTGTGGTGGCAGACTGCGGGTGGTGATCAGGGAATGCTCAGCTTCCACGTTCATGCCAATGGCCAGATCAGTCAGTGCAATCTCTTTTCCCTCAACTGAGATGAATTTTGTCTCATCGCTCAGATTGAGCACAATACCATCCGTACCTGCACCGCCAATCTGGATGGACTGATATTTATCTTGGTTCGAGATTCTGGTAATGACACCACGTTCAGTAACCGTCTTCACGTCCTCTTCACTCGAGATAGTCACCTGATTTCCTGTTGTGTTCACTTGTCCATGCAGTGCTTTCTCAGCAAAAGAAACCGGTACATACAATTTGCCGCCTGTGATTTCGGGCGCTGTACCCAGCGTGAGCAGCATTTTATTCACGGAATATTGATCCTTGCCTGTGATTACCTGTGTCCAGAGAGCACCACGAGTCAGCTCTGCAGTTTTAGTTTCTTTATTCCATTCCAGTTCAATACCCAGTGCGTCGGTAAGATCACGCAGCGGGATCATGGCTACTTTGCCATCTTTGTTCCAATAACCATCAGAGATGGTTGCACCATTCACGGATACGTTTACTACACTCGCTGCGTTACTATCTGCTGAAACGGATGTTTGATGGACTGGTTTTGTGTTGTCCAGTGTTGCTGCATAAGCGGCTCCACCACCCAATGCCATGGATAGGGCCATCAGTGCACTTACTTTTTTCATGTTGTTGTTCATCAATATTCATCCCTTCTAATCTGTGTACTGACGCGGTAAAATCTTCCTTAGGGCCGCGCTTCAAGTTAATAGACGGGACAAATCGTCTAAGTGTTGCAGTTGAAATGCAATGAATGTAAGCGGTAGGTTAGTTTAAATTAGAAATATCGCTTGTATTTCAGGTTATCCGCAGTAGGATCAGGTTAATTTCAGGTAAGTGGCCAAACCTTTGTTCTATTTCACATTCAAGTACGAGGAGGAACGGATTAGATGAGTGATATGTTGGTAGCGCTCTATCGTTTGCCGGAGCAAGAGAGTGGACTGAGAATGCTGGAGGAATCCTCCATTGTGATTCGAAGAGCCATTGCCCCAGAGAAACAGCTTGTACTGGATTGGGTGAGGTCACATTTTAGTCAGGCTTGGGTAGATGAATCTGATGTCGCTTTTGCGCGTCAGCCGGTGTCCTGTTATATTGCGGTTGAGCATGGGAAAATGATTGGATTTGCCTGTTACGAAGCGACATGTCGCAACTTCTTCGGACCGACCGGTGTGAGCCAGGATGCACGAGGCAAAGGTGTAGGCACAGCCTTGTTACTGGCCTGTATGCATGCGATGAAGGCGGACGGTTACGGGTATGCGATTATTGGATCAGCGGGACCTGTGGATTTCTATGCCCAGACGCTGGGTGCAGTGAAGATTGAAAATTCAACGCCGGGTATTTACGAAGGTATGCTGCGGGCAGACTAGACAATAATGATGTTGTGGAAGCTGTGGAAAAGGAAGGGAGGACGATGATGAGCACGAAACAAATGTTGCACATCGGAATGATCGGTACAGGATCAATCTCGGATCTTCATATGAGGTGTTATGCCAAAAACGAGGATGCCGTCATCTATGCGATCTGCGATCTGAACGAAGAACGGGCTAAAGCTGCGGCACAGAAGTATGATGCTCAATCCGTGTACACCGATTATCGGGAGATGCTGGAGGACCCGCATGTGGATGCTGTCAGTATCTGTACCTGGAATAATACACATGCGGAATTTGCCATTGCTGCATTGGAGGCAGGCAAGCATGTGTTGCTGGAGAAACCGGTCGCAACCAATGTGGAAGATGCACTGCGGATTGAAGAAGCGGTGAAGAAGAGTGGACGTACGTTTATCGTTGGTTTTGTGCGGCGTTATGATAACAATATGCAGATGATGCGCAGATTCATTGATGCCGGGGAGTTTGGTGAACTGTATTATGCCAAAGCTTCCATTCTACGGCGACACGGCAATCCGGGCGGTTGGTTTGCTGACAAAAGCCGTTCCGGCGGCGGCCCTCTGATTGACCTGGGCGTACATATTATCGACCAATGTTGGTACCTCATGGGCAGGCCGAAACCTGTTACGGTCAGTGGTAATACGTATCGGAAGTTGGGCAATCGTGCCCATATTGAACATCTTTCTTTTTACAAAGCAGCCGACTACAGCGCAGCTGTGAATGACGTAGAAGATATGGCGAATGCGCTCATTCGGTTTGAAAACGGGGCTTCGCTGGCGGTGGATGTGAGCTTTACCCTGCATGCACGCGGAGATGAATCTTCGGTGAAATTATACGGAGAGCGTGGGGGGTTCGAACTGGAGCCGGAGACACTGATCGTCTCGGAGAAAAATAATACCATCTTGAATATTGAACCCCAGACGGACAATACGGGTCTCCATATTCATAGTGCATTCCAGAACCAGATTGACCACTTTGTGGATTGCTGCCTGAACGGTACAGAGCCGATCAGCCCAATTGCGGATGGTGTGGCTTCCACGCGCATGTTGTGCGGAATCTACGAATCCGCTGAGAAAGGGCAGGAGATCAGACTTGATTAATTAGACATGTTAAAAAGCAATTGAAAAATAGTTAAATTCGATATATTCTAATTCAATTAAGAAAATGTTATTAACAAAAGAGCTCTGGTGGGTGCGCGTTCCCTCAGAACTCTTTTTTAGTGGCTATTATTTGTTTTTAATTATGAGATCGACAATGAATAGAACTGATCCTAAAAAAGCGAAAATTGGAACGAAGAGATTATCAAAAAATCCAGGATAGAGCACTGTTAAATCGACGGATATCCCAATTTTTCCAATGGTTTTGACGTAAGTAGAGAAATAGGCAACAGTACGCTCCAAAGTATAGAGGAATCCTGCCATGGTTAGAAGAATTATACCTGTTGTTCGTAAATTCATCATTATCTCCTTTTTATTCAATATTTGACATTTTATTATTTTTCTTTATTATGGATTATGTACCAAATTATACAGGAAAAGAGGTAATTTGTGTTGAATATTACAAAAAAAATTTTAGTCCCCGCTGTTGTGGCTTCTATGCTCGTGGGAGGAACGTTTTCTTCAGTTGCTATGGCTCAACAAAATCATGATGTAATCGTTCCGTCTACTAATAATTCAGAAAAAGTAATTGATGGACAAAGCTTTATAATTTCACCTGAAGCAGCTGGTAAAATAACCGATGAAGAACTGAAAGCGATCTCACAACAAGCAGGCGGTAATGGAGATATTATTATTTCTAATGTCATTGAAGGTAGCAATCAAACCACATCATCTCAACAAAATATTATAACGCCCAATGCTTGGTATGACCTGTATATTATCTGGGATATCACTAAGCAAGTCACCCAGAGAGATACCCCATTAGCAGCTCAGCAGGTAACAAGTGTTGGGCAGTCCCAAGAAAGAACGATTAACACTACATTTAAACTAAGTGCAAATGTCTCGGCTAGTGTCACGATTCCAGCTAGTTTAAAAACTTCGATAGAAGCAGGGCTGGCCAGTGAAATAAACCAAAGCATAAATACAACATATTCAGGGCCTAAAGTCGGAAGTGGTATTTCCTCCTATGTTTTCTGGATAACCCCTTTTGTAAACCGTGGAACATGGAGTGCAACTGGTAAGGGGAATTTGTCGGGAGACCCTCACGGACCATACTCTGGATCCTGGCAGGAACCATATAAATTTGTAGAATGGACTCAAGCCATCAAGTAAAAATACTCAAAGAAATAACCTCTTTCCTAACAAGGAGCATGTTCAGGAAAGAGGTTATTTATCATTAAATATGTTGTTGTATCTGTCTTTATAAAGAGGGAGCTTACGTCCAAAGCAGATGCGCATATTTTTGGCATCAGGTCATTTATTCAGTGGTGAATTCTCGTATCCAGGGTCATCATAATCCGTATCCTGCAGCCTTGGAAGCACGTTCATGGTTTCAATTGCCTGCCGGGTATCCGGCGTGCCGTGGTCATACAGAAAGGTGTACAGCAAGGTCATGCCATCCGAAAACTGCTCCGTTGCCTCATCATGGTCTGCCGATTTGTAGGGTACTGGCGCCCGTTGCAATGTATAGGCATCGTCATCCTCCAGCACCTTCATCAGATCTTTCAATCGGCCCAACTGTTCGTCATCCACCAACACCTCAAAGGGTGTAGATTCGTTCTTTGTTCGTTCAATCAGGTTATGAGTTACCGATACATACAGATGTTGTTTGCCGTCCTGCATAATCCAACCCCCATTCTGAAATGGAAAAAAGACGCTTCTACTGTTAATAAACAGCAAAAAGCGCCCTGAAACGAGCTACTATGCTCGTGTGTTATTTACTCATCCACATGTTCAGTCACATATGACCAGCCATTACCTTTACCTTCTAATCGACTTTGTTCAAAAAAGTCAATTCCATCTACTGTAATACTGACTGACACGAGTGATGGTTCATCTTTAACGGGATTAACGACGATGAACCCTTTATCCAATAGATAAGTAATGGTTCTAAGTCTCTCAATATGTGATTGTGGAAAAAGTTTTTCTTTGGGAGCGATATAAGCCGGATTTTCGGTAAACCACATATCGTACAATTCCTGTAGGGTGTCGAATCTTTCTTGAATCCGCTCTTTAATAATCATCTCTAACTCCATAAGGGACCTCTTCCTTTGAGTTATTTCCCAAATCTCCCCGTTACGGGCACCTGGCGGGTGCCGGCCTCCATCGATCCTGAACACAGGGGACAGGCGGGAGGGCCCGAGGATGCCTTCTTGGTTGCTTTTGAAGGCACAGCCGGCTTCTGTCTTAGCCACGCTTTACAGGTGGATGAACTACACTTCCAGACCGCAACGGTCTCCGTACGCTCAGCATTACCTGAACCTGAAGTGTGCGAATGTGAACTGGAGGAACTTGCAACTGTTGGACTCAGACCTGTGGTGCTGAATGCCTTATGGTTGCGAATCTCCCCAATACCACGCCGTTCACTGAGGCGATCCTCATCACGTTCGTTGTGGACCTCGTAGTCACGACGGTCACTGTGGCTGATGGCACGACGCTGTGCCGCATCCCGACCTTCTGAACGGGCACCTGAGCCGGACGAGCGGGCATACTGTCCGTTGCCTTTACCATATGAAGCCTGACTGCTCGTCCGGCTCTCCTCACGAGGTTTGCGTTTGTCCGGTACTTCCATGCCGAAGGCTTCAAGCAGGAAACGGGACACATCCGCTGGTTTTCCGTGATGGCTCGCCGGTGAGGTGACATACAAGTACTGCTTGGCCCGTGTGATGGCAACGTAGGCGAGCCTGCGTTCTTCCTCCAGCGCCATGTCCAGTTCGGCATCTGTCTGCTGCATAGCAAGCGCAGCTTTCTGATCCTCGGGAATATCCTGGCGAAGTGCTGTACTGTGAGGCACAATGCCTTCACTGGCTCCAATCCAGTACACACAAGGGAACTCCAATCCTTTGGCCCGGTGGATCGTCATCAGCTGTACCGCGTCACTATCCTGCGCACGACGCAAAGATTCCATCTCACGGTGTCTGCGGGACAGCTCATCCGCGAATTGGATGAACTCTTCTACCGTTTCGAATTTTTTGACAGCAGCTTCGAATTCATCCAGAGTTTCCAGCATCGTTTCCTTATAGTGGGTGAAGATGCTGGGATCACCACTTTCCATATACTTGTCGTAGAACTGCCTGCGCATCTCCTGAATGGCGATGATGGGTTTTAGTTTGTGCAGTGATTTGATCAGCTTGATGCGTTCCTTGACCTGTTCCTGCTGGAACGGTTTCAGCTTGTCCCATTTCACCAGATGGATGAGCGGATATTTCTTCGCCTGTTGTTGTTCACAACGCTGAATCCACTCCAGCCCTGCATCCCGTGATACATAGAGCGGACCCAGTGCACTTGGAAGAGCATCCATGGCTCGTGGGTCAAGGGACAGACGCAGATGATCCATCAGGGGTCTGATGAGAGACTGGTCATAGAACACCGGAGAAGCACCATGCTGTACAAAAGGCACATCTTTCAACACAAGCTGCTCAAATACAGCCCGGCTGCTGCTGGCTGTCCGGTGAAGAATCGCAATATCGCGATAGGTGTGTAGTCCTTCTTCAACCTGCTGGCACAGCTGGTTTACAACCCACGCCGCTTCTTCCTCTGCATTGGAAGGTGTAGCGAAGCGAGGCGCATCTCCGCGGTTTCCAGCGGCACGTAGCCGTTTGTCACGTCTGCGTTTATTGCGGGCGACCAGTTCACTTCCGAGTCCCAGAATGCGTGCATCACTACGATAATTGATATCCAGCGTCACAATGCGTGCGCCGGGGTATACTTTATCGAATTCCAAAATTGATTCCTGGCGTGCGCCATTAAAGGTATAGATCGTCTGGTCATCGTCTCCCACAACCATCAGATTGCGGTGAGCGGAAGCCAGTTTTTGCACAATTTCATACTGCAGATGGTTGGTATCCTGGAACTCATCCACCATAATGTACTGGAAACGCTTCTGAAGCGGCCCCAGAACAGCAGGATCACGAAGCAGCGCGGCTGCCCGTAGTAAAATATCATCAAAATCCATTTTGCCGCGATCCTGCTTCCAGGCTTCGTAACCAAGCAGAACACGCTTGGCATCGCGTTCTTCCTGTGATTTTTCAGGCAGATCGGTTGTTTCCGATCCTTGCATCTTCCATGCGGACAGCATAGCCAGCAGACTTTCAGGCTGGAAGGCTTCACTCATGCCATTTTGGCGAAGAAGCATCTTCAGCACCGTATGCTGGGCTCGCGACTCGCCAAAGATCTCTTCCTGCACACCGTAATGACGCAATAATGTCAGCGCAAAAGAGTGGAAGGTGCGAGCCTGTACGGCTCTCGCGGCTGCCGGGCGTATGCCTGGCAATGCGGCGATCCGGTCTTTCATCTCGGTGGCGGCTTTGTTCGTGAACGTCACCAGCAGGATACTGCCTGCATGTACGCCACTGACCTCTATGAGGTAACCGGCTCTTGCAGCCAGTACAGTTGTTTTGCCACAACCGGCTCCGGCGAGAGTCAGAATCGGTCCTCTGCCGTGACGGACTGCCGAGATTTGTGGTGCGTTTAACTTGATGCCTGCCTCTTCCAAAGAACGAAAATAAAAGGCATCCTGTTGATCATTGCCCACGAGTTGCCGACTGGTCTCCAGCGGAGCAGACGGGGACTGGGGTAGGGACGCCGCCGGGGTAACCCCGAGCGGACGGGGGTAGAACGTTGAGTTCGGACTTAACATGTTTCATCCACCTCTGTATGCATTCAGGGATAGGACTATCCCGGCTAAAAGTAAACCATTTGCCCTTTTCACAATCGCATTGTAAATTGGTATGATAGAGTTAGTCGCCTAATCAGGCGGTTAAGTATGGTCAAAGCTTCATTATACCCGAACATATGGTCTTGACGAAAGCCCCCGATTTCATCCAGTATCGGTATAAAACGGGCACCTGCACGAGATTACGCAACTTTTTGGCATGATATCGTATAAGTTATATGCCTGAGCATTTTGCATGAAGGATGTAATATGCTAATTTACTACTAAATAGAAATGATAATATTGGTTTTGACGGGACAGAGGAGGAATGGTCATGAAACTGCTTCAGCGCATCAAAGACGGAGCGAACAAAGCAACAGAGCGTGCCCAACACGCCGTTGAGATTGGGAAACTGAACAACCAGATTGTGGGCTTGCAACAGGAACAGGAAGTCCATTTTACAGATATGGGTCGCATCTTCTATGAGGGTTATCGGGCACAGGATATGACGCGTGCAGAAAAAGAGATGGTGGATCTGTCGCAGCTCTGCGACGAATTGCAGGACGAGATTGATGGTCTGCGCAACAAGATTGCACAACTTAAGAACGAACGGTTGTGCGAGTGTGGACACGTCGCTTCCCTGGATGCCAACTTCTGCCCTAAATGCGGACGTAAGTTGGGTGAACTCAAGACAGCAGCGCCTAAAGTAGCAGCAGGAGTTGCAGGAGCCACCACAGCCGCAAGACAGGAGGCAGCTGTAGCTCAGACCCCAGCTCCAGAGCCGGACTTCTACGATGCGCCACCTGAGTTGGAACTGGAGGAAGATGAGCCGTATCATACGGTCATTCCGTCCATAGCGGATCTGGAAACGGAATCGGAATATAACAGTACGGAATTTACCCAGGAAGAAAAGGAAGCGTTTGATGCCGAGTGGGAACGTCGCAGAGATGAAGAGATGCAACGGGAACGTGAGCGCCAGCAGGAACTGGACGAACGCATCCGCTACTGGAAAGAAAACAATCCGATCGTGAACACGGTGGACGTACAGACCGAAGTATCACGTGAAATGGTGAATTGTCAGATTTGTGCAGCCGAGCTACCCAAAGGGTCGAAGTGGTGCCCGCGCTGTGGTGCCGAACAGATCTGATCTGATGCAGTAGAAGCACTGCCGCATCATTTTGAGGCAGTGCGGGTTGCTGACAGCATGGGGGGACGGGAATATGGACCAACTGCTGCATCATTTGCGTCATCTCGGGTTTACCGAGATGGAATCTAAAATTATGGTGGAACTCGCCCGTCAGGGATCAGCCTCAGGATATGAGGTTGCGAAGCGGCTGGGCGTGTCCCGTTCCAATGTATATGCGACCCTGCAACGGCTGGAACAGCGTGGGTTCTTGCGGTGTAGTCCAGGGGAACCGGCGAAGTATAGTGTGCTGAAGCCGGAGGAGATGACACGTATGATCTCCGATCAAATGCGTACCTCGCTGGATTATGTCCAGAGCAGCATGCCGAAGAGTGAACCGGAGAAGCCTGTCTTCTATAACGTCGAAGGTGACAAAAATGTGTTTGAGAATCTGAGCCGTGAATTGGCCGAGGCTCAGCATGAGATTGTTGTAGACGTTTGGCGTGAAGAGGCAGAGCTACTGCGTAATGACTTACAGCAGGCTGAAGCTCGGGGTGTGCGGCTGTTATGGTCGTGTGATGGTGGCGAAGGCATGCTTGATCAGCCTGTTCCTTGGCCGGGTTTGCCTATGTATGGTACAGGTAATGGTCGGAAATTTTCCCTGGTGGTGGATCGCCGCTGGTGCATGTTAGGCATGCGCGGTGAATCATGCGCCACACAGGCACTAGTTACGGAGCATCCGGTAATGACCGGACTGCTGCTGAATCATTTTGCTCAAGAGCTGGTCTTGTACGAATTGGAACAGGATATGGGGGAGGAACTGGAGTCACGCTATGGGCACCGGTACGAAGAACTCTCTGCGCGTTATTGGTCTTCTCCTTCAGGAGAGGGTGACCAGAGCTAGACAGATCGGCGACTAATTCACCTCTGATGGAGTGAACATGCCAGCACATAGGTACCTATCCTGACGAAACGAATACGTGTGTACATAAAGCAGGCGCTGCCCAAAGGCAGACGCCTGTTTGTGCTGGTTTGAGAGATGACAGTGATGTTCGTCACAGCATCTGTTCCCAGTCAAGTCGATAGTAAAGGTATGAAGTTATGCTATTTTTGAGAAAATGAAGCTATGAACATTCGATTGAACTAGATCGGGTTGAACAGGATTGTACACGATCACTCTTTGGGCACGTGATACAGAGCTTCCAGCACGTCCGTATAATAAGCTGTACCATGGGGTACAAATTCCGTTGCCCGAATCTCGCGAACGATACGTTCCGGCTCATCAGCTGCATGATCACTTAATGGGTCCTTATGACCGATGGAATGTGGCGGTGATGTCAACGGCTGAGTCTGAACTCCGGTAGCTTGAATGACGTCGATCTCATTACGAAACAAAGCGAGTAGATCATCCAGCGGCACTTCATACAGACTATCCACCTCGCTGGGCTGCAGAACGTAGGCTTCGAGCGGCTGGTTCAGACATAATCCATAGACGGCGCTGAATTCCCGATCTATGAATGGGACACCACGCACCTCTCCTTGGAGCTGCTGTGTAGCCGTGAGTAGATAGGTTAGTGCCTCGAATGGAGTATAAACACCCAGTTCTTCCTCCAGCTCACGACTGGCGTCTTGCAGTTGTTCACCTGCGGTAAGATGGCCTGCTGCTGTAATGTCGTAACATCCGGGAAAGGTATCCTTAATATCACGCCGCCGCTGAAAAAGAACCTGTCGCTGCTCGCCTTCGTCACGCACAATCCAGCAGTGGAATGAACGGTGCCAATATCCCTTGGCATGGACCTCGCTGCGTAGTGAAGTGCCGATCCAATTTTGCTGATCGTCATAAATGTCGAAACGTTCTGGGGTCATGAAACGTATCTCCTTATATAGCAGATTTTAAAGTTCAAAATTTCACAAAGTATGTATTAAACGAAAGGGGAACGATCGTATGGAATGCATTGTACACTTTCAGGTGATTTATCCGCAACCTCAGGAACGTAAAAGTCTTAGAGGACTTATATTTGTAGGGCAAGGTCAGGAACCGGCTAACAGTCAGTTAAGCAGCATGTTTAAGGATATGGGATTTAATGTACGTTTGGAAGATGAGGCCCAGTTGTTATTCAAGCCAGTGGATGCTTCGGCAAACTTTGAATATATTCGTGTGACAGAGCTTGATACTGGAGAAGAAGTTTACAAAGAAGATAAAGATCTGAAGTCGATCCTGGAGCATTTGCTGCCACGCCGCTTCTAATTCATGAGCATGGCCGCGAATGAAATTCATGGGGGAGTATATGTAATACATGTATGATAGGCACAAAAAAGGCCCCACCTTTACGGTGGAACCTTCAAACCTTTAAGCTACGCAACCCATAGTTAATGAAGCCCATATGGCTAGCTTTTCATACATAAACCCTAGCAAGTAAGAGGTTGTCCCCCGCATCAGGATTTATCCGTAATTCAACTCGGTGCGTCTTTAAACGTTCATTGTAATTATGCTAGAGCGCCGGTGCCTTCAGCTTCGAGCTCTGAAGTACAGTGCGAGCAGCGGGTAGCTGCGGCTGGAATTTCCGATAGGCAATACTTGCAAGCCTTGGTCGTTTTTTGCGGCTCGGGCTTTTTGTGTTCTTTGCTTTTCAGATAGTTGATGCCCTTCACAAGCATGAAGATACAGAACGCAACGATAAGAAAATCAATCATGACGTTGATGAACTGTCCATAAGCAATCACGGTAGCCCCAGCTTCGTTGGCTTGAGCGAGGGTGGTGATGTCCTGTCCGTTTGCTGTTTTGATATCCCGGTCCAGGTTGATGATTTTCTGACTGAAGTCGATTCCACCCATCAGTTTTCCAACCGGGGGCATGATGATATCATTCACAAGGGATGTGACAATTTTACCAAAAGCAGCCCCAATAATGACACCGACCGCCAGATCGATGACGTTGCCGCGGACGGCAAATTCCTTGAATTCGTTAAGTACGCCTTTCATGTTTGCATATCTCCTTTGATCATTCAATTCAAAATATAGGCCGCGTTTCCATCCATTCTCCGTTCAGATCCGCGCTTCCGTTCTCATATTGTACATAAAAAATAGATTCCTATCACCCCCTGTTTGCAAATTAAGACAAGTTTCCGCAACTTCCATGAAAATACTTCTTTATTTCACGGCGTCGATTCGGTATACTTCTAACATTGTCAGTTATGTTTAACCTTTTACATTCAGGTTCGCGATCATACATTGTAACGAATCATGGAGCCAAAAAATTAAATATGCCGTTACTCGTATATGTGCAGGAATAGGCCTGCATGTCTCTACCTGATCACCGGAATGATCGGACTACGGGAAAGATGTTGCAATGTTTTGTATGGTTGGCATGAGATCATTCTCAGACAGTTTGACTGAAGAGCAGGTTCAAGTGGCTTTTATCTGTTTCTGACTACACTGTTTGAGGTTTCTCACAGCAGGATTGAACTCCTGTCATTCTGTCCATCCAGTACACTTGCAGCATCCATACGGCTTGTCCATATACGTACAAGTCCGTCTTTCCCGTCTCCGGTTATTCCGCAGCGTGTGAAAAGGCGGGCTTTTTGCTTTTTTACCATGCGATTGGAAGAGCATGTGAGCTTCTGTGCGGAGGGCATTCAGGGGGAAGAATTACAATGCAATTGTTAAAAGACAAGGTAAGACAGGAAGGCATTGTCCTGTCCGAGCAAGTACTCAAAGTGGATTCATTCCTGAACCACCAGATGGACCCGGTTCTGATGAAGGAAGTAGGTAAAGAGTTCATTCGCCGCTTTGAAGGTGAGAATATCACACGTGTGCTGACGATTGAGTCGTCAGGGATCGCTCCGGGCATCATGACTGCGTTGGAGCTGAACGTGCCGCTGATCTTTGCACGGAAGCAGAAGTCGCTCACACTGACAGAAGATATTCTGGTAGAGAAGGTCTACTCCTTCACGAAGCAGGAGACCAATGAAATTACCGTTGCCAAGAAGTTCATGAAGCCTGGTGATCGCGTACTGATCATTGATGATTTTCTGGCGAATGGTGAAGCAGCATTTGGTCTGGCTCGCATTGTGGAGCAGGTTGGAGCAGAAGTGGTGGGTATCGGTATTGTTATTGAAAAAGCATTCCAGCCGGGAGGTCGCTTGCTGAAAGAAGCAGGATACCGTGTGGAATCGCTGGTTCGCATCGGGGCACTGTCGGATGGACAGGTTACATTTGCGGACGAGGAGGGCACGAACTAATATGGCACGCGAACGTATTTTTCAGCGGCATCGGCATCCAATCAAAACGTTCTCCCTCGGACTACAGCATGTGCTTGCGATGTATGCAGGAGCCGTCGTTGTCCCATTGATCGTCAGTAATGCATTGGGTTTTACACAGGAACAACTAACCTATCTCATTGCCATTGACCTGCTCGCATGTGGTGTGGCTACACTGCTCCAGGTATGGGGAAATAAATATTTCGGCGTAGGGCTGCCTGTCATGCTCGGTTGTGCATTCCAGGCTGTGTCCCCGATGATCCTAATCGGGATGAACAGTGGGGTATCTGCCATTTACGGAGCGATTATTGCCTCAGGGCTGTTCGTATTGATCTTCTCCGGAATCTTTGGGAAGCTTATTCGGCTCTTTCCACCAGTGGTTACGGGGTCGGTGGTTACGATAATCGGTTTAACCTTGATTCCCGTTGCTTTCCACGATCTGGGCGGCGGTCAGGGATCAGAAGATTTCGGCAGCGGAGTTAATCTCATGCTCGGTTTCGGCGTGCTGCTCTTTATCATTTTAATGACTCGATTCACTACAGGTTTTATCCGTTCCATCTCGGTACTGATTGGTCTGCTTGTAGGTACGATTGCGGCAGGGTTTATGGGCGAGGTTAATTTTGCCCCTATTCGCGATGCAAGTTGGTTCCACGTTGTTCAGCCGTTTTACTTCGGCAGACCGACATTTGAGATTGTACCTATTCTGACGATGATTCTGGTGGCGATTGTCAGCGTGGCCGAGTCCACAGGTGTATTTATGGCTCTGGGCAAAATCCTGGACAAGGACCTGTCGTCCAAGGATCTGGCGCGCGGTTATCGCGCAGAGGGCCTAGCCATTGTGTTAGGCGGGATTTTCAACTCGTTCCCGTATACAACGTATTCGCAAAATGTAGGGCTGGTACAGATGACACGTGTGAAGACACGTGATGTCATTGTGGTGGCTGGTGTAATCCTGGTGATCATTGGATTTGTACCAAAAATTGCAGCCCTCGCACAGCTCGTTCCAGGGGCAGTACTTGGCGGAGCCATGGTGGCCTTGTTTGGCATGGTGGTATCATCAGGCATTCGAATTATCGGCAGTCAGGTTGATCTGAACCGACATGAGAATCTGTTTGTCATCGCTTGTTCTGTAGGTATGGGGCTTGGGGTTACCGTTGTACCTGAGTTGTTCGCAGGAGCACCGGCCTGGGCTCAGATTATGCTCGGTAATGGTATCATCGCAGGCAGCTTCACGGCGATCTTCATGAACCTGCTGTTTAATGGTCTGGGTACCAAGGAAACGGCTGCCAAGATGGCTGAACAACAGGCAGATGCCATCCTTGGAGAGACGGGCAAGTCAGCTTAAATTAGCTGAAGTAGGCTAGGGTTATCATCCAGCAGGATTGTTATGTTAACTGTTATGAATAGACGATACACAAGATGAATAATGAATCAGGTTAATCATGGTGATATACAGCATGAATGGTTTATGACATACATCGTTTATGCTATGAATATTCAATCCCATGAACAAATGAAAGAGACACTTTTAGATGCGAAACACCGAAGATACAGACTCAGCAGAGTCGTGTTTTCGGTGTTTTTTTTATTTTGTTTATCATCAGCATAGAGTCCAATGTGCTGCTGTACAGGAACAATACAGGAACAAGACCTTATGCCGGATGTAAGAAGTTATTCACCTAATTCGATGGCAAGCCATGTTGTATGAAGGATAGACTGTTATCATGCATGGGGATATACACCAAAGAGATAAGCGATCCAATCGCTTTTTGATTACATAATAATAATTTCACTGGGAGGAACGATGAATTATCAACCTGTATCAAAACAAGATCGAATGAAGTTTCTGGATTTGTTTCGAGGGTTTTCCTTGATAGGCCTACCATTCGTAAATATATTGGCATTGTGGGTTATGTTGAAGCCGGATACTCGTGTAGATTTTTGGATCCAACGAGCATTATATTTTTTGGTGGAGGCACGTTTTTACGATATCTTCTGTTTTTTATTTGGCCTTGGATTTTATCTTTTTCTAAGCCGGTCAGCTCCCAAAGGTCAAACCAAGCTGTTTCTCTATATCCGCAGGATGCTTATTTTATTAGCGCTGGGATATATTCATCAACAGTATCAGTCTGGAGAAGCTTTATTTCTTTATGCCATCATAGGGTTGGTTGTCATTCCGTTATATTGGGCACCTCGAACTGTGAATTTGGTGCTCGGTGTGGTGGGATTCAGTGCGGCCGCCGCGATAGGTGTCAAAATGCTAACGATTCCTTTTTTAATTATACTGGGATTGTCAGCAGGCCAATATCAACTGATGGAGAAGATCCAGAAAGGACTCCCGTATCTGGGCAGAATCTGGTTCATTTCATTCATCGCTTCTACGGTGGGGATCGGTATCATGTGGTGGGTTGCTCCTCCGGATGCGATGAGTCCGTTTCTATACGAAGTGATTGGTGCGAGCCTGCCTGTTGCTGAGCAAGCCAATATGGATGCTGCTTTTCGATTAGAACATATCGGTGTGGCAATTGGTCCGGTGGTATCCATCTTTTATCTAAGTACATTACTGAGATTGAACCAGAACATGACCTTTGCCAAAATGTTAAGTCCCCTGCATGCATTCGGACGAATGGCCCTGACCAATTATATTGCACAGACCATCATTTTGTTGGTGGTATACCAACTCATATTTGCAGATGCTGCTGTATCGTATACGGTGTCTACCCTTGTGTGCATTGGCATGGTTATTGTACAAGTCATCGCGAGTAATCTGTGGATGCGCTGGTTCCAGTATGGGCCGCTGGAATGGGTATGGAGATGTGGTACTTATCTAAGTTTCATTCCGATCCGGAAAAAGCATTCTAAGCCACGTGTTCATGACAAAAGGGTGAGAGGTTGACTCTTTTTCCTCGTTATAATCAAAGACGATCCACATCCGATTGAACGGAAATGGATCGTCTTTTCTTTTTGGAACACGTCTACCTTCTGCCTGAAGTTACAGATGACGCAGCTGTTTTTCTGCAAAATCGCCAACCCACGGCAGTTTTAGCCATTTCCCCTGTAAGCTGGTAACGACCATAATAAGCCAGACCACTACACCAAGCAGGGATAACAGCGATGCCACCAGTGGTCCGAACAACGGAAGGAAAGCCGATAATACATGCCCGACCATAATGATGCCAAAGACCGTTACAGATTGCAGCGCATGAAATAACACGAACCGGCTCCGCTTCTCCACAGCGAGAAAGACAATCCCACCTACAAAGGTAAACAGATAACAAAGCATACCGGCAATATTTTCATCCAGACCGCTAGACGATTTCATGGGGGACATCCGGTCTAGCCTCCTTTGTCCTTTTTAACTAAGCTATGAAGGAGATGGACAGAACTGAACCGGTTTGGTTAAGGAATGTTCCAGATGAACAAAAGAAAATAATATATAGGTAAACATGTGAGACTATAGATTCATTTAGAAATTCAAGTGCGTAAACACACATACAATTTGAGACTTTCTGCATATTCAAAATATTCCATTAAACCCCGATTTATATATAGTGATATATAATATCTTTTTAAGTGAAAGATTACTTTTTATATAATATTTTCCTAGTACATAAGTTTAACCAAGGAGTGGAAGAAATTTTGTATCACACAGAGCAAGAGCATTGTCCTGAATGCGGACATCAAATGGAGGTAAACCCAGGGTACATGACCTGGTGTGAGAAGTGTAATTGGAACATTTATGGGGAAGGGGATCAAGGTAGAGAATTCATATCTGAGAAATTGAACAACGAAACAAGGGAACAATCTTCTGATCCATTGCTTAAGGAATTCAAGTACAGTATCAATAGAGAGATTCCCTTTACTAAAAAGAGTATATTTACCTATTTGATTGCCCTTCTAGTCCATAGCTCAACATTAGCTATTTTAGGATTGGCAATTTATTTCTTTTCAACCACTTCTTCTTGGCTCTTTGTATTAGGTATTGCCCTGGTACTTCTATGGATTACGATTATCTTGCCGTATCGGAAACGTCTTCCAGGTAGAATCATCAGAAGAGATGAGTTTCCCGAATTGTATGGGATGATTGATGAGATTGGGGAGCGTATGAATGTTCCGCCTGTGGATATGATTCTCATCAATGAGGAATATAACGGGTACGTACTACATCTCAAAAGAAAAAAGAGAGCTATCGTCTTGGGAATCCCTTTGTTTGCAGCCTTGACACTAGAGGAGAAGGTAGCCGCAATTAGTCATCAAATGAGTCAGTTGGCACACCCCAACATATCTAATAGCTCTTTCGTTGAACGTGCCAAACACGTGCTTCATTCCTGGCTCGACACGATTAATCCGGAGGGAAGCGGTTTATTAACTTGGGTAGTATTCCCAATCATCATATTTCGTCTATTGTTGCTTGCCATTGTTGGTGGGATATATGTCTTATTGCTTTGGAGCATGAGGCCTGAGATGCAGCGAGTTTTCTACATCGCAGATCATGAAGCTTCGGAGACAGCTGGAAGTAAAGCCGTAGAGTCTTTGTTCTTAAAGTCTGAGATGGCAGGCCTTTTTGCACTTACAGCTGAGCAAGTGGCAGAATATCAGTACAACAAGGAATTGTATGAGGAATTCAGAAGTCGTATTTCTGCCGTTCCAAGCCAAGAGATTCTTCGACTTCAACGTTTGCAGGTAACACGTGATACCCAGGATCATGCGTATCATCCTCCAACAATGTATCGCATTGAATTGATAAGAGAGCATTGGGCAATGATTCCGGGTTATCGGCCTGATGCAGCCAGAGAACGGAAAATCAACGAGGAATTTCGTCTATTGGAACAGAGCTCCCAGAAAATTCTACTGAGTGATTTAAGGGGAAACTAACAAAAAAATTGAAATTTATCTTAAAATGGAACAAGTGCAGTACAAGCCGATATATGGCTTGTACTGCACTTGTTTTTTTCTAGCACTACATACGTTTAACAAACAAGACTACCCGCCCTGAAACTGTCTGCGTGGGCTGTTGATCTTGCCGTTTTTATCGGTGTCGTTTTCTTTGGGAACCAACCGCTCATCGGTTCTTCCTTCGTGATGATTATCATATGCATATTCCGTCAGTTTCCATTCCGACTTGCCAAGAACGGGATCAGCCGGGAAATGTTGCCCCCGGTGCAGATGTTCCTCACGTCCGGCTTCGTTGATGTAAACTCCGTCTACTTCCACCTTTTCATGCGAAAGGGGCAGCATATCTTGTTCTTTGCGGTCCATGAGACGACGCCTCCTTTGGATACCAGTAATTTAACTGTATGGGTTGTCCGTGATAATATCCCCCGAATAGTTCAGTGTTATGCTGGATATATTAATTCCGTATAGAATGGTGGCAATCTTAACATATGATTCGGAATTAAACTTTTTGGGCATGAAAACCGTTATATTTATTAGAGGAAATCGTCAAGTCGTAAGATACTTCCGAATATGCTACAATAAGATTATGATTCATTCCGAATCATATCGGGTATTTATAGTGTCAGGTACTTGCTTTCTAGCGAGGTTCCCGACCTAAAGCTTGCTTTAAGCCGCGCACACAACTTCATGGATGGCATTTAAGACTTATTCGGCATTCTCTAAACGGAGCATTCACTTTCAACGTTTTGGGAGGGAATTACAATGGCAACGAAAGGTCACAATGAGGTCAAAGAAAGTTTGAGGGAAATGACTCGGATTTTCCGTCCTAAGGATCCAAAAAAATTCGTGAAGGAGTACGTGAGAAAATACCGGATTACGGGTGGATATGAGGAAGAATTGACTTCTGTGGTTGAGCATGAGCTTGTCAAGATGGATTCTTCCGTGTCCTGAAACAACACACAACTCTGATTATACTGTTCCGATAATGAATAGAACCGTCTCTCGGGCGTTAAGCTCCGGAAGGCGGTTTTTTTTGCGTTCCTGCTGCATATATATGGGAGTACACCTACAGCGGGAAGGATGAATGCATGTGGACCCTATTTTGAAAACCAAAGAAGAGATTGGCTACATGCGGGAAGCAGGAAGAATTTTGTGGAGCTGTCACCAGCATATTGAGCAGTGGATGATCCCCGGTATCACGACAGCAGCGATTAATGAGCGGGTGGAAGAGTTTCTGGCAGCACGAGGAGCCACACCGGAGCAAAAAGGGTACAAAGGATATCCGTACGCGACGTGTGCCTCTGTCAATGAAGTGGTCTGCCACGGATTTCCTGGGGAAGAGGAGCTGGCGAGTGGGGATGTAGTGACCATCGATATGGTGGTAAACAAAGACGGCTGGCTTGCTGACTCGGCCTGGACATATGGAATTGGTGAAACAAGCAGATCTATTCGCAAGCTGATGAGACGCACGGAGAAGGCACTTGAGCGGGCGATTGCCCAGGCAGTTCCAGGGAATACACTCGGAGATATTGGAAGTGCCATTGAACGAACAGCCAGACTGTATCGGTACGGGATTGTGAAGCCTCTCATCGGTCATGGGATTGGTCAATATATTCATGAACCCCCAAATGTTCTGCCTTATGGCAAACGTAGAACGGGCACGATGCTCACCGAGGGCATGGTTATTACGATTGAACCAATCTTTACAAAAGGCAGTTCTGGGGCCGTTGTCTGGGATGAAGATGGATGGACGGTAAGGACGGTAGATGGCAGCTGGGGGGTCCAGTATGAGCATACGGTTGCGATTACTGGGAATGGCCCCTTGATTCTGACCGATGGCACGTGAGATGAAGTCAGTGAATAAGAGGACTTGAGTTGAACTTTCTCCCAAATGCTCCATGCTGTTTTGAGCTTAAAGATAGCGGTATGGAGCGGTAGGCATGTCTTCTGAATGGATATGGAAGAGGTTTTCCATATATTCTGATCTTTCTTTTGCATAATAGCACATGTTTTCAATGTGAGAAAAATCACCAATAAATCGAGTTTTATCACCGAAATTTGGCAAAAATTTTCAAATGTAGAGTGTAATACTTTTAACTGAAATCGTTTGCAAATCAAGTTGTAGAGCGGTTTTTTACATAAAGTGAACAATTTGTGAACATGTGTCCAAAGATTGACAAAATCATACCCTCAACTTATATTTAATAAGTGATTGAAGCATATAGAATGAATTGGAAGAATGAGCAGACATGCCCTGAGCAGGAAATCACGGGAGTACTGGAAGCGTTATTTTTCTAAGCGTTCTGTATGATGAAGAGGATTATGCGTATCGTGCTGAAACGTACCTTTTGTTGCCTTTCTACCGAACGACAACGGTAATCTACGAAAACGTAAAAAAGTGGGGTAGATCAATGATGAAACAGTGGCAGGTTGCAAAGCGAATTCTCCCCTTGCTGGCGGTGTTCTCTTTGCTGCTATCCGCATGCGGGCGGGAAGACTTGTCGGTAATGAAACCTCAGGGTCCTGTAGCGCAAGGCCAATATGATCTGATGAAGTTATCCATCGCGATTATGATCGTGGTGCTCATCATTGTATTTGCCATAGCGGCCTATGTTCTGATCCGGTTTCGTAGACGAGCCGGGCAGACTGAGATGCCCGAACAGGTTGAAGGTAATTTCAAGCTGGAAGTAATCTGGACAGCCATTCCGTTATTGCTGGTTATTGTTCTGGCAGTACCGACGGTCCAAACGATTTTTGCCCAAGGCGAAGATCTGTCCAATGACAAAAATGCACTTAAGGTCCAAGTCACCTCGCATCAGTACTGGTGGGAATTCACTTATCCTCAATATGACGTAACCACCGCTCAAGATCTCATCATCCCGACCGGAACAAAAATTGCATTCGAATTAAAAACCGCTGACGTGCTTCACTCCTTCTGGGTGCCGTCACTTGCGGGCAAAATGGACACAAACCCGGATGGAACACTTAACAAGTTCAGTTTCTCTGCACCGAATGAAGGCGTTTACCGTGGTAAATGTGCCGAATTATGTGGCAGATCGCATGCTTTCATGGAGTTTAAGGTAAAAGCAGTGAGTCAGGAATCCTTTGACAGATGGGTGAACCAGATGAAAGCACCCGCAGTCCTTCCTGAAGACACTCAATTGGCTGAAAAGTTCAAAACAAACTGCCTTTCTTGCCACGCTGTTGGTGATCAAGGTGGACCGGTTGCACCTAACCTGACGGGAATCGGCGGCAAGGAATCTGTCGCAGGCATTTTGCTGAATTCTCGCGAGGGACAGGAAGAAGGTAGTCCGGTACTGGATAACATGAAAGAATGGCTCCATGATCCACAATCCGTGAAGCCGGGCAATACCATGCCGAATCCCAAAGATCTTGGGTTGACGGATGAAGAAATCGACGGAATTGCCGAATATCTGGCCAACTACAAATTGGACTATGAATAGAACAGCAAGGACGAAGAAGGGGGTACACAACCTTGGCTCATGCGCATAGCGTCAAGAGGTACAGGGGCTTGATGGATTGGATCACCACCGTCGATCACAAAAAAATTGCCATTCTCTATTTGGTTGCGGGTGGATTTTTCTTTGGAATCGGCGGCATTGAAGCCATTTTGATTCGGATTCAACTGATGAAGCCTATGAATGATTTTGTATCGGCACAGGTCTTCAACGAATTGATTACAATGCATGGAACAACGATGATTTTCCTTGGTGTCATGCCACTTATTTTTGCCATAATGAATGCTGTCGTGCCTTTGCAGATCGGGGCACGGGACGTTGCTTTCCCGTTTCTTAACGCGCTGGGTTTCTGGACATTCCTGTTTGGTGGATTGTTGCTGAACCTGAGCTGGGTTATGGGCGGAGCACCGGATGCGGGCTGGACCTCATATACGCCGCTTTCGGGCAGTGAGTACAGTGGAACGCATGGTGTCGATTTCTACACCATCGGCCTTCAGATCGCGGGTCTGGGAACGCTCATCGGGGGCATTAACTTTCTCGCAACGATTATTACAATGCGTGCTCCAGGCATGTCCTACATGCGGATGCCGATGTTTACATGGACGACATTTATTACATCTGCCATTATCCTTTTTGCTTTTCCTGCCATCACGGTAGGGCTTGTACTTTTGACGTTTGACCGTATACTGGGAGCGAATTTCTTCGATGTCGCAGGTGGCGGTAACCCGGTACTCTGGCAGCACATCTTCTGGATCTTCGGGCACCCGGAAGTATACATTCTGATTCTGCCGGCATTTGGTATTATCTCGGAGGTTATTCCGACCTTCTCGCGTAAACGGTTGTTCGGATACAGCTCCATGGTATTTGCTACCATCCTGATTGCCTTTCTGGGCTTCATGGTATGGGCGCATCACATGTTTACAACAGGTCTGGGTAATGTAGCCAACGCGCTTTTCTCCATCTCCACGATGTTGATTGCCGTACCTACCGGGATCAAAATCTTTAACTGGCTCTTTACGATGTGGGGTGGACAGATCCGCTTTACCGCGGCAAACCTGTTTGCTGTTGGATTCGTCCCAACCTTCGTTATGGGTGGTGTTACAGGCGTTATGCTGGCATCTGCTCCGGCAGACTTCCAGTTCCATGATACGTACTTTGTTGTAGCCCACTTCCACTACGTTATTGTAGGGGGACTCGTACTTGGATTGTTCTCGGGACTACATTACTGGTGGCCGAAGATGTTCGGACGTATTCTCAGCGAAACACTGGGCAAATGGACGTTCTGGACATTTATGATCGGTTTCCAATTAACGTTCTTTGTACAGCATTTCCTCGGTCTGATGGGGATGCAGCGCCGGATCGTTACATACTTGCCGAATCAGGACTTTGACCTGCTCAATCTGGTCAGCTCCGTCGGTGCGTTTCTAATGGGTGTTGGGGTTATCATGTTCCTCGTGAACATCGTGATCACAATGAAAAAACCGGCTGGCGCGCCAAACGATCCGTGGGAAGACGGCCGTACACTGGAATGGTCTATTCCATCTCCGCCGCCGGAATATAATTTCAAGCAGACGCCGCTGGTACGCGGAATTGATGCATATTGGAAGGAAAAAATGGCAGGACATACGGAGATGACACCGGCAGAACCTGTAGGTTCGATTCATATGCCTTCAGCAACGCCGTTGCCGTTTGTAATGTCAGTAGGTATCTTTATCGCCGGACTTGGCTTGATGTTCAGCAATGATGAATTTGGTAATGCATTTATGAATGTCATTTTCAACAATTATATTGTAGTTATTATTGGTCTCGTAATCACATTTGGAGCAATGGCACTTCGTTCACTTTATGATGATCATGGCTGGCATATTGAACCGGAGGATCAGGATGAGAAGGGGGCTAGAACATGACAACCTCACATGCCGAACCGGTGAACGACAAATTGCCGCATGAACCGGAGAAAGCAACGCTGGAAGGCCGTAACAAGCTTATCGCCTTCTGGTTGTTCCTTGGCGGCGAAACGGTACTGTTCGGTACACTCTTTGCTACCTTCCTGGCTCTTCGTGGCCAAACCAATGATGGACCTACGGCGAATGAACTGTTCCACCTGCCACTTGTGGCCGCTGCAACGTTCATTCTCCTGGTCAGTAGTTTGACGAGTGTATTTGCGATTCAGGCCATGCATAAGGGCAAGCGAGATGCACTAGCGTTGTGGCTTGGCATCACGGTAGTACTGGGTATGGGATTTCTCGCACTGGAAATTTACGAGTTCTACGAGTATGTGAAACATAAAGAGTTTGGCATGACCACGAGTGCATTCAGTTCAGCATTCTATACACTGGTCGGGTTCCACGGAGCCCACGTTGCTTTTGGTATTGTGTGGATCGGAATCATTATCGGTCAGCTGTTCAAAAAAGGATTGACGGTCGTAACCGCACCTAAAGTATACGTCTCCGCAATGTACTGGCACTTTATTGACGTGGTATGGGTGTTCATCTTTACGGTCGTGTACCTGCTCGGAAAGGTGGGGTAGCACATGTCGGCACAGGATAAGACAGATCAACAGCCTGTGAAACACCGTCACCGGACGGAAGGGCCACAGAAACACGTCGTGGTGTTTATCTTCTCCATTATTCTTACGCTGATTGCGTTTGCGGCTGCTTCTGCCGGAGGGGTCAACACAACCTTTATCATTATTATTTTGCTCGTCATGGCTATTCTTCAAGTATTCGTTCAATTGGGTTATTGGATGCACTTGAAGGACAAAGGGCACTTGATGCCGATTCTGTTCATGGCCTTTGGCTTTTTCGTAGCCTTTACGTGCATCATTATGGCACTCTATTGGGTCTGGTGGTAAAAGAGATGGCGGCGGCGCATTGCCGCCGTCTTTTCCCCTTTTTGCCGAATGAATCTTCACAAAGTAATGAAGGCAACAATCAAATCAGGTCACGGGGAGGTTTCCCGTATGCTCGGGTTGCAATATTTTAGCTTTAACGACTTATGGAGTCCGCTTATATTGGCTTTATTTCTGATCATTGCTGCGACTTATCTGGTGCTTGTGGGACCGTTAAGCGAACAAATAAAGGATGCAGAACCTGCGACTGCTGCACAGAAAATCATGTTTATTACAGGGCTATTTGTCCTATATCTGGCTCAAGCTGGACCCTTTAATCTGCTTGGTCACGTGATGTTTAGCTTCCACATGGTAAGTATGGCGTTCTCATATCTGGTAGCTCCGCCGCTGATGATGAAAGGTTTGCCGATCTGGGTATGGCGCAGAATCGTACGCTGGTTGCCTACACGCCAGCTATCGTTCCTGGCTCATCCGATCGTTGCGGCAGTGCTCTTTAACGGGCTGTTCTCGCTGTATCACCTACCGATTGTACATGATTACGTCATGCTGAATTTTACCGTTCACCGGTTGTATTATATTGCACTGTTCATCACCTCGATGCTCATGTGGTGGACATTGCTGAATCCGTTGCCAGAAGGCAGACAAGCATCGGGGTTATCCAAGATCGGTTTTATTTTTCTGAATATGGTACTGCTTACGCCTGCGTGTGGACTGATTATTTTTGCGGCCGAGCCGTTGTATCAGACGTACAGCAACCCGGCCGTATGGGCTGAAGCAATGCGGTATTGTGTGTCTGGAGATTCTACGGCGTTACTTCGCTCCTTCGGTGGGCCTGCGTTCTTCAACTTCCTGTCTTCTGCGAAAGAAGATCAGCAGGTCGGTGGCATTGTCATGAAGTTTATTCAGGAAGGAATCTTTGCCTCGATGCTGGCTTATGTCTTTTTCCAATGGTATCGGAAAGAGAAGCAGGAAGATGATGATGATTCGTATCCTGCAGGGGGCGCAGGAGGGCCGCTCAATCGGGCTGCCAAATAATGAAGTAATGTTCTGACAAGAGGGGGAACACACGATGGATATGTATTTTTGGCTACCAACGATCAGTACTTCTTTCATTGTGATTAGTGCAGTACTGGTGGGGATTGGATGGGTACTGATTATTCGGGGGAAACGTGAGGCTCATCAGTCCGCCATGGTAGCAGGTGCGATTGCAGCTCTAATCTTCTTTGTGATCTATATGTCTCGTACAGTGTTCGTGGGCAATACGGCTTGGGGCGGGGACCCGGATCTGGAGATCTTTTATCGGATATTTCTGATCTTTCATATTATCCTGGCTACCGTGGCAGCGATATTTGGCATCTCCACACTGGTGCTGGGGTTCAAAAAGAAGTTCGGAAAACATCGCCGCTGGGGTAAGTTCACGTCCATGATCTGGTTCGGGTCAGCGCTAACAGGTGTTGTCGTGTATGTTCTTCTATATCTCTTATATCCTGGTGGTCATACACGTCCGGTATGGGAAGTTATCCTCGGCGTATAAAAGTTGAGATATAACCTCCTGTTACTTGGGCGGCGTCACTACTCTCTTCTGAAAATATGAAAATGGACGAATCTAGCAGATCATTCGTCCACGCTTCCTCTCTCATTCATTCATAGAATGAGTTCGAGAGGGGGAAACAAAATGAAAAAAACAGTCAACGTCAGTCAAACGTATCCACGTCTTACCGTGTATTCAGAAGAGAACTACAGAGGGAGAAGCCGCATCTATCGTGGCAACACGGGTCTTCGTAACCTGGACAATATTTTGGATGGGGTGGAGAGCCTGCGCTTTTTCTCAACAAGTTCCAATGCAACACTGGTTGTGTTTACACGTCCTAACTTCCAAGGTGGATTCCGAGTCTTCCGAGGCAACACCAACTTGAGAGATTTGGATGATCTGATCCGTGGCAATGACGTGGAATCCCTGATCTCCACCAATCAACGGTTAACGCTGGCTCAGATTCGCGCAATCCGCAGGGATCGCAGTCTGCCTAGTGGCTATAACCTCGTTTAATCGTAAGGCCTCTTCTTCTAACAGGTGCTAGAGAGCGGCAAAGGGCTGTACCCGAATTGTGTTTACACAATAACAGGTACAGCCCTTCTTTTGTGATTGGGAAATGATGTTTAATCCCCGCCACCCCCACTGTCTCCGCCGCCACTATCCCCACTGCTGTCATTGCTGCTACCACTATCGCTGTTGTGATGAGAATGTGTGCCTCCTGAAGAATCTGAATCATGATGTTTGTGATCCGGTGTGTGTCTAGCATGTCGATCGTAGGAGTCATCTCCCATAATGACCAGATATCCCGAAGCAGAGTCGGTATAACCGTTGTTACGGCGGATGCGGTGTCTGCCTTTTTTGGCAGAATGACGATGAGGCTCATCCCGGAGGACCAACCAGATTACGACGATAAGGAAAAGGAGGACAAATCCGATCTCTATCAGCCAATCCATAGCTGTAACCTTCCTTTCTATGATTCGTTACTATAATTTATTTTAACGTAAATTCGTACTGTGTCCCATCCCGTCTTCCTGATTCAGGAAAATTAGGGGTTGACGGGATGAGAAATAGGTCTGTATACTGTGTATATTGATATATACAGTAATCACAGTAAGCAACATGAGTGAATGACAGGTGAAAGGCAGGCATGCATATGAACGAATGGAAGCAGGCGTGGTGGTTGACCCGCAGCCAGATGAGTAAGGATAGGCTCCAATGGCTATGGTCTGCATTATTCATGATATACACTGGCGGTATGAGCGGTGTGATGTTTTTAGGACAACAACAGACAGATATTATTAATCCAGTAGTGGATTCCTTCTTTTTAATCATGTTGCCATTTCAAGGGTTTATGTTCTGCAGGCGCTCCTTCCGTTACATACAGGAAGATTCTTATACGCAGATGCTGGCCTACTATCGTAGAATTCCCATTCCTGAACAAGTGGTGATGTGGTCCAGGCTACAGCAGTCTCTGATGGCGTTTACGTACAATGGAATCTTTTTCTACGGATCGTTATACGTGGTTAACCTTCATACCGAAGGATTCCGATGGGATCAGTATCTGGCCTTTAGCCTTACCTGTACAGGTTATGGCCTTTTGGTAACAGGGTTCTATATTTACGGAGAGTTTCTGAACAGTGGCAAGAAATACTTGCTTCTCAGTATGCTTTTTATACCATTCGCCATTGGCATATCCATACTGATTCGAATATCAGGCAGTTACGGATTGCGGACTGTAATGGATGGAAGTAAATCATGGGGGCTGCTTTCCCCGATCATGTGGATTTCTCTGGTGGCTGGCGTAGCGGGATTATGGCTGTCTAGTCGTTTTACGCTGAAGAAGCTGGTTCATCGGGATTTGAATTAAAATGAGAATTGAGCTTATGTACGAATACAGGATGAAACCGGCACGGTCAGGTAACAGACTGGAGTGTACCGGAGGGCGAGGTGCAAGATGTGAAAATACCCATTCAAATTAATGAAAATAGCGCTGAACCCTTATACCACCAAATTGAAAATCAGTTAAGATCGTTAATTATTACGGGTCAGTTGGGGGAGGGAACACATTTGCCGTCCATTCGTGAGTTCGCCGGAGCACTGAATTGCAGTGTTATTACGGTTAGACGGGTCTATCAGGATCTGGAGAATGAAGGCTTGCTTCGTACGAAGCAGGGGACAGGTACATTTGTGGCCCAGGTAGAAGCCGGTGACAGAGAAAATTATAGATTAAAGGCCGCACAGGAAGCGATGCAAGCAGCGGTGCAGTCCGGGAAATCGGTAGGCTGTACGGAAGAAGAGATGGAGAGCCTATTCCGGGAAGTCCTGAAGGCTATTTACGTGAAGTAAGGGAGTGATTCATACGTGGAACCCATAGCAATCCAGTTGAACGGCGTATCCAAAATGCGAAAACGCAGAGTTATTGGCCCAATTGATCTGACCATCCCGGAAGGGTATATAGTGGCTATTCTCGGTCACAACGGTTCAGGCAAAAGCACCCTTCTTAACATGTTACAGCAAGTGGTGCTGCCAGATGCTGGGCAGATTATATGGTTTGGTCAGGAACATGATGGGCCACTTCCCATTGAACTGAGACAACAGATTGGTTTTGTGGCAGATAATGCTGGTTCAGAAGAGAACCGGATAACAGCACAAGAAGCGGCCCATTTCCGGGCGTACTGGTACCCACGTTGGGATATGAAGTTGTTCGACCAACTGATTCAGGATATGGAAGTACCTGTTGATGTGAAGCTGAACAAGATGTCCAAGGGAGAAAGGCGAAAATTTGAGATTGCAGCTGCAATTGCAGCTCGCCCAAGACTATTGCTTTTGGATGAGCCTTCATCAGGATTGGACCCCTTTGCCTGGAAAGTGATGGTTGAGCAGTTCCGTACCTTCATGGCGGGGGGAGACACCACGATTCTGATTGCCACACATATTGCAGACGAAGTCAAAAGGCTTGCGGATTACATCGTATTGATGCACCGTGGTCAGTCACTGGGGATGGCCGAGAAAGATATGGTGCTCGATCAGTGGAAGGAAGTCTGGTATGAAGGAGACTTAAGACCAGAGAGTATCCCCGGTGTTGTGGAATCTTCTATAGAAGAGGGAGGTCTGGTTCGCGTAATTACAACCCGGGTCAGCGAGGCGCAGGAGAGGCTGGAGCTGTCCAATAACCGGGTATTGAAAATCCGTAACTTGGAATTGGATGAAGTGCTGGCATTCTGGATTGCCGGGTATGCACCCGTACAGTGGAAATAACCGAAGGGAGACGATAAATAATGAACCGATTGGAATTGAAGCAAGTCGTCAAGCAATATGCAGACAAAACAGCCGTTAATGGAGTCACGCTCAATGTAAAAGAGGGGGAGATTTACGGACTGCTCGGAGCCAATGGTGCAGGTAAAACAACAACAATGCGTATGGTGCTTGGACTGATTCACCCGGACGGAGGGAATATCCTGTACAACGGCAAGCCCTATAATACGGAGCTGCAACAGATTATGGGTTATCTTCCGGAAGAGCGCGGATTGTACCCGAAGGTGAAAGTCAGCGAACAGATTAATTACCTGGCACGACTTCGTGGCATGAATGGTAAGGACGCAGATCAGAGCCTCAAGTACTGGCTGAATCGGTTTGAGGTACCTGAGTATTACGATAAGAAGATCGAGGAGTTATCCAAGGGTAATCAGCAGAAAATGGGCTTTATCGCGGCTGTAGTGCATAGACCGCAGATTCTCATTCTGGATGAAGCGTTCAGTGGACTGGATCCTGTGAATGTGGAATTACTCAAGTCCACCGTCAAAGAATTGCGAGACGAAGGCACGGCCATTCTGTTCTCAACACACCGTATGGAGCACGTTGAAGAGTTGTGTCGTCAGATCACCATTCTGCATCGTTCCAACACGGTGGTACAAGGAGAGATCAAGGAGATCAAGAGCCGGTATCCGCGTGAACAGGTATTCCTGGGCACGATTGGTAGTGTGGAAGGACTCGAACAGTTGCCTGGTGTGAAGAAAGTCGAGCGAAATGAGCGTGGTTACCTGATACATATTAGTCAGGTGGAAGCGGCTCAAGAGATTCTGAGAACAGCTATGACTCAGACGACAGTGGAACACTTTGAACTGAAGGAACCAACGCTTAACCAAATCTTTATTCGTGAGGTAGGTGAGTCGAATGAATAAAATGGGAACGATTACGGGTTTTACATTCAAAAACAAAGTTAAAACGAAATCATTCATGGTAACGACCATTGTACTTGCACTTTTAATTTCAATCGGACTCAATGTCCCGTATTTCATTACCTTATTTAATGGGGGTTCGATTGGTGGAGCTTCAAGCAGTAATCCTGTAAATATCGGTCTTCTGAGTACAGGGCAGCCTGAAGTTTCCGAGAAACTGGAGAGCTTCTCTGCGGCTCAAGGAGATCAGGCCTATCGATTCATTGCCAGTGGTGACAAAGATGAGGCTGCTCTTGCGGCGGATGTGGAAGCAGGGCTTACCGATGGTTATCTGAAGTTTGAAGCTGTTTCCGGGCAAGAGTTCCCGCAGCCCATTCTATATTCAGCAGAAGACGTATCACCTCAGATCATTGCATCCATTGAAGCAGCGTTGCAGAGTGTGAAGCTGGATGTGGTTGTGAAGGATGTACTCACAGCGGAGCAGAAGGAACTGATTACAACACCTGTGAAGCTCACCGAGCAAAGTTTGAGTACAGATGAGAGCGGAGCAGGTACTGAGTCTGAAGGTAAAATGAGCCCGATTAACTATATTGTGGTGTACTTGCTGATCATCCTGCTGTTTACCTCAACGATGATGACAGGTAACATGATTGCCTCCGAGATCACAGCTGAGAAGAGCTCACGTATTATGGAGATTCTGATTACGAGTGTATCACCGCTCAGTCAGATGTTTGGTAAAATCATCGGGATTTTCATGGTGGGGATGCTGCAAATCGGGATCTTCGGAGCGGTGGTTGCCGGAAATATCTTGTTGCCGCATAACCGTGCAGTATTAGGTGATCTCAATATGAGTGTAAGTGATGTGAATATTGCTGTTATTGTGTACGGACTCATATTCTACATTCTGGGTTACTTCCTGTATGCCGTGTTGTTTGCTGCCATTGGTTCAATGGTAAGCCGTACTGAAGAACTCGGTCAGGCTGTTCTGCCGATTACGATGTTGTCGCTTGTTTCCTTCTATATTGCGATCTTCAGTATTTCTACGCCGAACATTCTGTTGTTGAAAATCGCAAGCTTCATTCCATTCACGTCGCCGACCGCGATTCTGGTACGAATCGGCGCAGGAGTTGCGCCAACTTGGGAGATTCTAACGTCCTTAGCGATTCTCATCGTATCCATTATCATCTTCGGATGGCTTGCAGCCAAAATCTATCGCACAGGTGTGTTGATGTACGGTAAACGTCCAACCTTTAAGGAATTGTTTAAAGCCATGAAGGCATATAAGATCTAGGTTGAGTGTTTGAAGGTGTGTGTGTTGTCATAATTAGCGAGATATGCATATTTATCCATAAATATGCATATCTCTTTTTGAAATTAGCTTGTAGCCATTGGTGGCCAATTTAATGTTGAACGCGCTACATGTTGTATAATGGTGTTCGATACAAACAGTCAAGAACGAATAATTACTTAGAAGTTATATTTAATTTGGGATGGTTGATTTTTGTATAAACAAGCTAAATTACATTCCGTAAGTCGAATTGACAATAAGTTAAGTAAATTACCTTTGTTTGTTACTAAATTTATTGAAAGTAAGAAGCATAGGCTTTTAATTGGCTGATTACAGAGAAATTTACCACAGTTCAACAAAGAACAGAAATTGAATTATCCATGCTAGAAAATATTAACGATATGTGAAAAAGAAACCTTCCTTTGGAACGATAATCTAAGAAAAATTAAAAGGATATAAGAGGGCTATAATTTATAAAGCTTTATTTTAGGGTTGACAATATATAAAATTTCAAACAAAATACATGCTATAGCATATATAAAATTCATATGCATAACTTTATGAAAGAGGGGTAGATATGTTCATTTTTATCACAGTTTTACAGGTTCTATTAGGTGGTTTTTTCCTTTTTACAGGAAGCAAAATTATTTCCGGTAAAATGGCCAATGAGTTTAAACGTTTTGGACTGCCATCGTTCTTTAATGTTTTGACTGGTTCGTTCGAAATTGTGGGGGCAGCTGGTATGATCGTTGGCATCTGGATGCCTGTCGCAGCAATTTTAGCTGGTTTGCTTCTAGCCGGAACAATGCTTGCTGGAGCGTTTACTTTAATAGTCTTAGCTAAAGATCCGATTCAGAAGGCCATTCCAGCACTCATTTTGTTCATACTTAGCTTGATTGTATCCATATATCATTTTTTCTAAACGAAATTAACGAATTTTTGACGGATTTCATGTGTAACCTTTGAGAGATCGACTATATTTGATTTAAGAAAATGATAAATGAGGGTACTGCAATGGACTTATATAATATTACCGGCTTCTTGATCCATCGTACAGATGTCAAGCTTACAAACTATTTTACGAAACAATTAAAGCCCTACAAGGTGACACCGGAGCAGTGGAGCATTATCTCTTGTCTTGATATAGATAAAGCTATGACTCAAAAAGAGCTGGCGGAGGCCATCGATCGGGATCAAACAACGGTAGTGAGAATGATACATTCTTTAGAACGCAAGGGCATGGTTCGACGTATTGTTCATGATCAAGATAAGCGCTCACATTATCTATATTTGTCCTCTAAAGGTCAAGAAGTTAAAGGAAAGCTGTTGTTAACAGTTAAAAACGCGCATGACTATGTTACACGAGGTTTGGAACACGATGAATTAAATCAGTTAAAAATGATATTAGATAAACTGTACCGAAATGTGCAAGAAGATTAGTTAGACTCTATACCAGAGGATGAATCATGACAACTACATGCCGAAGCACAAAAATTGTGAGATTCTTTCCGAATGAAGCAGCAAGAATAAGGATCCAGCTTCTACTTACTTTAGAAGGAGCTATCAGAAATATATGGTCGAATATCATCGTTCACTGAATATTTAATTCCATCAATTCGATTATCCCAGCAATATTTTTAGTTGTACTCAAGCTGATAGGAGCTGCTTGATGTTTTCCTGAACATATTACTAGAGAAAGAAGGGAAGGAAAGATCACTGGATTATGATTCTAACTGGTTTTGAGATAGCGGCAATTCGCATACGATTAAGTATTTATGTTTCTGTAGAAGAATAGAAGACGGAATGATTTTAATTTAAATGAATAAAGTATTCTAAAATGAGACTGTTATCTAATACTAGATAGTGGTCTTTTTGCTATGTATAATTAAGATAAAATATCGCAAAAATCCGTATATATTAGCATGCATGAAGATGCAAAATGAGTTTTGCGCTTTTTCCTACTTATCATGAAAATATGTCCTGATAGATAAGCTTTATTGATGACTTTCTCTCACTAATTATGACAAGTGGTGTGCTGTGTCGGTGGTCATATTAAATCGAGTTCAGGAGAGGGTCGATGATCATGCAACAGTTAAAAGGGTTCTATATAAAGTTTTTGAGGGAACCTCTGTGGTTTAAAGCATTGATCGATCCTGACTACACTACTACTTTCAATTGTATTTAGCAGTTCAGCCTTTTCAGAGCAGGGCAACTACCAAAGCATCTCCAAATTAGCTATCGCTATTTTCTTCGTCGCATATGGAGTGAAGCTGTGGGGCAATCCGAAGGTTTCTATAGCCTTTTTTTTCCTAGCGCTGATAAGTATCTATTTATCAAGGAATAGCTTTGGCTTTGCGAATATGTTGCATTGAACCTGTATGTTGGTTTCGTTTTTATTGTTTCTTATCTAATGAGAGCAATGAAGGGAGAAAGTGCGCTCCGTTTTGGAGTGGCACCAATTCCCATCTTTAACCGTAGTATCTAAGTATGTCTATTCTATTAAAAATTGGATTGGCAACTATATTCAATAAAGGAGATTACATAATATGAAGAATTGGAAACGCATGCTCTTATCTCTAACCATCTCAGTAGGTTTGCTTGCATCTGCAGTGCCAGCTATGGCTGCTCCACAAGGAACTTCCGTAAAGGTTAATGATCAAGCTGTGAAATATGCTACAGGAGCACCAATCCTGGAGAAAGGTACAACATTGGTTCCACTGCGGACTACGCTGGATGCTATGGATGTGAAGCTAACAACTGCGACAGATGATACGATCACAGCAGTGGTAGATGGCAAAACGATTACACTTAAAAGCAAGCTTACGCGCATCAACGGTGTAACGTATGCGCCAATCCGCATCGTCGGTGATGCAGCGGGTTATGAAGTTCGCTGGGATGCTGCAACGCGCACCGTGCTGTTGGTATCCAAAGATGGAGCAAATGAAACTGCTCAAACCGGTGGACGTGGCTTCATGTGGGAAGTTGAAAGCAATGGCAACACGATCTATCTGGTAGGGTCCATGCATATTGCGGATGAGAGCTTCTATCCACTGCGTCCGGAGTTTGAAGAAGCCTTTGCGGAAGCTGACTATCTCGGGGTAGAGATTGATATTAGCAAAGCCGCTGATGAAGAGCAGCAAAAGCTGGTTCTAAGTCTGGGTTCGTATCAAGATGGAACAACACTGAAAGACCACATTTCCAGTGAAACGTATACTAGGCTGGGTGATGTATTGAAGAAAAATGGTCTGGAGTCTAACGCCTTGGATGCATTTAAGCCTTGGGTAGTAGAGAGCACACTTGCAAGTTTGAAGTCCACAACGGCAGGATACGAAACGTCAGCAGGAGTGGATCTGTATTTCATCCAGAAAGCGATCGAGCGCAAACTTCCAGTTATTGAGTTGGAGAGTTATCAATCTCAACTTGGCATGTTTAACGACTTTTCCAAAGAAACACAGGAGGAAACACTGAAAGCGACAATCGAAAACTTCGACGTGTTGGATAACAGTGTGAAAGAAATGGCTGAGATGTGGAAAACGGGTAATGACGAGCAACTGCTTGAACTGACAAACAGCTTCTCCACTAACGAGGAATATAACAAAGCAATGCTGGTTGATCGTAACATTGGTATGGCGGACAAAATCGATGGTTACTTGAAAAACGGCAAAGGTGAGGAGTATTTCATTGTTGTTGGTGCGGCACACTACTTGGGCGATCATGGCATCGTGAAACTGCTTGAGGATAAAGGATATAAAGTAGAACGGAAATAAATATAGATTACTATAGAAGGTAACCCTTTCGTCTCGAATATGAGAGTTGAGAGGGTTGCCTTCTTATATATAGAAGAAAGACAGATTTAAATAAAGAAGATTAAGCTGCAGGATAATAAAATTGAACCTGAGAGTTCATGGTAGATTGAAGGTCCTTAATATGGTTAGATCGTGGATTTGATAAGTTTTGAAATTAACTCTTTACAAGTGTGTGTTCTACATGGTATATTCTATTTCCGGCCAAAAAAACACGAGATACACGGTGCGGCAAGCGATTGAAATAAGCTTCGAAAGAAACTTAAAAAAAGAGCTTGCAAAGTTGGTTCGGACATGATATTATATAAGAGTTGCTGAAGAGAACAACATTCGGTAACGAAATAAGTTTGATCTTTGAAAACTGAACAACGAGTGAGTAAACATTCTGCTTGCAGAATGAACGCAAAAGTTTGAGACAAGCCTTGGCTTGAATCGGCTGGAGCACAAATGAGATTTTTAATCTCGTCAGATTCAAAATGAGCTTATCG
>NZ_JBFTKC010000014.1:0-164927 GCF_056395745.1 Paenibacillus sp. 10L310 | reverse complement strand
GGGTTCCACACGTACCCATCCCGAACACGACCGTTAAGCCCTCTAGCGCCGATGGTACTTGGACCGCAGGGTCCTGGGAGAGTAGGACGCCGCCAAGCAATCTAAAGACACACTTGATGATATCGAGTGTGTCTTTTTTATTTTAATCCTAAATACTTATATAAATCTTAACAGCCCTGGTAAATAACCAAGGCTGTTTACTATTTCAATATTTATGAGAATGTTAAATAACTTTAAAAGGATCATTTCTTCTCTATCATCGATTTAAGTACAACATCTGTCTATACTTTCATTTGGTTGCAAGCCTCCCCAAGGATTGTAAGGGAGTTCTGCAATGCATGCTGGGTTTCCGAATCAATGATGACGCCTTGTTTGTTCATTTTCAATGTAATATGAGGAATGGTTAAACAGCCCTCCTGTAGAACTTGTGCATTAATCATGTTTAGTGTGAGCAATAAGGAAGCATGGGCTTTGTCACCTCCCATGGGGCTTGGGGAAGCAGCAATGACAATGGTGGGTTTATTGAGCCATTCTCCAGAAGATACAACCCAATCTAGTGCGTTTTTTAAGACCCCAGGAACGCCGTTTCCATACTCTGGCGTGCAGATAAGGACACCGTCCGAATGCTTAAGTTGGGCTCTCAAGTTCTGTACGGACACTGGACCCTCCTCGACATCGAGGTCAGGGTTAAAATGGTGGCAGATCATTTAATCCATCATATACTTCAAACTTAAGGTTAGTGTGAGCCAGTTTAATCATGGCGTGCATTAGTAACGTATTGGAGGACTGATTGCGCAGACTTCCGGAAATGGCAAGGATATTTAATTCTTTTTTCATGGATATAGATCAACTCTATTCTTTAGTAATGTAGGGCAATTTGTTTATTTTCCTCCTGTTTGAATGAGCTGTCTATAAAAAACGCATATAATTAAGGCATTCTTCATGTTAGTCAGGGAATATCCACAATTCTTCATCGAAAATGCATGCCATCGTTTGTATTGCTCTGGGTAATAGAATGAAGAGATCACTTTAAAATAAACAACTAACGAAAGAATCATAATAAATATTTTATAAAATTAGTACCAAGTACTAAGACTTAGTGATATAATGGTAAAAAACAAGTGAGGTGACTACCGGTATGAAGCATCAATCAAAGGCAACCATCACGGCAATGGGGACGTATGTACCGGATCGAATATTAACGAATGCTGATCTGGAGAAATTGGTCGAGACAAGTGACGAATGGATTGTACAGCGTACTGGTATGAGAGAACGGCGAATTGCAGCTGAAGATCAGTTTGTATCTGACTTGGCTACGAAGGCTGTAGAAGATATGATACATCGTTATGATGTAAGTGTAGAAGATGTGGATATGATCCTTGTGGCTACAAGTACACCTGAATATGCTTTCCCAAGTACGGCATCCAGAGTACAGGCTAATCTTAAGATCCCACACACGGGTGTACTGGATTTAAATGCTGCATGCGCAGGTTTTACCTACGGATTACAGCTAGCCGACAGTCTGGTGACCAGTGGAATGTACCGCAAAGTACTGGTAATTGGAGCAGAGACATTATCCAAAATTACGGATTACACAGACCGCACGACTTGTGTACTGTTTGGTGATGGAGCGGGGGCCTTCTTGGTGGAGAGATCATCGGGTGCTGAAGGTGACTTTATGGCAGCCATATCAGGTACACATGGAGAAGGCGGTGTACATCTCTATAAGAGTGGTCTGTCTTCGGAGATGAATGGTGTGCCTTTACAGGGCGAAGGTTGTTTAGTTCAGAATGGGCGAGAGATTTATAAGTGGGCTGTACGGACGATTCCAGAGCAATTGGGTAAACTTATAACGAAAGCTGAATTAAGCCCTGACCAGATTGACTGGTTTGTCCCGCATAGTGCCAACATGAGAATGATTGAAGCTGTTTGCGAACGTGGTCCGGTTCCTTTGGAACGTACTTTAACCAGTGTCGAGTATCGTGGGAACACATCTGCTGCTTCCATTCCGCTTGCTTTACAGCTTGCAGTGGATGAAGGGAAGTTGAAAGAAGGACAGAGCTTAGCTCTCTTTGGCTTTGGCGGTGGTCTGACATACGCAGGTTTGGTGCTGAAATGGGGCGTGCCGGACAGAGTTCAGTAATGAATAACATCGACTGTATGCAACATAAAAATAAATAGAGAAATTAAAAGAGACCACCCAAACTTCATGCAGTCATGAAGAGGGTGGTCTCTTTAGTGGGTTAACTCGTTTCAAAAAAGTGATATAATTGCATCTATTTTTTGTGTTAACGAGAATTATTTAATCCCATAAATATTTTACGGCGTGAGCTTAGGCGCTTGGCGGTGATGTGTACCTTGTTCGTAGCTGTAAGCCAGCTTGATCAAGGTTCCTTCATCAAAGGCGCGACCCAGGAATTCCATACCTACTGGCAAACCATCAGTTGTGAAACCGGCAGGTACAGTGATGGCCGGGAAGCCGGAGAATGGACTCAGACGGTTGTTACCACCGGAGTTTTGTCCTTCGCCAATAACACCAGCGGCTTGTGTGGACGTAGGATAGATGATGGCATCTAGATTATTATCTGCCATAACTTTTAGCAGGGACTCACGTGTAACTTGGGTACGTTTCAGGACGATGTCCTTGTATTCGGTAGTCTCCAACGTTTGGCGTGCATCCCGAGTCTTCATGGATTGCTCCTGAGATTTGTCGAACTCTCCGGAAGCGATGATCTCGGACAGACTGTGATATGGAGCGTCTGCACCCAATGAGTCCAGATAGTCATTCAGTTGGAACTTGAATTCATATCCGCTAAGGCTTGGGTATTTGTTGATCTCAGTCAAGTTCGGGATGGAGATGGGAACTGCGGTAGCGCCCAGTGTCTTCAGTTCTTCCACAGCGCTGTTGATCACATCAGCAACGGCTTTTTCTTCAGCTTTGGTACTTGGGATGAGTTCTGTGGCCACACCGATGCGTGCACCTTTCAGTCCGTTTACATCCAAGAAGTCTGTATAGCTGGAAGGGATTTTTCCAACCGCGTAAGCTGTAGAGACATCCTTTTTATCATAGCCGGCTGTAGCATCCAACATGATTGCAGCATCACTAACCGTACGAGCCATAGGTCCACCTACATCCTGTGTCAAAGCCAATGGGATAATGCCTTCACGGCTAGACAGTCCGATGGTTGGGCGGATACCCACAAGGCTGTTAAAGCTGGATGGGATTCGAATCGAACCACCAGTGTCTGTACCCATGCCGGCTGCAGCAAAGTTTGATGCAATGGCTGCACCTGTTCCACCGCTTGATCCACCTGGATAGTGATCCAGGGCGTAAGGGTTCAGTGTTTGTCCACCCAATGAGCTGGATGTCGTTATGCCGAATGCGAATTCATGCAGGTTCGTTTTGCCCAAAATAATGGCGCCAGCTGCTTTGAGTTTCTTCACTTGTTCAGCATCGTGAGCAGGAATGGAATCTTTCAGACAGATACAGCCTGCGGTTGTCGGCATGTCATTGGTATCGAAATTGTCTTTTACCAAAACCGGAACGCCATGCAGAGGCCCGCGGGCACCTTGGGCTGCACGTTCTTCATCCAATTGCTCCGCAATTTGGAGTGCATCCGGGTTCAGCGTTAATACGGCGTTGATGCTTACACCTTGATCATCGTATTTTTCAATGCGGTCCAGATATTTCTGAACCAGCTCTTTTGATGTCAGTTTTCCTTTCGTCATTGCAGTCTGGAGATCCATGATGGTTGCTTCCTCAAGGACAAACGGTTTTATGTAGTTATAAATGCGGTCTTTCAGTATGGAGAGGTCATTCTCGGTAAGTACAGCGTTTGGAAGGAAGAGGGAATCGGTATAACCTTTCATTAGCCCTGCCGTACTCAATGCACCAACAGCACCTGCAAAAGTGGCTTCATCCGGGACATCTTTGAATGATACGGTAGTCGAATCCAGCTTGAGCCATTGTTGCAAGGCGACCGCAGCATCTTTACGTTGTACGGTTGTGCCGGAGAGCTTGTCCATAGTAAAAGGAACACCTGCAAGTGTAGCCGCTTCTTCCATAGCCTGAACAAATGTTGCCGGAGTTGCTGGCGCTTTTCCTTTGGATACAGCTGCTACTGTTGTTTTACTCGTAGGCGTTGCCGTTGCGGCTGATACCGAAGGTACCGTTCCTCCCCATGTTGTGGCAACAACAGCACCTGCCAGTAACAAAGCCCCACTTTTTTTCAATACAGATCCATGATAAGTCATGCATCCACGCTCCCTTCCTGTGTCTCATTGATGTGTGTAGCAGCGATTCTGTTTCTATGCTTTTGACACATTGTATAGTTATGTCAGGTAATCTTACAAGGTTTATATTTATCCAAAAAAACGTATACATCAATACTTTACAGTGTTAATACTTACTGATGCTTCTGATTCCGTGTACTCAGGAAAACTATCAAACGAATTAATGTAATTAAAAGTGACATGAATACGACATATTGTTTAAACATGAGGTTACAGGAGGCGAATAGTTAGGAAGTAGAGATGACAGAGCATACCTTTAGTGTGAAATGATATAATGAAAAGATAGGGATAAAAGAGACATAACGTTCTACCAGAGAGGAAGAGATATGAAGTGAAGACATTGGTACTCGCAGAAAAACCATCTGTAGCACGCGAAATAGCCAGAGTCATGGGTGCGCGTGATAAACATAAAAGTTATATGGAAGGCCCGAAATATATCGTTACCTGGGCGCTTGGACATTTGGTTGGATTAGCTGAACCCGAGGATTACGACAAAAAGTATGCAACATGGAATCTGGAGGACCTACCCATTCTGCCAGATCGTACGAAATTGAAAGTACTTAAAGAGACCAACCATCAATATAAAGCCGTGCAGCAGTTGATGAAACGTCAGGATGTAGGCGAACTGGTCATTGCGACCGATGCAGCACGTGAGGGAGAATTGCTGGCTCGTTGGATCATGCAGATGGCGGGGTGGAAAAAAACTTTTAAACGCCTGTGGATTTCATCCCAGACAGATAAGGCGATCAAAGACGGATTTGCTTCGCTGAAGCCAGGCAGTCAGTTCGACCGCCTCTATGAATCTGCACGTTGCCGGGCGGAGGCTGACTGGATGATCGGACTTAACGTGACCCGTGCATTAACCGTTCGTTTCAATGCCCAGTTGTCTGCTGGACGTGTACAAACTCCGACCTTGGGCATGATTATGGACAGGGAAAATGAAATTAACGGTTTCCGCTCGCAGGAGTATGAGACGTTAACGGCAGACATGGGAGGTTTTCAGGCTGTGTGGCGGGCAGCTGGAGGAGATTCACGAATTTTCGACCCTCAAGAAACACAAGAATTGAAGAAACGGGTAGATGGGCGCAAGGGCACGATTGCCCAAGTGAAGAAAAGCGAGAAGGTTGAGCCGCATCCACTGGCATATGATCTGACGGAACTACAACGGGATGCCAACCGGAAGTATGGTTTCTCTGCAAAGCAAACATCAAATGTCCTGCAACGTCTGTATGAACAGCACAAGCTTGTGACGTATCCGCGTACGGACAGTCGATACCTCACTTCGGATATGACAGCTACGTTGAAAGAACGGCTGGATAGTGTAGCTATTGGACCTTATGCGTCTTTGGCACGTCCTTTGCTGCGCAAAAATCTGAATATCACCAAACGTATTGTGGATGACAGCAAAGTTACGGATCACCATGCGATTATCCCAACGGAGCAGACGGTGCTTTTGAATCAATTGAACCCAGAGGAACGCAAACTGTACGATCTGATCGTACGTCGTTTTATCAGCCTATTCTATCCGGCAGCGAAGTACGATTCGGTTGCGATCACGGTTCAGGTGGGGAATGACTCCTTCCATGTTAAAGGTACAACGGTGAAAGAAAGTGGATGGCGTGAAGTATACGGCGGCGATTACAGCGATGATGACGATGACCGTACTGATGATGCAGCAGACCATGAGCGTGCGCTTTTGCCAGATGTGCAGCAAGGGCAGTCCGTGACGGTTCAGCGTTGCCATATTAAAAGTGGACGGACGATGCCGCCCAAACGGTATACCGAAGCTGCTTTGCTTTCCCAGATGGAAAAGCATGGACTCGGCACTCCAGCTACACGTGCGGATATTATCGAGAAGCTGGTCAGTTCCGATACAATAGATCGTCAAGGCAACAGCATGCATCCAACCGGTAAAGGAAAACAGTTGATTGAACTGGCTGCCCCGCAGCTTCGTTCACCGGATCTGACTGCCCGCTGGGAAGCTGAACTGGAACGCATCGCTCGTGGGCAAGGGAAACCGGGGCCGTTCCTGGATGGTATCCGTTCCATGGCGAAAGAGTTGGTGTCCACCGTAAAAGGCAGCAAAGCAGAGTACAAGCCGCATAATGTGTCCAATAGCCATTGCCCGGACTGTAACGCACGGTTGTTGGAGAAGAAAGGCAAGCGCGGCAAGTTTCTTGTATGTCCTACCGAGGACTGCGGGTATCGTCGTTCGGCAGAAAAGAGACTCTCCAATCGTCGTTGTGCGCAGTGCCACAAAAAGATGGAAATCAAAGAAGGTAAGGCGGGGTTATACGTACAATGTCTACCTTGTGGTATTACAGAAACGTTGGATAAGGATAAACAGCATGTGAACAAACGCGATCAGCAAAAGCTGGTGAAACAATATGCTAAGCAGGAGTCCATTGGGTCTAACCTTGGAGATCTGCTGAAGGCGGCTATGGAGAAAAAGGGAGAGTAACACGCTTGAGGGTAGTTGAAGTCGTATAAGATCCTCCGTTTTCAGGCAACGTAAGCCAAGGAGGTGATACCTACATGCCGCATAACAAACCAGAGAAGATCCATAACCAGCAAAACAAAGACAGTATTCGGGAAGAGAGTATCGCTGTGCGCCCGGACAAAGCAGCCAAAAGAGCACCAAGCCTGAACGGTATTCCAAAGCAGGAGTCCTAGGTTAGAGCGAGGTTAGCGTTATTACACAAAATTGCGGTTCCCTATCCGGTGCGTTGAACATGTCTCTGATGAGGACTATAATGGAGACAGGGAGATGTCCCGGGACAGGGGGATCGCTAGAATTATATGCAAACCGGACTTATATTGTGGTTTTTATTTATTAATGTAGTTGGTTATCTGGTGATGTCGGATGATAAGAGGCGTGCGCAACAGCGTCGTGACCGTACACCCGAACGGACGTTATTCTTATTAGCATTTATAGGCGGTGCTTTGGGAGTCTGGATCGCGATGTATCGGAAAAGGCATAAGACTAAACATCCCAGCTTCACCATTGGCATTCCATTGTTGTTATTCTTGAATGCGGTAATCTATGGTTACTTTATTCAATGAACACATGGAACAAATGCGTAACCATTCGAACAAGACTTACGCTGAAGTGAAAGGTGTATCATTCATTCGTCTGATATGTAAATTCATTCGTATAAATGGTTCATTGTGGCTCTGGAACGTTTAAGGAGTTACATGGTTCTGTTATTTAACTGTTAGTTTATTACATGTCAGACCGAAGCTTGCTTCGCGTGCTCTACATATAAAGGAAGGGACGGGATTCACATGTTATTTTCCAAAATATTAGTGGCTTATGATGGTTCCAAAGCTTCAAATAAAGCACTTGATCGTGCGATTGAGCTAGCTAAAGTGTCCCCAAATGCAGTACTGGATGTCATTCATGCTTTTGATTTCCCACGTGTATTTATTGGTGAGGGACTGGCTCCATTGCCACCTTCACTTAATAATGACTATTACAATCTCGCGGTACAGACGACAGATGAAGCAAAAGAGCGAATTCAGGCTGCGGGTGTAACGGCCAATGTGGACCTGATTCAAGGAGCAGCTGCGGAAGTATTGCTTGATTTTGCCAAAGAGAATGATTCTGATATCATTATTATTGGTAGCCGCGGACTGGGTGGTATTCGGGAATTTGTCCTGGGTAGTGTCAGTCACAATGTGGTGCAACATGCGCGGGTTCCAGTACTGATCGTAAAATAATGGATGAAGTGTGTACGCACTGAAAAGCAGGAAGCCGGTTGTCTTCGAGAGATTGAAGAGGAGCCGGCTTTCTTTTATGGGATGAAATGGATGGTTAAGCGAATTTAAAGAAGCAATTCCCGAACATTATATTTGTCAATATGTTAAATGTTCGTCTTTAAGTTGACATTAGCTGTAGGGGATTGTTAGAATGTTAGATGTGTCGATCAGGTAAGAATAAGGTCGAGTAGGAACGAAATATGTAATAAGAGATTACAAAAATGAACGAAGATAGTTTGATAGATATTTGCTCGTATAACGCCGGGAATAGGGCCCGGAAGTATCTACCCGGGAACCGTAAATTTCCGGACTACGAGGAGATACGGCTGAGAGTCGCATGAAACCAGATGCGGACAGCAAGCCCCCTTTTGGCATGCCCAAATGAGGGATACGTATTTCTTGGAGTCCGGTGTCCGGAGAAAATGTGATGTTTTCGCGGGTAGCGGATTTTTTCATTTCACACGTAATAAGAGTTCCTTAATAGTCAGATGTAATCAAAAAAGCGCAGACGGGAGTTGGATGTATTCATGTCACTGCAAGTCGCTGTAATTATGGGCAGCAAGTCGGATTGGGAAACGATGAAACATGCGTGCGAGGTGCTGGACGAACTGGAGATTGGGTATGAGAAAAAGGTGGTCTCCGCCCATCGTACACCGGATCTGATGTTTGAATACGCAGAGCAGGCGATTGATCGAGGATTTAAGGTGATCATTGCAGGGGCAGGCGGGGCAGCACATCTACCCGGTATGGTTGCCGCCAAAACGATGCTTCCAGTCATTGGCGTACCGGTTCAATCCAAAGCATTGAACGGTCTCGATTCCTTGTTGTCCATTGTTCAGATGCCTGGTGGTATTCCCGTCGCAACTGTGGCGATTGGCAAGGCAGGGGCAACCAATGCAGGATTGCTGGCAGCTCAAATGATCGGTGCTTTTGACCCGGATGTCCAACGTCGCTCTGAAGCTCGCCGAGAGCGCATCAAACAAGAAGTACTCGAAAGTAGTGAAGAACTATGAATAGAGCAGGGAACCAATCCGGTATAGCAGGAGAGCTAAAAAAAGTCCTGCCGCCCGGGAAAACAACCATCGGCATTCTTGGAGGCGGACAGCTCGGACGGATGATGACGCTCGCAGGAACGGCAATGGGGTATCGATTCGTTACTCTTGATCCCGCTGCGGATGCACCTTGTGGTCAAGTTGCTCGTCAGATTGAAGCTGGTTATGACGATGCCAAAGCTGCACTTGAACTGGCTCGGCAATGCGATGTCATTACGTATGAATTCGAAAATGTAGATGCAGAAGTGGCTGGGCTGCTTGAACGTGAGTCTTACGTTCCGCAAGGAAGTGCGTTACTGTACACCACACAACATCGGTTGCGTGAAAAACGTGCGATCGAAGCCGCCGGAGTGAGAGTCGCGCCTTATCGGGAAATCATAAGTGCGGATACGATGCTTGCTGCTGTTAGCGAACTTGGAGTGCCCTGTGTACTGAAGACGGTGACTGGAGGCTACGATGGCAAAGGTCAACGGGTCATCCGGGAAGCAAGTCAGGCTGTTGCGGCATACGAAGAACTTGCGGCTACTGGTGCGGAACTGGTGTTGGAACAATTCATCAAGTTTGAATGCGAAATATCGGTCGTTGTAGCGCGTAGTACAAATGGGGAGATCAAAACGTTCCCGCCAGCGGAGAACATTCATGTGAACAACATTTTGCATGCTTCAATTGTACCGGCTAGAGTTGCCGCAGATATCCAGATTGAAGCGCAAAAGCTGGCAGCAGCGGTGGCAGAATCGATGAAGGCTGTTGGACTGCTGGCTGTGGAACTGTTTGTAGCGGCGGATGGAAGACTGTACGTCAATGAGCTGGCACCAAGACCGCATAATTCTGGTCACTATACGATGGAAGCTTGTGCGACTTCTCAGTTCGAACAACATATCCGTGCCATCTGCGGGTTACCACTTGGGGACACTTCGTTATTGAGTCCGGTTGTTATGGTCAATGTGCTTGGAGAACATCTGGAAGGCATTATCGCCAGAACAGGGCAACCTGATGTAGAAGCGATAGAGCTCGGTGTGATTCCCAAGCTTCACATATATGGTAAAACCGAAGCAAAAACAGGACGTAAGATGGGGCATGTGAATCTGCTCTGTCAGGATGTTGAAGAAGGATTGCAATGGATTGAACAAACTAATCTCTGGAGGAATACAAATTCATGATTGAACGTTATAGCAGACCCGAAATGAGAGCCATCTGGACCGAAGAGAACAAATTCCAATCGTGGCTGGAAGTTGAAATTTGTGCATGTGAGGCGTGGGCCGAACTGGGTGTTATCCCTAAGGAAGAAGCAGCATTGCTTCGTCAGAACGCATCTTTTGACATCGATCGCATCTATGAGATTGAAAAAGAAACACGTCATGACGTTATCGCATTTACACGTACGGTATCTGAAAGTCTGGGTGCGGAGCGGAAATGGGTGCACTACGGACTGACTTCCACGGATGTCGTAGATACGGCTCTAGGTTATGTATTGCGTCAAGCGAATGAGATTCTGGAAAAGGATATCGTGAATTTCATTGAAATTCTTCGTGAAAAAGCATTGGCTTATCAGCACACACCAATGATGGGACGTACGCACGGTGTGCATGCGGAACCAACTACATTTGGACTGAAAATGGCATTGTGGCATGAAGAGATGAAACGGAACCTGGAGCGTTTCCGCCATGCAGCAGACAATGTACAATACGGCAAAATCTCAGGCGCAGTTGGAACATACGCGAACATCGATCCGTTTGTTGAAGAGTTTGTCTGCGAGAAGCTGGGCACGAAACCTGCGCCGATCTCGACTCAAACATTGCAACGTGACCGTCACGCAGAATATATGGCTACACTGGCGTTGATCGCAACGTCCCTGGACAAGTTTGCTACAGAGGTACGTGCGCTACAGAAGAGTGAGTTCCGTGAAGTGGAAGAAGCTTTTGCTAAAGGTCAAAAAGGATCTTCTGCGATGCCACACAAACGTAACCCGATCGGTAGTGAAAACATCTCCGGTCTGTCCCGCGTCATTCGCGGACATATGGTATCCGCATACGAGAACGTAACGCTCTGGCATGAGCGCGACATCTCACATTCTTCTGTAGAACGTATCATTCTACCGGATGCAACGATGCTGCTGAACTACATGCTGAACCGTTTTGGTAACATCGTGAAGAACCTGACGGTATTCCCTGAAAACATGAAACGCAACATGGAGCGCACCTACGGGGTACCATTCTCCGGTCGCATCATGACAAAGCTGATCGACAAAGGTTTCAGCCGCGAGCAAGCATACGATACCGTTCAACCACGTGCGATGCAAGCATGGGAAGAACAACGCCAGTTCCAGGATATCGTGAAATCCACACCGGAAATCACGGAAGTGCTGAACGAAGAAGAAATCGCAGATGCATTCAACCCGTCATGGCACCTGAAGCACGTAGACACCATCTTCAAAAAGCTCGGCTTGAACGATTAATATATAAGTCCCATAAGGCTATAGCGCAGAATGATGGTTCAGCAGGGAACGCAGAGGACAGAAATAAGCTGAAGAAGCAAAGCTAAAAACATTATGAAAGAAAGCTACTTCGGAAGCATACGCTGCGTCTTTATCAAATTTAGAACAAGTTTTACTCCCTAAAAGTATAGGTTGATTATGTGTTCACGCTGGAACGGAGAAGGCAGAAAAAACCTGAAGAAGCAAAGCGCTCGCCTTTATCCCCGGATTTTCACTTTGCAAAAGTGGAATCAAAAAATCTGGGGATAACAGCGATCGGAAGGTTGTTCTGCATTCGGAGTGGCCCCGCGTGAAGAGGGGAATTGGACGTATACTTTACATCTCCTGAAAGAAGGTGAGCCCATGGCACTGTCCACTGCGGCAGATCTCGTTAAAGCACCTCTGTTATATAAAGGAAAAGTACGTGAATTGTACGATCTGGGTGAACATTTTCTGATCGTGGTTACGGACCGTATATCGGCATTTGATTACGTGCTGGACCCGGCGGTTCCCGAGAAAGGAAACGTACTGAATAAACTCAGCAGCTTTTGGTTCGAACTGACGGGTGACATGATGGAGAATCACGTCGTTCATACCGATGTGAATCAACTGGGTGATCTCATCACAGACCCTGAATTGCTCAAAGACCGCATCATGGTAACCCGCAAAGCAGAACGCATTGATATTGAATGTGTCGTGCGTGGATACATCACGGGTGGGGGATGGAGACAATACGAGACGAGTGGTGAAGTGAATGGCATTAAACTGCCTGATGGACTTCGCAAAAACGCCAAGCTCGAAGTTCCTATTTTCACACCGGCAGCCAAAAACGATGTTGGTCACGATGAGGACATCCCAATGGATCGCATGAAAGAACTGGTGGGAGACGCACTCGCAGTTGAGCTTCAGGAAAAAAGCTTGCGCCTGTACGAATTCGCCCGTGATTACTGTGATCAGCGTGGCATCATTCTGGCAGATTGCAAATTCGAGTTCGGCATCGTGGATGGCAAGGTCATCCTGATTGACGAAATCTTCACCCCAGATGCTTCACGCTTCTGGGCCAAAGAGAATTATGAACTCGACATCGAGATCGACAGCATGGATAAAGAGCCAGTGCGCACCTATCTCGCCGGAACCGATTGGGACAAGAACAGCAAACCTGATCCACTTCCACAAGAGGTAGTAAAGACAACAACCGCAAGATACGTCGATATTTATAACCGTTTAACGAAATAATAAAGTTTAACGTTTGAGCGAGAGGCTATGGGAAAGTTTGAGGAAGCTAACGTTTGAGTGAGAGGCTATGGGAAAGTTTGGCTTTCGATCGCTGTTGCCCCCGGAATGTTTTGATTGGAATCCTTTTTTCAAAAGGAAACATTCCGGTTGCAAAGGCGAGCACTTCGTTTCTCTAGCTCAAATCTTTCCCTCCGCCAGTGTTCAAACTGGTGGGTGAGGCAATTAAGAGCGGTGGCTTCCCACAGGTAGGGAAGCCTAAAGAGATTGCAAGATTCAAATTCACTGATTCATAAAGTAACTTAAAGACCATTAATTGTTTCAAGTAATGGTCAGGCTAGACCATTACACACCGTGCAACGTAAAAGGTTTAGGCCTTTAAAAAACGTCGCATGGACTAGCGGAGGGGCGGAATTGTTCTTAAAGGAGCGATAGCGTTCGCCTTTGTCCCCGGGTTTTGACCGCACAGCGGGCCAAAACAATCAAAAAACCTGGGGACAACAAGCGACCGGAAAGAACAATCCGCCCCGGAGCAAGCTCCACACCCCATTTTTAACAGCATAAAGCATTTATCCCGTTCATTACTGAGGAGGAACATAAGGATCATGATCAAAGCAACCGTATATGTCACTATTAAGCAAAGCGTACTCGACCCGCAAGGCGTAGCTGTTCAAGGAGCCCTGCATTCTATGGGATTCAACGAAGTGGAAAGTGTACGGATCGGTAAAGTCATGGAATTGAACCTGGATACAACAGATCGTGCGGAAGCGGAGAAACGATTGAAAGTCATGTGTGAAAAGTTGCTGGCCAACACCGTTGTTGAAGATTACCGCTACGAATTGGAGGGTTAATCTCATGAAATTTGCAGTTCTTGTGTTCCCTGGCTCCAACTGCGACATCGACTGTTACAAGGCAGTGGAAGATGCGATCGGACAAGAGGTTGATTATGTATGGCACACGGCTACAGATCTTTCGGCTTATGATTGTATTTTAGTTCCGGGTGGTTTCTCTTATGGTGACTACTTGCGTTGCGGAGCGATTTCCCGCTTTGCACCGGTAATGAACGAGGTAGCGAAAGCTGCTGAACAAGGTAAATATATTTTGGGTATTTGCAACGGATTCCAGATCCTGACGGAAGCGGGATTGCTTCCAGGTGCATTGATCCGTAACACTTCCCTGAAATTCCGTTGTCACGATACGGTATTGAAAGTGGCAAACGCAGATACACCATTTACACGTGACTATGCACCCGGCGAAGAGATTATCATCCCGATTGCTCACGGTGAAGGCAACTATTATTGCGACGAGGAGACGCTGGCGAGTCTGCAAGCGAACAACCAGATCGTATTTACGTATGGTACCAACCCGAACGGTTCCCTGGGTGATATTGCAGGAGTCTGTAACGAGGCTGGAAACGTGGTCGGCATGATGCCGCATCCAGAGCGTGCAGTGGATTCACTGTTTGGTTCGGAAGACGGCAAACGTATGTTTACATCTATTTTAAAAGCATGGAGGGATCGGCATGACGCAGCAGCTATCCGCTAAGGAACCAACAGCAGAACAGGTCGCAGAACATAAACTTTACGCACAAATGGGCGTATCTGACAGCGAGTATGCGCTGATCTGTGAGTTCATGGGGCGCAAGCCAAACTACACGGAAATTGGTGTGTTCAGTGTAATGTGGTCCGAGCACTGTGCTTATAAAAACTCCAAGCCATTGTTGCGCCGTTTCCCAACCACTGGACCACGTGTCCTGATGGGACCTGGTGAAGGTGCCGGTATCGTGGATATCGGTGATAACCAGGCCGTTGTATTCAAAATTGAAAGCCATAACCATCCTTCCGCGGTTGAGCCTTATCAAGGTGCGGCAACAGGTGTGGGCGGCATTATCCGTGATATTTTCTCCATGGGTGCAAGACCAGTAGCAATACTGAACTCCCTTCGTTTCGGTAAGCTGGAGAGCGATCGCGTTAAATATTTGTTCGAACATGTGGTAGCGGGTATTGCTGGATACGGTAACTGTATCGGTATTCCTACCGTTGGTGGCGAAGTGATGTTTGATGAGAGCTATGAAGGCAATCCGCTGGTTAACGCCATGTGTGTGGGTCTGATTGATCATGACAAGATTCAGCGCGGTGTAGCTAAAGGTGTAGGTAACCCTGTGTATTATGTTGGGCCGCCAACAGGCCGGGATGGTATTCATGGAGCAACCTTTGCATCGGTTGAATTGACGGAAGAATCCGAGTCCCAACGGACAGCGGTTCAGGTCGGTGACCCGTTTATGGAGAAACTGGTGATGGAATCTTGTCTGGAATTGATCGACACGGGCATCGTGCTCGGAATTCAGGATATGGGTGCTGCGGGTCTGACATGTTCGAGTGCAGAGATGGCAAGTAAAGCGGGTAATGGTCTGGAATTGTATCTGGATCAGGTACCACAGCGTGAAGAAGGCATGACGCCTTACGAGATGATGTTGTCCGAGTCCCAAGAACGGATGTTGTTCGTTGTAGAGCCGAAGGATGAGGCGCAGGCGATGGAGATCTTTGAACGTTGGGGCGTAATCTGTGCCAAAGTTGGTAAAGTAACGGATGATGGTCGTCTGAAATTGATCCACCACGGCGAAGTGGTCGGAGATATGCCGGTAACGGCTTTGGTTGACGAATGTCCAGTGTATGACAAACCTTCTTCTGTACCTGCCTACTACGAGCAAAGTGCTTCCATCGACACGCTTCGTTATGACGAAGTGTCGGATCTCGGCGGAGCACTGAAACAAGTGCTGGCATCACCAACAGTAGCAAGTAAAAAATGGATTTATGATCAATATGACTACATGGTGCGTACAAGCACTGCCGTTCGTCCGGGTTCGGATGCGGCTGTAGTTACGATTCGTGGCACACGCAAAGGTCTCGCGATGACAACGGACTGTAATGGACGTTATGTGTACCTTGATCCTGAAGTTGGCGGACGGATTGCCGTAAGTGAAGCAGCGCGTAACATTGTATGTTCCGGTGCTGAGCCGCTGGCGATTACGGACAACCTGAACTTCGGTAATCCGGAGAAGCCGGATATTTTCTGGCAAATGGAGAAAGCGGTAGACGGTATGGCGGAAGCTTGTCGTGTGCTGGATACACCGGTCATCGGTGGTAATGTAAGTCTGTATAACGAAAACGCCAAAGGCTCCATCTATCCAACGCCAGTTGTCGGTATGGTAGGTCTCGTTCATGACACGGATCATATCACGACACAAGCATTCAAATCCGAAGGTGATGTTATCATCCTCCTCGGTGAAACAAAAGCTGAACTGGGTGGCAGCGAGCTGCAATACGCGGTTCATGGTCAGACGGAAGGTCGTCCACCAGAACTGAACTTGCAAACGGAAAAAGCGCTGCTCAGCACGGTGCTGGAAGCGATCCAATCCGGACTCGTTCGCTCTGCACATGACTTGTCTGAAGGTGGCTTGGCTGTAGCACTCGCAGAGTCTTGTATCAGTGGTAACGTAGGAGCACAGGTGAATGTGGAGACTGCACTTCGTGCAGATCACGCCCTGTTCAGTGAGAGCCAATCCCGTATCTTGTTGTCGGCTACGCCAGAGCAAGCGGGTAAACTTGAAGCATTTGTACGTGAGCGCGGTGTACCTGTTGCTGTGATTGGACGTGTAGAAGGAAGTAACCTGACGATTGAATTGAACGGAACATCAGCCGTGAGCGAACCTGTAGGAGGTTTGGCTCAGGTCTGGGAGGATGCGATTCCATGTCTCATGAACTGACGACAGGACCGTTGTGGACAGGCGATTATTATAATGAAGGGTCCGGCAAGGAAGGACTCGACAAATTGAAAGAAGAATGCGGTGTGTTCGGGGTGTTCAGACACCCTGACGCAGCTTCGCTCTCCTATTATGGACTGCATGCGCTGCAACATCGGGGCGAAGAAAGTGCAGGCATGTGTGTGAGTGATGGCAGCCAGTTTAACTATCATCGCGGCATGGGTCTGGTGAAAGAAGTGTTCACCAAAGACCTGATGCAGACGTTGACCGGGGATATTTCCATTGGACATGTCCGGTATTCCACAAGTGGTGACAGTAAACTGACAAACGCACAGCCATTGGTATTCAAATACCGTGATGGCGATTTGGCGGTAGCGACCAACGGGAACATTGTGAATGCACCAACGATCCGGCGCGAGCTGGAGCAGAGCGGGTCCATTTTCCAAACAACAAGTGATACCGAGGTCATTGCGCATCTAATTGCACGATCCTCCAAAGGGCTTGTGGAAGCGGCAAAAGAGGCGTTCCAGCGCATTGTGGGTGGCTATGCATTTCTGATCATGACCAACGACAAACTGCTCGTGGCTTCCGATCCGCACGGACTTCGTCCGCTGACGATGGGTAAGCTGGGAGATGCATATCTGTTTGCATCTGAGACGTGTGCACTGGAAACAATTGGCGCAGAGTTAATCCGTGACATTGAACCGGGTGAACTACTTGTGTTGGATGCAGATGGTCTACATGAGGATCGCTTTGATCATCACAAACACCGCAAGGCATTATGCGCGATGGAATATATTTATTTTGCTCGTCCGGATAGTGATATGAATGGTACGAACCAGCATGCGGCCCGTAAACGGATGGGAAGCCGGATGGCGATTGAGTCGTTTGTGGATGCGGACTTGGTTACGGGGGTACCAGATTCCAGCATCTCGGCGGCCATTGGATATGCTGAACAGACAGGTATTCCGTATGAGATGGGTATGATCAAGAATAAATACACTGGACGTACGTTTATCCAGCCAAGCCAGGAATTGCGGGAGCAGGGCGTGAAGATGAAGCTGAGCGCTGTGCGTCGCGTTGTGGAAGGCAAACGTGTGGTTATGATTGACGACTCCATCGTACGGGGAACAACTTCCCGACGGATCGTGAACATGCTGCGTGATGCAGGAGCAACGGAAGTACATGTACGGATTACATCACCACCGTTCAAAAACCCGTGTTTCTACGGTATTGATACGCCTGACAGCCGTGAATTAATTGCTTCACAGTTGTCGGTGGAAGAAATTTGCCGTGAAATTAATGCGGACTCCCTGGAGTTCCTCAGTCCGGATGGACTGATTGCATCGATTCAGGGAGATAATCAGGATGATCCTAAAGGCGGACTATGTCTCGCATGTTTTGATCATGATTACCCAACCCGCCTCGATTTTGGCGGCGAGGAAAAATTCGGCTGCAGCTGTTAGTTGTAAAGCCCCGCCTTGCGGAGCAACAGGGGCCAGGCAGCCAGGCGAAGCAACTGCCACCGGGCCAAGCCCGCGCCCTTAAGCCCCGCCTTGCGGAGCAACAGGGGCTAGGCAGCCAGGCGAAGCAGCTGCCCCGGGCCAAGCCCGCGCCCTTAAGCCCCGCCTTGCGGAGCAACAGGGGCCAGGCAGCCAGGCGAAGCAGCTGCCCCCGGGCCAAGCCCGCGCCCTTAAGCCCCGCTTTGCGGAGCAACAGGGGCCAGGCAGCCGAGCGAAGCAGCTGCCCAGCGGGCTTGCCCCGCAGCGTAGCTGAGCGGGGTTCGCCGACCGATGGCTTGCAGCCAACGGAATCGGCGAACAATCCCGCGAGATCACGCACGAACCAACCATAGCAAGATCACACCAGCCACCTCTGCACCGCTTTTTTGGCGGGTGTCCAGAGGGCCTGCCAAGGTCCTATGGGGTCCTCCCGGGCGGGAGGATTTAGGTGGGGCGAAAAAAAAGGAGATGATTCCACTTGTCCGAAGCATATAAAAAGGCCGGCGTTGATATCGCGGCAGGTAATGAAGCGGTTGAACGGATGAAAAAACACGTGAAGCGTACCTTCCGTCCGGAAGTGATGACGGATCTGGGTGGATTCGGTGCCCTGTTCGGTTTGAACAAAGATAAATACGATGAGCCGGTGCTTGTATCCGGTACAGACGGCGTAGGCACCAAGCTGAAAATTGCATTTGCCATGGACCGTCACGATACCATCGGAATCGACGCGGTAGCGATGTGTGTGAACGACATTGTGGTACAGGGTGCAGAACCACTCTTCTTCCTTGACTATCTGGCATGTGACAAAGTCATTCCTGAGAAGATTGAAGCTATTGTCGCGGGTATCGCTGAAGGGTGTCATCAATCTGGTTGTGCGTTGATCGGTGGCGAGACGGCGGAGATGCCGGGCATGTACAGTGAAGGCGAATACGATATTGCCGGATTCACGGTGGGCATCGTGGACAAAGCGAAGATCATCAACGGTACAACCATCGCCCCTGGCGACACAGTGATTGGACTTGCTTCCAGCGGTGTGCATAGTAACGGATTCTCGCTGGTACGCAGACTTTTGTTGGAAGATGCAGGACTTGATCTGCATGATGAAGTAGCGGAACTGGGCGGTAAGCTGGGTGATTCTCTGCTGGAACCTACAAAGATCTATGTTAAACCCCTGTTGTCCTTGCTGGAAAAGGTAAAAGTAAAAGGTATGGCTCACATTACAGGTGGTGGTTTCATCGAGAATATCCCACGTATGTTGCCTAGCAACGTGAATGTGGATATTGACTACGGCTCTTGGCCGATCCTGCCAATCTTCAACCTGTTACAGGAAAAGGGTGCTGTTTCGAACCGTGACATGTTCACCACATTTAACATGGGTGTCGGGCTTGTACTGGTCGTTAATGAAGCAGATGCATCGGAAGCGCTGCAACAACTGAAAGCATCTGGTGAAGAAGCGTACATCATTGGCCGTGTTACTGAAGGAGATGCGCGAGTAACCTTCACGGGAGCGGATGTTTAATGGCGAACTACCGCATAGCTGTATTTGCCTCGGGTGAAGGGACTAACTTTCAGTCATTGGTCGATGCAGTACGGAATGGTGGGCTGAATGCATCCGTTGATCTGCTCGTGTGTGATAAACCATCTGCACGTGTTGTGCAGCGGGCACAGGACGCAGGCGTGGAATGTCATCTGTTTACTCCGAAAAATTATGCTTCCCGTGAAGCCTATGAGTCAGAGATCGTGGAAGTGCTTGAATCCAAAAAGATCGACCTGGTCGTTCTTGCCGGATATATGAGATTGCTGACTTCCGTTGTGGTGGATCGTTACGCAGGGCGGTTGATTAACATTCATCCGTCCTTGCTACCGGCATTTGCAGGTAAGGATGCGATTGGACAGGCATTGGAATACGGTGTGAAAGTTACGGGTGTGACCGTGCACTTTGTGGACGGAGGCATGGATACCGGACCGATTATTGCCCAGCATCCGGTTCCCATTTTGCCAGAGGATACGCCTGAGTCAATCAGCCGTTCCATTCATGCGGCTGAACAGCAGTTATACCCTGAAGTTGTTTCCTGGTTCGCGCAAGGTCTGGTTCAGTTAGACGGACGTCACGTGACTGTTAACAAACCGGTTTGATATAAGTTGAATTTTTTTACACATTAACGGAGAGGACAGAAAAAACCTGAAAAAGCGAAGCGTTCGCCTTTATCACCGGATTTTCCCTTTAAGAAAAGGGAATCAAAAAATCTGGGGATAACAGCGATTGGAAGGTTGTTCTGTCATCGGAGTGTCCCGTGTAAACATCTTGGTTCAACTTCTATAACAGAAGTCGAATATTGGTACGCATTTTGTGATATTTCTCGGGAAATAAATCGGCTGTGTTTCGTCAGGAAACGCGAAGCCATGGGACATTAAAGGAGGAGCATATTGTGAGTATCAAAAGAGCGCTGGTTAGCGTATCGGATAAAACGGGCATCGTGGACTTTTGCCGCGAGCTGTCGCAAATGGGTGTGGAGATTATTTCGACAGGAGGTACAAGCAGCCTGTTGTCGAAGGAAGGCGTACCTGTCATCGGAATTTCGGATGTGACCGGATTTCCGGAAATCATGGACGGACGTGTCAAAACATTGCATCCGGCAGTTCATAGTGGGTTGTTGGCTGTGCGTGATAACGAAGAGCACACACGCCAGATGGAAGAACTCGGTCTCGGCTACATCGATCTGGTTGTCGTGAACCTGTATCCATTCCAAGAGACTATTGCGAAACCGGACGTAGCATACGAAGATGCCATCGAGAACATCGATATTGGCGGTCCAACGATGCTTCGCTCGGCAGCCAAAAACCATGCCTTTGTCAGTGTCGTTGTAGACGCATCTGATTACAGCCAAGTGCTGGAGGAAGTGCGCAACGATGGAGATACCACTCTCGAAACTCGCAAACGGCTTGCGGCAAAAGTGTTCCGTCATACGGCGGCTTACGATGCACTCATCTCCGACTACCTGTCCAACGTAAATGGCGATCCACTGCCAGAGCGTCTAACGGTTACTTACGAAAAACTCCAAGATTTGCGTTACGGCGAAAATCCACACCAGCAGGCGGCATTCTACCGCAAACCGCTGGCTGCTCAAGATACGTTGACAACAGCCGAGCAATTGCACGGCAAAGAGTTGTCTTATAATAACATCAACGATGCGAACGCAGCATTGCAGATCGTCAAAGAGTTTGAAGAACCAGCCGTTGTCGCGGTTAAACATATGAACCCATGCGGCGTAGGTATTGGCGCAAGTATCTATGAAGCTTACGGCAAAGCATATGCTGCAGATCCAACATCTATATTTGGTGGCATTGTGGCAGCAAACCGTATTATCGACAGCGATACAGCAGGCAAGTTGAGCGAGATTTTCCTGGAAATCGTACTTGCTCCTGATTTTACACAAGAGGCTCTCGATATCCTGACGAAAAAGAAAAACATTCGTTTGCTCAAAACAGGCGAACTGAATGCTGCTCGTAAACGGGAGAGCCAATTCGTGGTAACGTCTATCGACGGTGGCATGATCGTGCAACAGTCCGATGTACACTCCATCGAAGCGAGTGAACTGAACGTGGTAACGGATCGTGCGCCATCGGAAGAAGAACTGAAACAGCTCTTGTTTGGCTGGAAAGTAGTTAAACACGTGAAATCCAATGCGATTGTACTTGCTGCGAATGATATGACGGTGGGTGTGGGCGCTGGACAAATGAATCGTGTGGGTGCGGCCAAAATCGCGATTGAGCAAGCGGGCGAGCAAGCAAAAGGTGCTATTCTGGCATCTGATGCGTTCTTCCCAATGGGTGATACGTTGGAACTGGCAGCAAAAGCGGGAATTACAGCAGTGATCCAACCTGGTGGTTCGATCAAAGATGAAGAATCCATCAAAGTAGCCAATGAATACGGAATTGCCATGGTCTTCACAGGCGTTCGTCACTTCAAACACTAGAACGAAAAAGGTTTAAATAAGGGGTGTCGCCTGTCATGCTAATGACTTATGGTACACCCCCTATTTTTTAGTTTTTTCAACACGCAATAGCGTAACAAATTCAGTTATGCACGGAGGGGAACAGAGCGAATGGATATTCTGGTAGTAGGCGGCGGTGGCCGGGAACATGCAATCATCTGGGCACTGGCGAAGAGTCCAAAGGTAGACAAGATTCACTGTGCACCGGGAAATGCAGGCATTGCTCAGCTGGCTGAGTGTCATGCCATTGCGGTGAATGAATTCGATAAACTAACGGCTCTTGCTGTAGAGCTTAAAGTAGGTCTGGTGGTTATTGGTCCGGATGATCCGCTTGCGGATGGGATTGTGGATGCATTTGATTCGACAGGTATTCCGGTATTCGGACCCCGTCGTAATGCAGCAGAGATCGAAGGAAGTAAAACGTTCATGAAGGACCTGCTGCACAAATACAACATTCCAACCGCAGCCTATGAAAAATTCGACAACTACGAACAAGCTCAAGCATACCTGAATGAGCAAGCAATTCCGGTTGTCATCAAGGCAGATGGACTGGCAGCGGGCAAAGGTGTGACCGTAGCTTATTCGCGTGAAGAGGCTGATCAGGCACTTCGCAGTATCATGGTGGACAAAGTATTTGGTGAAGCAGGAGCCAAAGTAATTATCGAGGAATTCCTCGCAGGGCAGGAAATGTCCATTCTGGCTTTTGTTGATGGGGAGACGGTTCGCCCGATGGCGGCGGCACAGGATCACAAACCTGTATTCGACAATGATCAGGGGCCAAACACAGGCGGTATGGGTACATACTCACCATTACCACATATCCCTGCTTCTATTATTGAGGAAGCCGTGGAGACGATCATCAAACCAACTGCCAAAGCAATGGTGTCCGAAGGACGTCCGTTCCAGGGGGTATTATTTGCCGGACTGATGATCTCGCCGGATGGCAAACCCAAAACGATTGAGTTCAACGCACGTTTTGGTGATCCGGAAACACAGGTTGTATTGCCACGTCTGAAGAGCGACTTGTTTGATATCTTCTGGGCAACCGTTCATGGCAAGCTGGCTGATATTGAGATTGAATGGAGTGATGAAGCCGCAGTATGTGTGGTGCTTGCTTCAGGAGGTTATCCGGGTCCTTATGCCAAAGGTGTAGTCATTGAAGGACTGGATCAAGTGCAAGATGCCGTGGTATTCCACGCAGGTACAGCACGTAGTGAAGCAGGAGACTGGGTTACGAATGGTGGACGGATCCTGGGTGTAGTTGGCCTTGGTGCGGATATTGCCGAAGCTAGAAACAAAGCTTATGAACAGGCGGAGCGTATCCACTTTGATGGTAAACATCAGCGAACGGATATTGCTGCCAAAGCACTCGTATAGAATGAATATAAGAGCCCGTAAAGATGTATACCGGAAAGGTATTTGCATCTTGCGGGCTCTTTGATACGTATATAGATGTATCTTGTGCATAAGGCCGGACTTGTCCAAACGGGAAAGAATATGGGGAAGATTCAAAACGGGATTAAATCAGGGAGATCCGGCATGTTTAATGCCCTAAAGTAAGGGGTAGTATTTTTATAAATTGGACTATACTAAACATGTGAACAATATCACATTACGAGGTAATATCAATCATATTATATAAAGTACGTAACATACATAGAGACTAATTTGTGAACATTATACTGTAAGCTTGTGGCAAACCATAACGTGCAACTGGATGGTTGAGCGGGAAACATGGTATACTTTTCGGAAACAGGAATGAGTACGAGGGGAGGTGGATATCTATTGGGTAGGCGATATTGTAAATTGTCCAAATGGCGAATCTAGGTGGAGTTAAGCGAGGAACAATTGACAGCATGAGGGGTAACCCGATTTGAATGAAGAAGTTTCTGCAAGTCATTGACTTCATCTTGAATTCCTGTTTTGTAATTTTACAAGGTCAAACGTAAGACATACAAAAGTTATCATTGAAATCAATTTTATATAAGGCAGACGTCGTGTTGAAAGACTAACAGTTGATGAATGGTTAACACAGTTAACGGATCACGCTGTAACTATCTCTGGAGGTGAATCCCTGAGAACCGGGGAAATCATTGGACATAATTACCATATTGAATATCGTTTTACTTATTATCTTGATTGCATTGACTGCATTTTTCGTAGCATCGGAATTTGCTGTAGTCAAAATTCGTACATCAAGAGTGGATCAACTGGTCGCGGAGGGCAATAAAAAGGCCGTATTGGCTAAAAAAGTTGTCTCGGACCTGGATTATTATCTGTCAGCCTGTCAGCTCGGTATTACGGTCACTGCTCTGGGACTGGGAGCGCTCGGAAAACCGACGGTTGAGAGATTGTTATATCCGGTATTCAATTATTTAGATGTACCTGCTTCAATCTCGTCGATTGCTTCCTATGCGATCGCCTTTATCCTCGTCACGTTCTTGCACGTGGTTGTTGGTGAGATGGCACCGAAAACGTTGGCGATTCAATTTTCAGAAAAACTGACATTAATGCTCGCCCCATCGCTATACTGGTTTGGTAAAATCATGTATCCGTTCATCTGGGCGCTTAATGGAACTTCACGTGTTCTTCTGCGAGGATTCGGTGTAAAGCCTGCCAAACATGATCAAGCCTACTCGGAGGATGAGATCAAAATCATCATGAACCAGAGTTACGAAGGTGACGAGAACAACAAGACCAAGCTTTCATATCTGGAAAATGTATTTGTGTTCGATGAACGTGATGCCAAAGACATCATGGTACCTCGTACAGAACTGGTGACATTAGATCAGGATATGACCTATGACGATATTATTCCTATATTGGATGAACATAACTACTCACGTTACCCTGTCATCGAGGATGGGGACAAGGACCGCATTATCGGCGTTGTGAATGTGAAAAAGATTTTGCCTGACATGGTAGCCGCAAGATCATATCAGCTAAGCGAGTTCGTTCGTGAGATCCCATTTGTTTCCGAAGTTACAAGTATCCAGGATGCGATGATTAAAATGCAGCAGGAACGTGTACACATGGCCGTGGTCGTGGATGAATATGGGGGTACCTCGGGTATCATTACGATGGAGGATATTCTGGAGGAACTTGTCGGTGAGATTCGCGATGAATTCGATGCCGATGAGGTGGCTGATATCCAGGAAACCGGAGAGAATCAATATCTCATTAATGGCCGGGTACTTTTGGATGAAGTGGAGCGGCAGTTCGGGCTTAGCTTTGAAGGTAATGAAGAGATGGATACCGTTGCTGGATGGATCCAGTACCAGAAGGGTGTAGGTGTGGAAAAAGGAGACACGGTAGAACACGGCGATTATGTCTGGACCGTTGTGGATACCGAAAATTATCACATCAAACAAGTTCTTCTGGAACGAGTGAGCGGCGCACAGGTTGAGGAAGCTACTAGCGATCTGGCGTGATCTTGTCCGGAAATCTTTTAAAAATTTAAATATTTTTGCGATAACGGAGAGGACAGAATAGACTGAAGAAGCGAAGCGTCCGCCTTTATCACCGGATTTTCCCCTTTTATATAAGGAATAAAAAAATCTGGTGATAACAGCGGTCGGAAGGTTATTTTGTCATCGGAGTGGTCTGTGCAACCTTAATATAAATTTTATTTGGAGGTGAATCCCTCAACCTGAGGGAAATCATTGGACGGAATAATAGCCTTGAATTTATTTTTAGTAGCCGTATTTATAGGTCTGACAGCCTTTTTCGTTGGAGCCGAATTTGCAATTCTTAAAGTACGGATGTCCCGAATCGATCAATTGATCTCGGAAGGGAACAAAAAGGCAGTACTGGCCAAAAAAGTGGCGCACAACCTGGATTATTATCTGTCGGCATGTCAATTGGGGATCACCATCACGGCGCTGGTATTGGGAGCCTTGGGTGAACCTACTGTTGAGAAAATGCTGCATCCGCTCTTTGAGCGAATGGAAGTACCAGCGGCATTGTCTACCGTGCTTTCCTATGGTATTGCTCTGGCGATCATTACGTTCCTGCACGTGGTTATTGGTGAATTGGCACCGAAAACCCTGGCGATTCAGTTTGCAGAGAGAATGACGCTGTTGCTGGCACCACCACTGTATTGGTTCGGTAAAATCATGAATCCATTCATCTACGCGCTAAATGGAGCTGCTCGTCTGTTGCTTGGCATATTTGGTGTAAAACCTGCCGGGCATGATACCGTTCACTCCGAAGAAGAGCTGAAGCTGATTATGGCACAGAGCTACGAGAGTGGCGAGATCAACCAGACGGAGCTGGACTATCTCAAAAACATTTTTGCTTTTGATGAGCGTCTGCTTCAGGAGATTATGATTCCACGAGATAAAATTGTTACTCTGAATAAGGAAATGCCGATTGATCAGATCATTGAGACGCTAAATCGACATGAATACACGCGATACCCTGTTATTGCAAATGGGGATCAGGCTCATTTTGTTGGCTTTATTAATACAAAAGAAATGCTGACGAGTGTGGCTGCGGGTAGAGATTTCAATATGGAGACATTTGTTCACAATACGCCGAGTTTCTCCGAGCGTTCTCCAATCAAGGATGTACTGATCCAGATGCAACAAAGCCGTGTACACATTGCAACCGTGAAAAACGAGGCAGGTGCTACGGTAGGTATGGTTACGATGGAGGATATCCTTGAAGAGATTGTCGGAGATATCAAGGATGAATACGAGCATAAAGATTTGGTGAATCCACCAAAAAGAATGAAACTGGTTTAAGAAGCAGTAATACAAAAGTAATACAGGAATAAGAAGCAACCTAATCAATCGTTATAACGCTAAGCAGGTTCCCGGAGTGATCGGGGCCTGCTTTTTGTATTAAATCTTAAATTTAAAATAAAAGCTTGCATAATGTGGTCCAATGGATTAATATAAATTTAAAGAATCTTAACTTAAAGATAAATAACAGGAACCAATAAATAAAAGAAGCAAAATAAGTCGAACTAATAACTTACACGTAACGAAGAGGACAGAAAAAACCTGAAAAAGCGAAGCGTTTGCCTTTATCCCCGGATTTTCCCTTAGGAAAAGAAATCAAAAAAATCTGGGGATAACAGCGATTGGAAGGTTATTCTGTCATCGTAGTGTCTGTGTAAATAAACCAAGGGAGTGGAGATTATGTTCAGAACTTCAGGAATTCATCATATTACAGCTTTTGTTGACGATGCGCAGAAAAACGTTGATTTTTATGCAGGTGTGTTGGCGCTCAGACTGGTGAAAAAAACAATTAACTTTGATGCACCGGACGTGTATCACTTGTATTACGGGAATGAGCAGGGTGCACCGGGCACAATCATTACCTTTTTCCCACAGCAGAATTCAAGAAGAGGTGTCATTGGGTCAGGTCAGACTGGAGTTACCGTATATGCGGTTCCTGTAGGAAGCCTGCCTTTCTGGAAAGAACGTCTTACTTCCTTCGATATTCCATATGAAAATAAAACCAGATTTGGTGAGCAGTACATTCGTTTCTTCGACAAAGGCGGTCTGTTGCTTGAACTGGTTGAGCGTGAAGGCGGTCAGCCAAGCAACTGGAGTTTCAACGGTGTGACACCGGAGCATGCCATCAAAGGATTTGGCGGAGCCGTATTGTTCAGCCACGTTCCTGAGAAAACCATGGACGTCTTGGTGAGCAAACTGGGTCTGGAGCAAGTCGGTGAAGAGAACGGACTTCTTCGTCTTCAGGCAAGCGGCGATATTGGTCAGATCATCGATATTCAGTCCACAGGTATCCAACGCGGGATTGGTGGAGCCGGAACGGTTCACCATATTGCATGGCGTGCCAAAGATTACGTGGAACATGAACAAATTCAGCAGGATCTTGAACAATCCGGATATCATCCAACGCCAGTCATTGACCGTCAATACTTCAACGCTGTGTATTTCCGGGAGCCGGGTGGTATACTGTTCGAACTGGCTACGGATCCTCCGGGATTTGCACGGGATGAACCAGCAGAGAGCATGGGTGAGAAACTGATGTTGCCTGAATGGTATGAACCACAGCGTGAGCAGATTGAACAATTGTTGCCACGAATTGAAGTACGTGAATGGAAAGGAGAGTCCAAATCATGACCACAACCAATACAATGAAACATATCTATAAAGCAGGTGCTCAGCCGGATGCGCCAACAATCCTGTTGCTTCATGGCACAGGCGGAACCGAGAATGATCTGATCGGTCTGGCGGAGATGATCGCACCAGGAGCTGGCATACTTGGGGTGCGGGGTAATGTATCGGAGAACGGGATGCCCCGTTTCTTCCGCCGCCTGGCCGAAGGCATTTTTGATGAAGAAGATCTGATTGCTCGTACGGCAGAGCTGGGATCTTTTGTCGATGCAGCTGCGGTGGAATATGGTTTTGATCGGTCCAACGTGTATGCACTGGGTTACTCTAACGGTGCCAACATTGCGGCAAGCTTGATCTTCCATCAAGCAGATGTATTCAAAGGTGCAATTCTGCATCACCCGATGGTACCGTTGCGCGGACTCGAACTGCCGGATCTGAAAGGTCTGCCTGTGTTCATTGGTGCGGGCGAGAACGATCCGATTGTACCAAGACGTGAAACCGAGGAACTTGCTTCGCTGCTCAGCGGTGCAGGTGCCGATGTAAACACGCATTGGGAGCGTCAGGGTCATCAGTTGACTCGTACTGAGGCAGAAGTTGCGGCAGCTTGGTTTAAGACTCAGGCGTAAATTGGGTGGATAGACATCCTCTATTCAAATGATAAATTATTTTAATGTCTCTATAAGAAAAAAACGTTACTCATTTGAGTAACGTTTTTTTCTAGATTTGAAATTTTATTTCTAATTTAGATTACCAGTAACAAAAATAGAACTTTCAGAACCGGTTATGTTGAGAGTTTCAGCTTCGACAGTCAGCTTTTTAGCTGCTCCAATGTCGAATGAAGCAGTTTGAATTTTATCAGATGTACCAATAATAATCTCTTTAAGCAACACATCTCCATCTAAAATTCTAACACTAATATCTGTCTTTACATCAATTGGGAATACAGAAACTTCAAGTTTTTGATATTTTCCTTCGGTAGAAATATTGAAGCCTTTATCAGCACTATTAATTTCCTTTATAACAACTCCAGAGAGATAATCTTTCCCTTGTTGAACAGTGAATTGTTTATCCTTCGTAACATAGGAACTATATTCAGTTACAATTTTCTCGGATGTTATAGGTGTCCTATCTGATTTCTCACCAAGCATAAGAGTTTGGCTACTGCCGTTATAATCTACCGCTACTCCAAGTGCTTCGCCTACTGAACGAACAGGTAGGTATGTCGTGCTGTTATATGTAATTGCAGCTAATTTCTTACCATTTTGATCCACTGGGCTCCATGCTTTACCTGAAATGTTGTAATTGATTCCCCAATTCAGATTGGCCGTGATTTTCTCCAAGATTGGTGCAGCTCCGGCGCCGATAGCCATACCTCCAAGAAGTGTAAAGCTAGATAACGCAATAATAAACTTTTTCTTCACAATTTCTTCCTCCTAAAGTAAATATATGATTTCATTGTAATTATATTACTTTAGACATGGTATGACAATGATTTTAATAGTCTTAAAGTATTAGTCTTCTGAGTTATCAGTAATATAGACCTATAATCGGAATGACTGGTGTTATGTAACCGTTACTAACCGGGTAAACATTTGAATGTGTGGTAGATAACCTTGTATGCTTATTGATATAGCTATGTATCAACATCATGAACTGGAGGGGTTAATGTGGAACGTAACATCAAGGAACTGGTACAGCGGATGACACTGGAAGAAAAAGCGGGCATGTGCTCGGGACTGGACTTTTGGCATCTGAAAGGGGTGGAGCGTCTTGGCGTTCCATCCATCATGGTGACGGACGGACCTCACGGACTACGCAAGCAGGATGGGAGTGCGGATCATCTTGGACTAACGTCGAGTGTGCCTGCAACCTGTTTCCCGTCCGCGGCAGGATTGGCTAGTTCATGGGACAAGGAGCTGGCGCGTCAGGTCGGGGTGGCTTTGGGAGAGGAATGTCAGGCCGAGGATGTAGCGGTATTACTTGGACCGGGTGTAAATATTAAACGTTCCCCATTGGGTGGACGTAATTTTGAATACTTTTCCGAAGATCCGTTGTTATCTACGCAGATGGCTACCGGTCATATTCAAGGTGTGCAGAGCCAGGGTGTGGGTACGTCTCTCAAACACTTTGCAGTTAATAATCAGGAAGAACGGCGCATGTCGATTGATGCGGTGGTGGATGAACGGACGCTGCATGAAATCTATCTGGCGAGCTTCGAAGGTGCGGTGAAGGATGGACAGCCGTGGACGGTGATGTGTTCTTATAATAAGGTGAACGGTACGTATGCAGGTGAGAATGAATGGTTGCTTACGGATATTCTGAAAGACGAATGGGGTCATGAAGGTCTTGTGGTATCAGACTGGGGTGCGGTTAATGAACGTGCAGATGCCCTTGCAGCAGGACTGGAACTGGAGATGCCAACAAGTGGTGGAATCGGTGAGCGTAAAGTGATCGATGCCGTAGAAAGCGGACAACTGCCGCTGGACAAGCTGGATCGGGCGGTGGAGCGTCTGCTTACGCTGATCTTTAATGCCGTTGATCAAAAGCAAGATGGGGCTACATATAACAAGGATGAGCATCACCAACTTGCGCGTAAGGTGGCAGCCGAGAGTATGGTTTTGCTGAAAAATGAAGAAGGTATCCTGCCGCTTGGGCGTGAAGGCGATGTGGCGATAATCGGGGCATTTGCGCGTAAACCTCGCTTCCAGGGCGGGGGAAGTTCCCACATTAATCCGACCAAAGTGGATGATATTGTGGAAGAGATGACACAGGTGGCTGGCGAAAGTGTAACCTTCTCGTATGCCCCAGGTTATCGGATTGAAGCGGATGATGTGGATGAGACATTGATGCATGAGGCTGTTCAGGCAGCACAGTCAGCGGATACCGCTGTTGTGTTTGTTGGATTGCCGGATCGTTATGAATCCGAAGGGTATGATCGTGCCCATTTGCGTCTGCCTGACAATCATATTCGTCTGATTGAAGAGATTGCAAAAGTACAATCACGTGTGGTTGTGGTGCTGAGCAACGGATCTCCAGTGGAGATGCCTTGGTTGCCGCAGGTGCAAGCGGTGCTTGAAGCTTATCTTGGTGGACAGGCCGTTGGTGGAGCGATAGCTGATCTGTTGTATGGGGAGGTGAATCCGTCCGGTAAACTGGCAGAGACATTCCCTGCCAAACTCAGCCATAATCCGTCTTATCTGAATTTCCCGGGCGAAGGGGATCGAGTTGATTACCGGGAAGGTATTTTTGTTGGTTACCGCTATTATGATAAAAAAGAGCTGGAGCCACTGTTTCCGTTCGGTTATGGACTAAGTTATACGACATTTGAATATGCTGACCTGAAGGTAGATCGCACAGAATTGACCGATCAGGATGAGGTGAATGTGCAAGTAAGGGTCACCAATACCGGTGACAGAGCGGGCAAGGAGATTGTACAGTTGTATGTCAGCGATGTAGAGAGCACAGTTATTCGTCCTGTAAGAGAATTGAAAGGATTTGCGAAGGTGGCCCTTGAACCTGGAGAGTCCAAAGTGGTGAGCTTCACACTAAACAAACGTTCATTCGCCTATTACAACGTAGATATGAAGGACTGGCATGTGGAGACCGGAGAGTTCGAGATTCAGGTAGGCAGTTCCTCACGGGACATTCATGTGCACACACGTGTGAATGTAGAGTCTACAGCGACATTCCTTCCAACCTATACGCGTAATAGTACATTGGGTGATATCCAGCGTGATCCGGCCCATAAACAGCTACTGGACCAGGCTTTGCAACAATTCCAGGAAGCCAGTGGGTTCGGCGGTGATGATGCCGGGGATCATGCAGATATGATGGATGCGATGATGAAATATATGCCGCTACGAGCACTGGTTGCGTTTAGCGGTGGGGCCATGACGGAAGAAGCGATGAATGAACTTCTGGAGCAGCTGAACAACAAGAATCATGGTATTCGGGGATAAGGGGCTGTGCTCTTAAACCGAGTATTCGTCCATCCTTGGATTAAGTAATTATGCAATATGTGCAGGAACTGCGCACGAAGCAACAAGAAGGTGTATGTGAGGTCCAGCGACACAGTGGCTGGGACAGTTACCCGATCCGATCATGGATCGGGTTTTCTTTTTGCATAAGGAAAAAGGAGGGGGGAAAGGAACGGTGTATGGAGGATGATCCTTGCAACGTGACAGAGGTGACAGGAATGCTGTAACTTGCTGAAGCAACATGGTTGTCGTAAAGCATGGATTATTCTATAATGAAGTAATTGATAATCATTTTCAATTAGATTCGGTGATAGATGATTATGCACGTAATCAGGAGGGGAATATGAATCCTAACCCTAGCTCACATACGTTTGGTTCAAGTGCGTTTGTTCGGACCCGTGATGGTCGCAAACTACATTATATGTCCAGGGGAACAGGAGAGCTGACGGTTGTATTTGAGTCCGGTATGGGCGTCTCCAGATCAAACTGGGGACTGGTTGCACCAGCCATTGCTGAGCATGCACGTGCAGTTGTGTATGACAGGGCAGGGGCGGGACGAAGTGATGTCGACTCGGCTCCCCGCAGCCTTGAACGCATTGCAGGGGATCTTGGAGAACTGCTGACAGCTCTGGGCCCAGGCCCATTCATTCTGGTTGGACATAGCTGGGGGGGTCCGATTGTACGGGCTGCGGCAGCTGCACATCTATCTCGATTACGTGGCATTATTCTGGTAGATCCATCAGACGAGCATTGCGAAATGTATTTTTCCAAGCTTACTAAAAAGAGCTTTGCCATCAATGGTTTCATTATTCCAATCATGGCGCGGACTGGCTTATATAAGATGTTTGGCAGCAAAGCTGGAAGTGTTCAGCCTGACGATGTGGCAGCGGATCACCTCAAGGAGGATTTCACTGTACGGGCAGCCAGCACGATGCTTGCAGAAGGCAAAACATTTCTGGATGACATGGCAGCGCTGCTGGAACATCCTCCGGCTCTGGGTGATCTGGAAGTTAGCGTGATCTCGGGTACGAAACCGGGCAAGGGAGAGGGGAAAATAAGACCTGCCCTCATTACGGCGCATCGTCAGACGGTGAGCCAGCTGTCCAATGCGAGATGGATTGGGGCCGATCAATCGGGACATATGGTTATGTATACAGACCCTCAGGTCATTAGTGATGAAATTGTACGAATGATAAATGACGTGAGCTCAGGCGCAAGAACAGAGCAAAAGTGATACAATACAAAGAAAAGCAGTGCGCGACATTGCTAGACAATAAAAGCGGAGTGTGGAGACAACATGAAACCAGTTGAACAAGAACCAACGGGAACCACAAGTCCCGGTCGTGCCAGTGTTGGCATGGAAGATATCGTACGCGCACATCATGTGCTGCGTGAGGTCATTGTAAGAACGCCGTTACAGCGGGATGCTGTATTGTCGGCCAAATATAACTGTAATGTGTATCTGAAAAGGGAAGACCTTCAAGTGGTGCGTTCGTTCAAAATTCGGGGCGCCTATAATATGATTCGCAGTCTGCCACCAGCCGAGATGGAGAAGGGTATTGTCTGTGCAAGTGCGGGCAACCATGCTCAGGGTGTTGCTTTTAGTTGTAATGCCCTTGGAATTAACGGCAAAATCTTCATGCCGAGTACAACACCGAACCAGAAGGTGAAGCAGGTGCGTCGCTTTGGTGGAAACAACGTTGAAGTGGTGCTGATCGGGGATACGTATGACGATGCATACGCAGAAGCAATGCGTGCATGTGACGAACAGGGCATGACGTTTATCCATCCTTTTGATCAACCGAAGATTATTGCAGGTAATGGTACGGTAGCGATGGAAATCATGGAAAGTCTCGATGAGAATGCCGACTATGTGTTCGTGACAATTGGTGGCGGAGGGTTGGCAGCCGGCGTGGGAACCTACATGAAGACCGTGAGTCCAGAGACACGCATCATTGGAGTTGAGCCACTTGGGGCAGCTTCCATGAGTGAGGCGATGTTCCGCAAACAGGTTGTGACGTTGGATGATATTGATAAATTCGTGGATGGTGCAGCGGTGAAACGGGTTGGCGATCTCACCTTTGATATCTGCAACAGTATACTTGATGACATTGTGAAAGTGCCAGAAGGCAAAGCCTGCACAACTATTCTGGAACTCTATAATGAAAATGCGATCGTTGTCGAGCCTGCCGGTTCCTTGGCTGTTGCGGCGCTGGAGCAGTATCGTGAGCAAATCGTGGGCAAGACGGTGGTCTGTGTTATTAGTGGCGGGAACAACGATATCGACCGGATGCAGGAGATCAAGGAACGTTCCCTGATCTATGAAGGTCTGAAGTATTATTTCATGGTTAATTTCCCGCAGCGTGCAGGAGCTTTACGTGAATTCCTGGAGGAAGTTCTAGGGAAAAATGATGATATCACCCGGTTTGAATATACGAAAAAGCATGATAAGGAAAATGGCCCTGCCTTGGTGGGCATCGAGCTGATGTACAAGGAAGATTACCACCCGCTCATTGAACGCATGAACCGCAAAGGTATCGCCTATACCGAACTGAACAAAAATCTAAATCTGTTCAACATGTTAATCTGATGAAACATACCAGTATGCCGTCAGATCACCACGAAACATCTCCTCTGATCAGACCTGCACGCATAGAAGATGCTGATCAGGTTATTCCTTTGCTGTATCAGGCGATAGGAGACATTGCATACACGCTTGCGGGTGAGGCGGATCATGAGAAGGCGATGCAGATTTTGCAGGAGTTCTATGTACAGGAAAACAACCGGATTAGCTATCGTCATGTGACAGTGATGGAGCGGGATGGGCTGATTGCGGGGATTCTGGTAGCCTATGATGGCGGAGAAGCAGATCGTCTGGACCAGCCGATTCTGGATCGACCTGGACGAAGCCGGGATGAGAAGTATGCATTGGTCAAAGAGACCCGTCCGGGGGAGTATTATCTGGATACTCTCTCGGTAAGTGAAGCTTATCAGGGGCAGGGCATCGGCCGGGCACTGATGGCTGCTTTTGAGCAGCAGGGCAGAGATCTGGGTCACTCGCAGGTATCCTTGATTGTAGAACGGGACAACGGCCGTGCGCTAATGCTGTACGAACGGCAGGGATATGTCAAAGACGATGTGATTGTCATCGCAGGACATGAGTATAATCATATGGTCAAACCGATTCAATAGTGCAGGGAGCTGACCGGTTGAGTTAGTTTTGATGATAAAAGCATGAAGAAAACCGCCACAGGAGCGAATCCTGTGGCGGTTTTTGTTGTGGTTATCTGTTGGGATTTAGCCTGAATTCGAACAGGATATTAACCATGGAAGCGGATTAACTCAATAATTCGCGTAGTCGCTGACCGGCACATTCTGCTCCAGCCATTTCTCGACAGCAGTCGTTTTTTCATACTTAGATTCCTTAACCACGTCCATAAAGGCATCCAGCTTGGTGAGGAATTCACTATCGACGGATGCAAGACGCTGCAAGACGCCGTTGTAGCCTCTTTGGGCGTTCGCAACCATTTTGTTCGTGTCATAATCAAACAGCGGTGTATTGTTCAGTCCATAAAAGGTATACAGGGTATAACTGTTTAACAGATTCTGCACCTGCTTGGCCCGATTTGATTTTGGATGCAGCTCCAGGAATCTTTCCTGGCTCAGTGCTCGAAGGAGAATTTCCTGATAGCCAATGACCAGAGCACCGTCATCCGCAGGCAAGTTTTTTGTTTCCTTTGTCATGATACTGATGTAGCTAGAGATGTCCTCTTTAATTACAGAGGTATATTTCACGAATGCCGCATAATTCATTATGGGATAGAGGGAGCCTTCGAGCATGACGAGGCGGTAGCCGCTGTCACGGGCTTCTTTTAACAGTGCACGCAGATCGGAGTCCTGGGTACGCTCCATGAGTTTGGTGAAGCTATCATTCAACTTGTAAGCCTTGATCATCTTGTCCTGAACGTTAGGAACGAGCAGGCGGTCTGTCATGGTACTTAGCGCCTTCAGGCGAGCATTCTCCAATTGAAGCACCATCAGGGTGGCGTGATGCTTTGTTACTTTTTTGATATGAGATTCGAGATAAGTATCCGCGGCAGGCAAGCCGTTCTTTTTGTAGAGCATGGACTGAAATGTTTTATATATCGTTGTTGAACTGGCAGTTGTGACTTTGGTATCTGTACTGGAAGAAGCGGCAGCAACGACTCCGGATAATGGAGCGACAGCCGTTTGGAGCAGCATGAGGATGGCGGTGGCTGTAATGAAGGTGCGCATGCCTTTACGTTTGGCAGATTGGAACGATGGTGTCATAGATATGAACCTCCCGTAGTTGAGAAAATGATAGGCGTTGTTCACTAGTCACTATACCTTAACCCAATTGGGGAAGGATGTGGTTGCGGAATAGTGACAAATTCTTCTGTTATTTTTAACTTTTGGAGGGTGGAAGATAGAGGGAGATTTCTGAGAAAATATTTTTTGTACAACTGGAAACTTTTGAGCCGATCTGAACGTCTTAGTTGTGCATAGGAAAATACAGGAATTAATGAAAAGAACAGCGAATCTATTTCGATGTTAACTAAATGTGAGAATGGGGATATGGGATATGAGGAAAGCGGGAGGAAAACAAGTGAAGAAGGTAATGTCAGCGCTGGCTGTATCGGCCATGCTGATGTCCGCACTTCCAACGTCGGTTATGGATGCAGCCGCGAGAATCAGCATATACATCAATGATGCAGAGTTATCATCTGCTCAGGCACCTGTCATGAAAGGTGGACGCGTACTCGTTCCGCTTCGGTCGATTTTTGAAGGATTGGATGCGAAGGTACAATACACGAACAGAACCAAAACGATTGTTGCAACTCGCGATGATCAGGAAGTTACTTTGAAACTTGGTTCCAAAACGGCATACATCAACGGGGAAGCGATATCGCTGGATGTACCTGCAAACACGATTAAGGGCAACACGATGGTTCCAATTCGTTTTGTCAGTGAAGCTTTTGGAGAAAAAGTATTCTGGAACTCACGCAATCAGCGTGTAGATATCAAGACAACAGCAACACCTCCAGTAGATGAGACACAATATGCTGCATGGAACATCTATGGTTCGGTATCCGGAAGTAACGGAGATGGTCGTGACTTGACCGTGAGCTTCACACGTCCAACTTCAGAGAAGGCGGTATCTGCTTACCGGATTATGCTGGTAAAAACTCGCGATGTGAATAGCTTCACGGAGTCCTCAGCAACTGCCGTACCTTCTGCGAACTATACATCTGTTACACCAAATGGCAGCAACCCGAAACTGACACTTAACGCGCAGACACGTGACGTGAACGGGGATTTGCTCAATAGTAATGAAACGTATCGTCTGTACGTACTGACTGTTGGTAACAGCAGCAATAATTATAAAAATGCACTGAACTGGTCTTCCCAAGCATTGAAGCTCAATAATGTGAAATCCACAGTACAGGCGGTTGCAAGTCTGCGTGCCGCAGATATTAGTGACTATGGCGATGGCCGCGATCTGGAGATTAACTTCACGCAGCCGAGCACAACATCGAACATTACGTATTATCGTGCTTTTGTAGTCAAAGCGAAGGACTCTTCTGCGTTCAATCTGGCTGCAGCGAATAAAGTGTCCAGTGCAAACTCCACGATCATATACAAAGGAAACAGTACCGCAGTGAAAAGCCAGCTGACTTCTTCGACACGGGATACGTCTGGCGAAATGATTAAAAGTGGCACAGCGTATGTGGTCTACATCTTGTCGGTAAGCACTAATACAACAACAGACAGCAAGCTGTCCGCAGCATCATCTTCACTTACGTTGTCCGTGAACACAGCAACGTCTCCAGTAATTACGCAGGTGAAGGATAACTCGGATTATGGAGATGGTCGTGACATTCAGGTGAGTTTCAACCGTTCATCAGATGAGTCCAAGGTGGCGAATTATCGCGTCTTTGTGGTGCGTAACTCGGTTGCCAGCAGCTTTAATCTGACAACGGCGAGTAACCTGTCCTCCAGTCTGTACTATACGGTGAATAAAACAGGCAACAACATTACAACGACATTACCTTCATCCATGAAGGACACAAGTGGTTATAATGTAACGAATCTGCAAGATTATCGCATCTTTGTGATGGCGGTGGGCAATCAGCAAAATGGATACACCAATGCGCTGTCAGCTTCCTCCACAGCCCTGAGACTGACAACGACCGGTAACGCAGGAGTCATTAGCAACCTGGCTGTTGCGGATATTGGTGACAACGGTGATGGGCGTGATCTACGGGTTTCGTTCAACAAGGCCGCGGATGAGTCCAGAATCTCTGGATATCGAGTATACGTTGTTCGCTCCGGTAATGCGGGCAACTTCACACTAAGTGCAGCTAATGCGTCGAACTACTATACGCAGGTGAACAAAACGGGTGGTAACTTGTCAGTTACGCTTCCGAATGCATATGATACAAGCGGTTCCCTTATTTCCAATAACGTTTCCTATCGTGTATTCGTTATGTCAGTAAGCAATAGCGGAAACTCAAGTCAAAATGCGTTGTCTTCATATTCTTCTCAGATCACACTGACTGCGAACACGGCTGTTACCGCTCCCACCAGTGTGACTGCGAAGGACATCGCGGATAACGGAGATGGACGTGATTTGCGTGTGACATTTAATCGATCGTCGAATGAGACGAACGTGTACCATTACCGTGTATTTGTAGTCAAAACTTCCAACTTGAGTGGATTTGATTTGTCGGAAGCTAATCGGAACTCCAACTTTAAGGTGGTAAATAAAGCTGGAGGAAGCGGAGATTACACGGTGACTTTAGACGATACCAAGGCAACAGATAGTACAACTATTCGCAATGATGAGAACTATCGCATATTTGTACTTGCGGTAAGTAATACAGGTAATTCATCCAATGTGCTGTCAACGGCCTATGCAGATGTTAAATTGTCCGTAACTATTGCAGTAGGAGTAGTTACAATTACTAACGTTGAAGTTAAGAAAGAAGAGCAAGCAGCTGGTGATGTAACGGATGTGACTTTGAGATATACGGAACCAGCTTCCAAAGCAGGCATTGGACGTTATGTTGTTATGGTTGCTCCGACAGGAAGCGCATTTGGGCTCAATGTAGCGAAGAATATAGCGAAAGAAAACAATTCCACTACAATAAAATACGTGGAAACATCTGGTGGAAATGCCATACTTCCGGGTGTACTGTCTGATATCAATGGTCAAAAAATTGAAGCAGGCAAATCATACACGGTGTATATTTTATCTGAATCAAACGACAATAATCGTGAATCAAGTTTGGCTTCATCTACATTCACTATTAATGCGAAGAAACAGACAGTAACACCAGTGCAAACGGTAACTGCTTTAGAAGCAAAAGTAACTGATAATTTAATCAATGTAAGTTTCGATAAGCCAAATGAATTAGGGATTACTCGTTACGATGTGTACATTGTTAAAGAAGGAAGCGGTTCAGGAACTGCTGGGAGAGCTTTAAAAACTGTTGATACGGGTGGTACTTCTTCAGGGACAGCAATAGTGGATATTGGAAATTCCGCCAATGATTCAAATAATATGGCTTTTGGAGCGGGTAAATACAAAGTTTTGGTAGTCTCAGTGGTGAGTGAATCGACGAAATATACATCTGTCAGTGCAGAAAGAACATTTGATATTCCGCCAGCTTCTTCTGGCAATGGTCAGGGAACTGACAATAAGGGCGCGGGAACTTCAGGTGGTAATGGCACTCAAGCATCTGCTACAAACGAGCTATCCACTACGCAGGGTTCATGATTTTAAGATAGACAAATGCGGTTGAAACGCATACTGGGTAATTGAATTTTAGGAATTCGAATCCATTAACTCCCTTTCCATACGGAAAGGGAGTCTTTATCATTCCCTCGTAGATAACGTTTAACGTTATCGCGGCAACTTCCATTTTGAAAATCTTGTCGCCAAAAAGGTTCCTTAGACCATTGCTGGAACAGGACAAACGGATGGATAATAGAAGGAATAAGCTAGAAGCCTATGATCCGAAAGGAATGATGGAATGCTTGCATTTCGTTTGACGGGCCTGCCGGATTCCCGGTTGCCGCTGTACCTGTATTGTGTGGGGACACAGGAAGAGAAAGTTCTGCATAGACCGGATGGATTTCCGGTATATCAGTTGTTTTTGTCACGCGGTGGTGAAGGGCAGTTCAAGGTAACGGGAAAAGGGACATGGACGATAGGAGCAGGGCAGTTATTCATCGTGGAACCCGAAGTTGCGCATGAGTATGTGCCTCATTCCAAATCCAAAGGGGAACTGGGTTATATCGGTATTGGCGGTACATCGGCTGGATCGGTACTACAATCCACGGGTTTGCTTCAGAACGAGCCGTGCCATATCTCTGGTTTTGAAATCATCTGGTCACGGATGACCAATCTCTGGCATGGGCTGGATCGAGGAGCAACGGAGATGTGGAACACATCAGCCCTTATCTACCAGCTTATTTTAGATATAGCACAATTGAAAATTTCATCTGATGTCGGCATAGGAGGTATTGGAACATCTAGGGCACAGGATGGCACTGTAAAACACTCTAATCGGGAGCCCGATCCGAGCAAGGATGCACTCATCCGAGCAGTAGCATTGATGCATACGCACTATCAGGACGATCTGTTATTGAAGCATGTCGCTGACGCAGTGGGCTATTCGGTTCAGCATCTCAATCGATTATTTCATCATCATTATGGCGTGACAGGACATCAATATATGCAACGATTACGTTTGCAGAAGGCTTCGGACTGGATGGACAAGCATCCAGGAGCAAGTGTACGAGAGGCGGCAGAGACCATAGGGATGGAAGTGAACTATTTTATCCGGATGTTCAAGCGGGAGTTTGGAGAGACACCGGGCAAAGGAATCAAACATCGGAACCAGCTCCAAATGGAAAAAGACCTCACGAATTCGTGAGGCCCCTTAATCGCTTATATACGTGTTATACTGTTTTCTTTTGTCCAAATAAAGGTCTTACCGTTGCAAGTCCCACAACTCCGATCACGGCACTCACCCACGGAGCCAGTGCAAATACCGGAAGTTTATCACGTAGTGGATACCCTACAAACAGCACAAGGACCACGATGACGATGTAAATGATGATTCCCTTAAGGTTAACCTTAGGTACGGTGTTCTTGTCCGCTCCTTCATCGTCCGGTCGCTCAGCAAGGCGGCGAAGCATCTCCACCAATGCAATACCGCCAACTGCCGCAACGATCAGAGAGAACAGACTGATGTGTTGGAACGGCTCCGTATCTCCGCCAGTCCAACCCACGAACAATCCCACACATCCTTGAATCAACATGACAAAAGACAAAGCCGCCCAAGCGATCATGGCATACCACTTTGGTGTCCGTTTCACAGGCTCTGGATTCTCAGTTGGCTGTGGTTCTACAGCGTTGGCATTCTTTTTCGATGAAGCTGTTGAACTATTATCACGGGTTGGGCTGGATTTACCCACCTCAACGGCAGCCGACTTCTCCGGTGCTGTATTTGTAATCCCAAGCTGTGCATGGATGTCTTGTTCCAGATCAGGTCCGTATAACTCGCGAGCTGGTTTGTTATCCCGCTGAGCCTGTATGATTGCTTTTCCGGCGGAGAGTATCCACTCTTCCTGTGTTCTCTCGTCCGCTGGCGCATGACGCGCAATTGTGCTGATCTCGTCATACAATTTCACATGTTCAGGTGTCATTCGACTCATCTCAGTTATTTGCCGATTCTGTATTTCTTTAAGCTTCTTATAGGAAATCCCCAATGATTGCTCCCCCTGTCTACACACGTTCTGATCTTCCAATTGACTGAAGACCCTGACGGTATTTTAGTATACGGGAAGGGCTCTCGTTTCGCAAAGTCATTCCTTATAAAAAAGCTGCTCATGGTGGACCCATATCCATACACAGGCCAGTATAACACAGGTGCATAACAGCACCAGTTTACCGTGATGTTGAATCCATTCCAGTAGATGTTCCATGAATTCATTCCTTTCGGCAGAAGGATTCCGAGGCATATGCTGCCTATGTTTGTTCGTTTATTTTCCCCCGTTCATGTAAAAAAATACCCTCACGCCTCCCAGATCTAACGATTGTGTGAAGTATGCATAAAGAGCAGCCGATTCCATCACAATAGTAGCATTTCCAACAGAAATCCAAGATTGGAGTGTGCTTGTTATGGATAAACAAACAGAATTGACCCGGAAGCTGCTACTGAACAGCAACTCCCGTGGAGTCGTGGACGAGGTTGTATCCTTTGAGGAAAATCTGGAGGATACGGAGTATGCAGAAGAACTGACAGATGGAAATTTGAAGGGAAGAAGTTTCTGGGACAATACTGATTCGGGTCATGAGCATGAGTGGAATGGACGGGTGGAGACCCACGAGATGTTCCGTAGAAGCTACGAATAACGAACCTGCAACACTTGGTTTGAATTCCAAATGATATCCGGGCCAGCTGTCATCAGCGTGGCTCATTTTTTTGCGCTTATTATCCGATAAAATGTAGATTGGTAGTCGACGTAGAAAGGGTTCTTACTTACGTTGACTTGAAGGTTACGGGATGATAGTATATGAATAACATCTTAATACAAACTAAACTTATCGGATTATATATATTTAATAAATGGAAGTTAACAGGCTAAGGGTGGAAAGGGGAAATCGGTATGGAACGTCAGATCAGTATCCGTCATGGACAGGAAGAATTAACAGCCACGATTCATTATCCGGTCGTGAAAGATATCAAGGAGGAGAAGAGTCAGCAACGGGTCCCTCTGGCGGTCATCTGCCACGGCTTCGTTGGTAGCCGGATCGGCGTGGATCGTTTGTTTGTAAAGACTGCACGGGAGCTGGCTGAAGACGGTTATCTGGTCTTGCGTTTCGATTATATCGGTTGCGGAGAGAGCAGTGGGGAGTACGGAGCGGAGGGACTGGAGTCCATGGTGCTGCAGACCCGTTCGGTGCTGGATTACGCGGTGAATTGCAGTGATGTAGATCCTACGCGTGTTACGCTGATTGGTCATAGTCTGGGTGGTGCCGTTGCATTACTAACTGCTGTACGTGACAAACGTGTCAAAAACCTGGTTATGTGGTCCTCCGTGGGTTATCCATTCAATGATATCGTGAAGATTACGGGACGGGAAGTATACGATGAAGGCGTGAAACTGGGTGCGGCTGATTATCTGGGATACAAATTCACACCGACGTTCTTCGAGTCTCTTGCTGAACAACAGCCATTCCAGGAAGCAGTTAAGTTTAGCGGAGATGTACTCGTCGTGCATGGCACGTCAGATGAGATTATTCCTGTAGACTACGCATTCCTGTATCAAAAGGTATTCTGGATGCGCCAGGAAGGCCGTTGCGACAAGGAGATCATCTTCCAGGGTGATCACACCTTCTCTTCAGGTAAAGAGCGGGAACAGCTGATTACGCGTACCAGAGAGTGGCTGGGTGAACGTCAGAAGATCGAGCAGGATTGGCAACACTGGATGATATAAGTGGCAGGATTACAACTGTTTGGGGATGTCAGCTTGGAAAAGCGCCTTCTTAAGGGTAAAATAGAGGAGTAAGCATTCTATCCGTGTCTGGAGGTTGGCAGCAATGACATTACCCGCACTTTTCATTGCGCATGGTTCTCCCGCTCTGGCGGTGGAGAGCAATGACTACACTCACTTCTTGAACCAGCTTGGAGACAGGCTGCCGGCTCCGAAAGCCATTGTCGTATTTACGGCGCATTGGGATTGTCCTGAACCGTCCGTGACGATGGATAATACACATCAGACCTTGCATGATTTTTACGGATTTCCTTCTACGATGTATACGATGGAATACCCTGCATCTGGGCAGCCGGATTTAGCGAACGAGATATGTGCTTTGTTCACCCGTAGCAATCTGGCACATCAGCCGATTCGAGGCCGAGGGCTGGATCATGGCGTATGGGTACCGTTGCTCCATATGTATCCCAAGGCTAACATTCCTGTGATTGCTGTATCTGTAGACTCGCTCCGTACGCCGCAGGAACAGTATGATATTGGCCGAATGCTGGAACAGCTACGTCATGATGATGTGTTAATCATTGGCAGCGGTGGAACGGTTCACAATTTGCGATTGCTGGGCAATACGGATGAACCGCAAGAGTGGGCGGTGGAATTTGATAACTGGATCGGGGAGCGCTTGCAGCAGTGGAACACAAGAGAACTGTTTCAATATGAGAAAAAAGCCCCTCATGCACGTACGGCGGTTCCGTCGTATGGTACAGAACACATTGCACCTTTGTTCTACGCCATGGGTACAGCGGATATGTCCCGATCAGCGAAGCGTCTATTCCAGTCTTACCCTTACGGAACGCTCAGTTTGAACTGCTGGCAGTTTGGAGACGGCGTGTAACTTGGAACAGACAACAGCCTGATTATGGTGCTTGAAGCCAGTTTGGTACGGATAACATAACGTGTATTAATGCATACAATTACAATATATAAACAAAAGAAGGTTACTGTACACCCTTGAAGGGCTACAGTAACCTTTTTTCAATATGAGGACTTATTCATGCAATAGATCTTTATTTGCGGATTTCGAACAATTCACAGTCTGTACGCGAATGATAAGCGAGCTCACTGACACTGGATTGTACTACTACGGTGTTGCTGTCAAAACGGATAATGATGCCACCGGAGTCAATCTGGTGATTATCTTTAAAAACTCGAACCTTATACTTCATATTCATGGCTTCCTGGAAGTCCGCATCGGTCTCGAGACGTCGCTGGGTCGGCATATCGTGTACTCCTTTGAAGTTCAACTTTATTTCATCATAATACGATTTTCTGTGGATGGGCAAGTCAGTCAGGCATTCAGGCTGATTTTGAAAAGTAAAAAGCCCTGCTCTCCAGGGGGATTGGGAGCAGGGCCGAGAATTCTATGAATGATTGCTTAAGCTGTTTTTTGAGTAGGGCTAATCGTTGGTGTGTCTTTAGGAAGATTTCCTTTGTTGTTACGAGTGAACAATCCGCGAAGGTAAGGCAGTACCCAGTGATCCAGACCGATTTTACCTGCATTTGCACCAGCAACGACAAGGAAGATTTCCATTACAACCAGTTGAGCATTCGTGCTTACTGTTCCCGAGAAGAGGAACGCGAAGTTCATGACCATAGCCATCAGTGCTGCTAGTGTAGTGAAGCAACCGAGGATGAGACCCAAACCTACAAGGAATTCACCCAATGGGATAACGAAGTCGAACAGTCCTGCGTTTGGTACTGCGAATTTCTCAAGGAACGTTCCCCACCATGCTTGAACTGCAGGATGATCACCCGTTGTTTTTTCCAATGCCCCTGCAAGGAACCCGCCAGCTTCGAATCCGCCAGTCAATTTGCTCCATCCGTGAGTCATCCAATCATAACCGATATACACCCGAAGTACTGTCAAAATCCACATTGCTACTTTGTTTTCTCTAAGCCATTGGTTTGTGCTGAACATATGAACCACTCCTTCATGGAATCTAGTGTGTGTTGTTTTGTTTTTCTAAGTGATCACCTTTGATGTCTTTATTGTATAGTTCAAAAGTCGTTTTGTTTGTGATTAAAATCACAATCTAGTTCAAATTTTAAGTAAGGTTTGAGAAGTTCACATTTAGGACATATTTTTCTAGCTATATGCTGTTTCAAATGTGAATTTCAAGCTGTATCAAGGCCTTCTAGGCGCAGACAAATCGGATGGGGTGTGATTAAATGGAAAGAAATACGTGAAATGGTTGCCCACATGAGACATATATCACAACTTAGAACCAGGCCATATCGTTCAGGAGGTCCTATATTGAAGCTTTTTAAATGGAACAAAGCAGCATCGGTTGCATCTCTGTTTATTCTCTCATTAAGTCTTGTTGCCTGCCAAAACCAGGAGGTGGCGCAGATGCCAGTTCAGCCAGAACCGACACCTGCACCTGTACAAGAAGAACACGTGGAGGAAACCAACACGTCTCTCTATACAGCACCTCTGACGGGTCTGCCTGTAGATGAAGCGATTACGCGTCGACCACTCGCCGTAATGATTAATAATGCACCCGCAGCTCGGCCCCAATCGGGTCTAAGTTCAGCCGATATCATTCTTGAAGTTCTCGCTGAGGGAGGCATTACCCGTTTCATAGCCATCTTCCAGAGTGGAGGCGGTGCTGAGACGGTTGGACCCGTTCGCAGTATACGTCCATATCTAATTGAGCTCGGCGAGAGTTATGATGGGGTACTTGTTCACGCCGGAGGCAGCCCTGAGGCGTATTCCATTTTGCAAAGGCAGCAGAAACAGCATATGGATGAAATCTCGAATGGTGGACCCTACTTCTGGCGTTCCTCGGATCGTAAAGCCCCACATAATCTGTATACTTCAGCGGACAAGCTGAGAGAAGGGTCAGACATCAAGGGTTACAGCCATGATTTCAAGTCGCCGGTATACAATTATAACGAAGAAGGCGCGACATCCGCAGGAGAGGCAGTGAAGCAATTTGATATCCATTATTTATTGGATAGTTACCGGGTGACGTATGATTATGATGAAGTTAGCGGACGATATATGAGAATGGTGAATGGCAAGGCAGATCAGGATCTGGATAATGGGACTCAACTTGGTGCAGCGAACATCATTGTGGCAGGTGCAGATCACAAGGTGCTCGATAATGTAGGTCGGTTGTCCGTTAATTTGGAACAGGACGGGGAAGCCATGCTTTTTCAGAAGGGCAAGATGATTCGTGGGCAGTGGGTGAAGAAGCAGGGGGATATTATACGGTTTGTTCAAGGTGGCAGTGAAGTTGCTCTTGTACCGGGTAAAACCTTTATCAGCATTGTTCCCAATCAACCGGAATTTTCCAGTCATGTGAAGCTGGCTGCGCAGCAATAAAAGGATGTAATGAAAGAAAACAATGAAACATGTATTCATTTTGTTGTCGAAAAGGCATTATATTTGTCCTTAGCGTGAAAAGTAGAATCGTGTCGATTTTGAATTTTGATGTCGAATTGTAAACGCAGTGTAAAATCTTGACTTGAATTTACCATTATTCCAAATAATTAAGATTCATTTCAGATTAATGTGATAAGAATATAAAAAAGGATCACACCTTTTGTACAAACCATGAAACAAATATGATAAGATATCAAAGGTTGTCATTTCATGTTTCATCGGTTGTCGGCAATTTTTCTCGTAAAGGGGATAGAGCTATGAAGCTTAAGAAGAAGAAGGATATATTTTTTGAGACACTGGAGAATATGGCAGATACGGTTGTTCAAGCGGCAGATTATTTCTCCCAGCATGTTTCCAACCTTCAGGATGTGACTCTTTTTGCTAATGAAATGAAGAAGTACGAGTCGAAATGTGATGATTACGTGCATACGATCATTACAGAACTCAACAAAACATTTATCACACCGATCGAACGCGATGATATTATGGAGCTGACAACAACACTTGATGACGTATTGGACGGACTCGAAGCAACGGCTTCCCGTTTCTATATGTACCAACTGACAGATCCAGATGATGAGTTCGTCATACAGTTTGCTGAAATTTTGCGCCAATCGGCTTACGAAATTCAGAAGGCGATCCATCTGCTGTCCCAGAAAAAATTGCTCGCGATCCGTGAGTATACCATTCGTTTGAATGATCTGGAAAACCAAGGCGACGAAGTGCTGCGCATGTGTATCAAACATCTCTTCGCTACCGTGTCTGATCCGATTGAACTGATCAAGCGTAAGGAAATTTACGAACGTCTTGAGACAACAACGGATGCTTGTGAAGACGTGGCGAACGTGCTTGAATCCATCATTATGCGTAATTCTTAAGGAGCCAGAGAATAATGGAAACAACGATTTGGGTATTGGGTATAGTCGTCTTCCTTGCACTGGCGTTTGACTTCATCAACGGTTTTCACGACACGGCCAATGCCATTGCGACTTCGGTCTCAACCCGAGCACTGACGCCGCGTCGAGCTATTCTTATGGCAGCGGTGATGAACTTTGTCGGTGCGATGATGTTCACAGGTGTTGCGAAGACGATTGGGGGGAGTGTGACCGACCCCACCACGCTGGATAACGGGATAGAGGTCGTCATAGTCACCTTGATATCAGCGATTATCTGGAACCTGGTTACATGGTGGTTCGGTATTCCGTCTTCTTCCTCACATGCACTTATTGGAGCCCTTGCAGGTGCCGTACTCGTTGGCGCAGGATCTGATAAAGTGAAATGGAGCGGATTCATTGATATCGTCGGAGGTTTGTTGTTATCACCTCTGATCGCATTTGCCATCGGTTATGTGGTCATGACGATTCTCAAATATATTTTCGCCAAACGCAGTCCGCATAACGTGAACAAAGGTTTCCGTACGGTACAGATTTTCACGGCAGCACTGCAAGCATTCACGCATGGTACGAATGATGCACAGAAAGCGATGGGAATTATTACCTTTGCTCTGGTTGCAGCAGGTGTACAGGATAATCTGGATGTTCCGCTGTGGGTTAAAATTTCAGCGGCAACAGCGATGGCTCTGGGTACGTCCATCGGTGGTTGGAAAATCATCAAAACGATGGGTACCAAAATCTTTAAAATTGAACCGATTAATGGTTTTGCCGCGGATATTTCAGCTGCTTCCGTTATTTTCACAGCAACGTTGCTTCACCTTCCAGTTAGTACAACGCACGCGATCACATCAGCAATTCTGGGTGTGGGTTCCGCGAAACGTTTCTCTGCTGTGAAATGGGGACTTGCTGGACGTATCATTATTACGTGGTTCATTACGATTCCGATTACTGCGGGACTGGCAGGATTGCTCTACTGGATTATTTTCTAAAAAGAGAAGTTATCCCGAACGAATTCGGGGTTACCAGACAATCTGTTCATAACTGTGTGAATATCGGGATATGTGGACAATTATACAACCAAAATCAAGAGACGCCTGTGCATGAACGTGTGGACAGGCTGGATATGTGGATAGCCATCCGTGGAATGATAAACCAAAAGAAGATATTCCTGTGGATACAGGGAACTGTGGATAGGGAAATGAGAGAAGCCAACAGGGTTGGCTTTTTTTGTTGTCGAGTTAGAAGATACCTGTGTACAATAACGTAAAGATACAGGACAAGGACGTGGTCTAATTTATGATTCGTACACTCGCCATTACACGAGAACATCAAGTCTCCGTTAACGTACCACTTACACAGCTGGATCTGAACGATTACGCCTGGGTATGGGCCGATTTTAACCAGCCAACGGAAGAGGAAAGCCGTTTGCTGGATACATATTTTCATTTTCACCCTTTAGCTATTGAGGACTGTCTGCATGTGTTGCAGCGGCCCAAGCTCGATTATTATGATAATCTGCAGTTTCTTGTGCTGCACGCACTGAACCCGTCCACACTGGAAGCCGAGGAGGTTGACTTGTTTCTCGGATCAAACTTCCTAGTGTCTTTTCATCATGGCGTATTGGAGGAAGTGGATGAAGCGTGGGAACGCTTGTTGCACCATGCTCATGAACGAACCATTTGGGCGCGAGGTCCGGTGGCAGCAGCCTATACGGTGATGGACAAGCTGGTCGATCATTATTTTCCGTCTCTATTTGCGATTGAGGATGAACTGGCCGAACTGGAGAACCGGGGTGGACAGGAGTCAGTTGAAGACTTGATGAACCAGGTGTTTGATCTGCGGACTCGATTGCTGAAGCTCAGACGAACGGTAGTACCGATGCGGGATCTGCTCTATCGGGTGGTCAATTCCCAGCATGTACAAYGAACAGGTGAACATACGGCTTATTTTACCGATATCTATGACCATTTATTGAAGCTGACGGATATGATTGAAGCCGATCGGGAGATGACCGCTGACCTGCGCGATAGTTATATTTCCCTGAACTCCAACCGGATGAATCAGATCATGAAGACACTCACGGTGATTACGACTGTATTTATGCCGCTCACACTGATCGCGGGTATTTATGGCATGAACTTTGCCTATATGCCTGAGCTTCAATGGAAGTTTGGGTATGGGGCTGTGTTGCTGTTGATGTTTGTGCTTGGTGGAAGCATGGTGGCCTGGTTTGTAAAACGGGGCTGGTTTAAGTGAGAACGAGTGTAATCAGATGTTAGTAACATAAACTTGTAATAACGTGTATCCACAGGTAAAATATAACGATATGTGAATAGATTCTGGATGAATTATCCATACATATCATTGTGGAAGGATGGGATACGATGAGATTGGCAGAGGCTCTTGTACTGCGTGCAGATGAGCAGAAGAAGATAGCTCAGCTCAAGCAACGTCTGGAACGCGTAGTTAAAGTTCAGGAAGGTGAACAGCCAGCAGAGGACCCACAGTTGCTTATGATTGACCTGGAGAATACGATCCGGAGCCTGACGGTATTGGTTAAGAAAATTAATAAGACCAATGCACAGACTGACTTCACAGCTGGAGTTACGCTTGCAGATGCCCTTGCAGAGCGGGATGGAATCATGCAAGAAAGAGCATCGTTTAACGAAGTTTTGCAGCATGCGTCCATTCGCCAGGATCGGTACAGTCGTTCTGAAGTGAAGTATGAGCGAACCGTGAACATAGCAGATATTCAACATAAAGTGGATAGCCTTTCGAAATCCTACCGGGAACTGGATTTTAAAATTCAGGAGAAGAACTGGACCATAGACTTAATCGAGGAATAAAACTGCGTCGGTAACCCTATCCAAATGAAGCGAGCATAACCCACCAACGGGAAGTTGGAAACCTGGTAGACGCTGGGCCATGTCTAACCCATATCATCATTTAGCCCAATATTGTTACAAGAATGCGCAGCATGGATGTATCGTGTATCTTTCTAATTGTTACGACCATATGCAGGTCTTTGGATAGCGGTGAGGGTGGGTAAGGGGAATTGCAGTTTGAACTACATATGAAGAAGGCCACTGGGCCATGATCTCGGGCAGTAATAAATGTCGGGAGATGATGTTTGCCAGGTGGCCTTTCTGATTCTTCTATTAGAAGTTTTGAAAAAATGTATCCACATGTGAATAACTATTCCGCTTCAACAAGCTGTGTATAACTTATGATGACTTCCTTTTACTCCATTTCAAGAACAAAAGAAGTTGTAGCTGCTTCTTTGCCATTCACAAGAATGGTAAGCGTATGCAGACCGACATAATATTTTCTCGTTGTGATGACTTTGAAGGATTGTTTGGTGGCTACCTTGGTTCTGCCTGTCGGGTACATTTTATCGGAGCATTTGAACCGTTTGGGGGCCTGCTTGCCGTTTGCCTTCATATAACCCATCTCATATTCAATTCGCAGCATCTGGGACTCGCCGCTCTCATTAACGACATCGAACGAAAAATGGAGATCCTCGCCAATGCTAATCGTATCCTGGACAAGCTGAAGCTGCTCAATGTGAATCGAATCCTGCTCGTTATAACCAAAAAGACTTAGTGCTGTGCTATGTCCTTTCTTCAGTAATGACCTGCTGGCATGCCGGACAATCCAGTCTGTGTGTGCATGTTGTCCGTACCAGGTCGTGGCCAGATCCATAACCAGTTCAGGGTGGTCCTTGGAGATGTCATTCAGATGATTGGCGACACTTTTGCGAACATAGAGGGACTCGTCCTGTTTCAATGCATGCAGAATCGGAAGTACAGGTGTTGGATCAGTGATAAAGTTCTGGAGTTTCGCACCCCATGGCAAACGTGGCCGGCTGCCCTCACTGGCAAGTCTGCGGATATGCTCGTTGTTGCTCTCTGCCCACGCCATCATATGTTTCATCGTTTGGATTGGATAAAGTTCAATAAACGGGCGTACCGCGAACTCCGAGCTGGAATAAGGTGTGAAGAGGGTCAGATACTTCATGGATAACTCGTAATCCTCTGGGTCAAGTCCGTTCACTTCGATAAAATCCGGTACAAACAGATATTCAACGCCTCTCATCGTAGGGGCGGCTTGTTCGATAATATGTAATGCTTCCTCATAATTGTCCGGCAGTACCTGGGTCAAAGCCAGTGTGATTCTGCGAATGCGCGCTTTGAATTCCAACTGTTCCCAGCCTTCGGCGAAAACCAATTCATGAAATTGCTGTGTATCCAGCTTAGGGTAGAATTGACGCATCTGTTCGCCGGTCCGATCGATTAATGCGGGAGTGTATTTGTCTTTGATAAGTTCCATGGTCCGCCTCCTTTAGTTACTATCCAGTATACCTCAAATTACAGAAATAAGAACGTAAGTTCCTGAAATTTATTTGTATACGGATGAACGGTGTTAAGGCACCCGCCTTCTGTAAGGGGGTGCCTGAATTTTTTTTAACCTTTGCGACTTTTGGGACGGCGCTTTGTGGAATTGGATTTGCGACGGACTGGAGTTGGATTGCGGCGACGTGTAGCATTCGTTGTTTTGTTCCGACGTTTGTTTTTGCGTTTGCGGGACGGCTTATATTCTTCATAGTCTGCATCGGCCGCGCTGCTATCCGTTTTTCCTTTTCCAAAAGGCAGAATGCCCATAACGAGTTTCATCATCGGAGCCATCTGCTGGATCCCACCGACGACCTTTTGCATTTTGCCTATTCCACTCATGATTCCATCAATACCGCCGAAGCGGTCGATCATTCCTTTTAACTCACCGATGTTGGCTAATGAAAAGCCGGAACTGCCAGTAGCAGGCGCCGGTACCGGAGCTGGGGGAAGAACCTGAGCTGCACCTCCATAAAAGTTTCCGCCAGCCACACCCTGCCCATAGGGTACGACTGCAGAAGCTTCGACTTCACCAAAGCCCGGGTAGTGTGGTTCTACGCCAGGATACATCGGTTGAATCTGAGTTTCATTTAAAGACCGTGGAACCACACCGGGCGGCATATAGGCAGAAGTATGCGCCTGCCGATGAGCATGAGAAGACGGACGCTGCCTTGGTGCTGGCTGGCGGTGATAATAATGCTGTGGCATGAACGATCACGTTCCTTCTATGTTGGATTTCGGAATTGCGTTCCATGAGTTGCATGACAGATGTACATCATAGACCCTTGTGGAACTCCCTTTTGTTATACTGTATGTCATTCGCGGAGAGACGGCGTAGGCGGGTATCCCGGAAAACGGGATATTTGCGGATTTGGGCGCATGTAAGATGGCAGGTTCACGAAGAGTAAAATGCAGTTTAGACACAAAATTGTAACATTTAGGAGGATTGAAATCCTACATAAGTAATCGGATATATACAGGTGAAAACTGGGAAAAAGCGCGGAAATTTCGCCCGATGTACGCGAGGGGAGGACAATAGTACCTTTTGTAAGCGGTAACATGTATTTTTATTCTGTAGTGCGTGAAATCGGTAACGCTTGAAATACCAACTCAGGGTGAGTACAATGTAGGTACACAGTAACCGCTAGGGGATGATGATGAAATGCAGCTGAAAAAGCTAAATGATAAAAGCATTGAACAACTATTCGAGGCTATTTTGACGCTAAAAGATATTGAAGAGTGTTATGTTTTCTTTGATGACCTCTGCACAGTTAACGAGATCCAATCCATGTCCCAGCGGCTGGAAGTGGCTCGTATGTTGGGTAAAGGCAATACGTATAACCAGATTGAAGCGGAGACAGGTGCGAGTACAGCTACAATTTCACGTGTGAAACGCTGCCTGAATTACGGCAATGATGGTTATAAAATGACGCTGGAACGCCTGGGACGCTAACATGAAGAAGCCGGGTGTACTCATCATCAGTCACGGTTCACAGGAGCAGACCTGGGTGGAATCCGTCGATGACGCGATCTCCCGGTTGAATCTGCCTGTTCCATTACCGGTTGAAGCCGGTTTTCTTGAACTTGTGGAAGGACGCCTGATCCAGGACGGTATCGACCGACTGGAAGCACAAGGCGTAACCGATATTCTGGTCGTACCTCTATTTGTTTCGTCCGGGAGTACACACGTGGATGAAATTGAATATGCCATTGGTGCAAAGGAAACACCTGATCGCGAAACGGATCTGGAACCGTTCGAAGTGAAGGCTCGGGTTCACTTCGGTTATCCGGTGGATAACGATCCGGATATTGCCGTGATGGTGTGGGACAAAGTCCGAGTACTGTCGCAGCAACCGGAGGAAGAAACGATTCTGCTGGTTGGCCATGGTAGTATTCATGATGGTTTTCGCGAGCGTTGGGAAGCCGGAATTTCTTCCCTTGCAGAGCGTGTGCAGGAAGTTAGTGATGTAGCCCATACGGATTATGCATTGCTGAATCCGGAGAGTGTGTACGACAAAGTGAAGTACTGGAGCGAAGAGCGGGGGAACCGAGTCATTGTGACGCCGCTGTTTTTGAGTGCCGGTTATTTCACGAGGAACGTTATCCCGGGTCGGTTGCAAGAACTGAATTATGTGTACAGCGGTGAGACACTGTTGCCACATCCATTGCTTGGGCAGTGGCTGGAGCGCCAGATCCAGATTTTGCTGGAGAGATGTAATGAAGTTAAAGCTTCTTCTTGAAGTGATCGCTTTGGCCTAGGTGTGTGATCACATCGCTCGCAGTGATGTCGCATCAATTGATTTGAACTCCATAGCTTCATAAACAATCAAACCACGTCGAAGGACGTGGTTTTTGTTTGTTGTAGATCACTTGAAAGAGATTGGGCTATCCATTAATGGGTGCGTGCAATTGCAGATGTAGCTCCAGTAAACTTATTAATTGGTCAACGATCTCCTCGGCCGGATAAGGCATGGAATTCATAATCCACCACTCCAGGATACCGACTGCAGCGGAAGCAAGAAACTGTATGGTAATCTCTTTTTTCATACCTTCCTGGATTCCACAAGCATCCATTTGATCCTGTACTCCCTGGACCAACAATGTCATCAACTTACTACGGAATGCCGGAATACCTTTTTTGGTTAGAAGTGTAGTATAGGTAGAGGCATGCTGTTCCAGATAACGGAAAGTTCTGAGCAGCGCATCCTTGGCCGTAACGGGTGTTGTAGTAGAGCTTTCGATCATACAGGCATCCAACAACCGCTGCAAATAGGTCTCAATGCATTGATCCAACAGGTCGAACTTGTCAGCGTAATGCAAATAGATGGTTCCTCGGTTTACATTAGCCCGATCAGCAATATCGTTTATCGTAATTTGCTCAAAATCCTGTTCCTCCAGTAACCCCACAAAAGCTTCAATTATTGCCTTTCGTGTCTTGAGTACTCGTCTGTCCATGGCCCCTCCTATGATGGTTTTCAACAATAAGGAATCATTCGTTGATTATTCAACAAAAACGGATATTTTAACGATTGAAGCACAGTAGGTGCTTTGTTACTCTTATTTTATCAACAAATGTTGATAAAACAACGATTATTTATAAACTATGAAATTGAGGGATAACCAATGAAGATATTAGTGTATGGTGCGGGGGTTTTGGGCAGTCAACTGGCGCATGTTCTGGTGCGCGGCGGCAATGAAGTCACCATTCTGGCCAGAGGGAAGCGGGCAGAGGAGCTGGAGAAGGATGGACTCGTCATCCGGCATTTTTTTCAATTCAAAACGACAGTTGATCAGGTTCGGGTAGCCAGAACGTTGGAAGTGGATGACCAATATGATCTGATTTTTGTTGTCATGAAGTATAACGATTTTCCTTCAGTGTTACCTATTCTGGCAGACAATCAGAGCAGCAATATTGTGATTGTGGGAAACAACGCAGATGCACGAAGCATGCAAAACTTTTTGGAGGAAAACAGCAGGGTAGCAAAACAGGTCGCGTTTGGATTTCATGTGAGTGCAGGGAAGCGGGAAAAGGACCGCATGTTATCGGTCGGTGGAGGCAGCGGACAAATGGTAATCGGCAGTCTGGACGGAGAGATAGGCTTTAAACCTTTGCTGGACCAAGCTTTCCAACATGTGAAATACAAGTTAAATGTTCTGAGCGATATTGATGCCTGGCTGAAAAGCCATATCATCCCCATTCTGATGCTTAATGCGGTGAGTTTTAATGAGGAGCGTGAGTTGATCAAGTTGGACGGGAATAGAAAGCAAATCCAACATATGATTGGGGCGATGGATGAAGGCTTTAGCGTACTTGAGGCTATGGGCATAACGATTATACCGGAGATTCAGGCTAAAATGATCCGCAAGCATCAACGGATGTTGTACCTTCTGTTGAAGATCTATAGCATGCTTCCGGTTCATAAGCTGGTCGCGGGTTCTTTTGGAGAGATTGAGGCGTTAAATAATGCATTTACCGATTGGAAAAAGACAACAGGCACCCCGACTCCCCATTGGGATGTGCTGAAAAGAGATTTTACTCCCCTTAAATGAAGTGTTGCTCATTAACCCAATACCGACTACAATAAAACCAACTAATAAAATGGGGATAAGGAGATATACAGATGCGGGAAGTACCTATGCGCTATGTGAAAGCAAATCAGGTTGGTATTGTATTGTTTGTTTTGCTCTCGTTTGTGTTCAATCCAATTGTAGTTCTGGGCTTGCTGTGGATCATTCAGGTGGTGGGGCTGGCTTCCGGTGGCAAATTTAATCTGTTCGTACAGATTGGCAAAGTCGTGCTGACTGGTAAAGGTACAGAGGCGCAGGCGGTGGAGCTACAGCGATTCAACAATATTCTGGCCGTGCTCTTCCTGTCTTTGGCACTCATCTCGTTCTCGCTTGGTTGGGTAGGCGCAGGTTATGTATTCTCCGTCATGCTTCTCGCGGCTGCAAGCGCGGCACTGCTGGGTTATTGTGTAGGCTGCACCGTCTATTTCTGGTATAAACAGCTGCGTGCAGGCAGAAAAATCGGATTTTGAGGTTGGTTGAAAAAGTGATACAGGTATCCGGGATACTACGATAACTTCATAACGAAATCCCCCTCAAGTGAGCTGCCACTTGAAGGGGATTTTTTTTATCTGAACCAGGCCTTATTTAAATTGTTGGTAAAATTGTTATCGTTGAAAGGCACGTTGGCGCTACCGAAGTTTGTCGTGTTGAGTGCATTTCGTGCGGCAGAAGTCAGATCGTCCCATCCGATTAATGGTTGTGTTCCCCCAACAGCGTTGGTGACCCCGAGCTCATGGTTCAGCGGCCAGGTACTATTATAGGAAATCAACGGATGGTTACCTTGTGTATTGTTATTGCTCGGTGTAACTTTTGTAAACTGGCCGTGACCGGAATATGCGATAGAGAGGATTTTGGAATTGGCAGCTGCCGGATTATCGACCCACACGACGATTCCTTCCCAATCATGACGATGGCCGAGTCCAGAGGAAGGGGAGTCTTTGGGGAAATACCACGAATACATGATAGCCCACACCCCATTGTGCCATGCGGAGCGGGAGTAGATCTGCCCTGTATTTGAGCTACAGTTCCCATTCGATGACCCGGACGTATTCAAGCCAGCGCTGGTATTGCCCTGTTGATCCACTGCGGGAAAAGGCACACAACCATGATAGACCTTCAAAAATGGCTGAAAACGCTTGGCTGCTTGTTGCATTACGGTGACTGGTGAGACTTCCTGGAATCCGACAACCTGATCATGATTGATTTCTGCCGCTTCAACAACGGTGACCCAAGGAATACATGCCATAAGAAAGACCAGGAGCATTAACACGATTTTTTTCATTTACACTTCTCCTTCAAGGGTATGATGTGGTGCTAAGTTGAGGGTGCACTAAAACTATATTGGAAAAAGGTTTATGTTATTTATCTTTTCATCTTAAGATTTGTAAATTTGTAGCATATCTATGTCATAATCATATAAATATCATCGAAATCGAAGACTAATTCCTGTCCAAGCGGGCAGAATGGTTGATTAATGAGACTATTTTACATAAAAGGTAGTGGAGAAGATTCAGGATCGGTGCGTGAGGTTTATTGGGTAATAGGCAGATTAGTGGGTACGGATATGTTAAAATATACTTATGGATTACAGGCTAGGACATCTTTACATTTGATGATATGATAGGAGTTAAAGGCTTTGGAATGAGACGGAATTCCTGATGCATAGATATAGGTAAGTCGAAAGATTAGAGCAGAATGAACGCAAGTTCATTATTGTGTAAAAAATATGCCCTTTTGTGGACTGATGCAACGTAAGAATATGAGGTCGTTTAGACTCATGGATAATGTGGAATAGGTGGCGTATGAGATGAAAAAAGCTCGCTTAATATATAATCCGACCTCAGGCCGGGAAGAAATGAAGAAACGTCTGGCTGATATTTTGCAGCGTTTGGATCAAGGTGGTATTGAAGCTTCATGTCACGCAACAACGGGTGAAGGTGACGCAACCCGGGAAGCTGAACTGGCAATTGAACGCGGATATGACATGATTATTGCTGCTGGTGGCGATGGCACGTTGTATGAAGTTATCAATGGTATGGCTGAGCGGGAGAATCGTCCTCCGCTGGGTGTGTTCCCTTTGGGAACAACGAATGATTTTGCACGTGCACTCGGCATTCCGAGACAGTGGGAGGATTATGTGGATCTGGTCATTAACCAGCAACTTCGTCCGCTCGATCTGGGCAAAGCGAATGATAAATATTTTATCAACATTGCCGGTGGCGGCTCATTAACTGAACTGACCTATGAAGTGCCGAGTCGTCTGAAAACGATGATTGGGCAACTGGCCTATTATATGAAGGGTATTGAGAAAATGGCGAGTCTGTCTCCACAGGAGCTGATTATTCGTGCCGACGGTCAGGAAGAGATCCATGATGAATTCATGTTATTCCTCATCGCCAATACCAATTCGGTCGGGGGTTTTGAGAAGTTGGCTCCAGGAGCAACCATTGATGATGGTCTGTTCGATGTGATCGGTGTCCGCAAATGTAATCTGGCTGATATGATTCGCCTCGTAACGCTCGCGTTGCGTGGGGAGCATCTGAACGACAAGAAAGTGGTTCATTTCCAGACGAGTCATATGGAAGTTACGTCGCCAGGTTATGTGCAACTGAACCTCGATGGAGAGTTGGGCGGCACGCTACCTGCTACGTTTACGAATTTGCGTCATCATCTGATGTTGTATCGTTAAACTTGGCACTTAGCGGAGAATGTGGTTGCTTGCGGAAAGCGTTAATGCCGCAGTGGTTTTTGTAAAGCATCGCACAAGTGGTGAGGAGAGTTGGATACAGCTCTGCCGTAAGGTGAGATGGAAGTGCAATTTCCAGTTGCTGTGTACGGTGGGATCGCGTATAATCTCATGTGGTCACCATACGTTGAGCGGATACAGGGCACATTGTGGTGATTGAGTGAACGTGAAACAATGAACATTGAACAGTGAAGGTTAAAAGTGCTGGTCTAGTTCGATGGTACTGCGATGTAGTACACCGTACTGAATGTAACAGTTTGGTCGAGTGCCGGCTGGCGGCTAACGAACTCAGAAAGCCTTAATGTGGCTAAATAGCCGAAGCTGCGAATCTAACGAATCTCAGTGTCGTTATTTTGGAGAAAATGACCGAAAAAGGTCGGAAAACACCATCCGAAGATGATATAACGTTTCTGAAATTCATTAGAAATTCGGAACGTTATTTTTTGATGTGATACCATATAAGAAGAAAGAAGTGAATGTACGTTGTCTAATACGAACCGCAGCGGTCGTGGAAAAAACCGCCGGAATTCGGCTGCCTCTCAGGGGCAAGGGAACGCTTCAGCGTCCCGTCAGCCAAGTCAATCATCTCGTCCATCTACACGTCAGCAGGGAAAAGAGGTGCGGCCACAAGGCGCATCTCTTTCTGCCGTTCGTCCAAAGGGGAGAACGCGTGAATCTGCACCAATCGAAGGACTGCCCGTTAGCAAAAATGAAGAGACCGTCATCGACATCATTGGCATGAACCATGACGGTGAGGGTGTAGGTCGTGCGAATGGATACACGCTCTTTGTGCAGGGTGCGCTTCCAGGTGAAACCGTGCGTGTGCGCGTGATGAAAACCAAGAAGCAGTATGGCTATGCCAAACTGCTGGAAATCGTGAAAGCAAGCCCGGATCGAGTGTCCGCGCCTTGCCCGATCTACGATCAGTGCGGCGGCTGCCAGATCCAGCATATGAGTTATGCCGGACAGCTTGCGTGGAAACGCCAGTTGGTGATTGATAATTTGCAACGGATTGGCAAATTGAACGTGATGATGGAGGATGCAAAAAATACGGAACAGGGTATTCGCGTCCTTCCTACGATGGGTATGGACGAGCCGTGGCGATATCGGAACAAGGCACAGGTGCCCATTGGTGTGACCGAGGGTGGTCTGGTAGGTGGTTTTTACGCCAAAGGAAGCCATCGCATCATCGATATGGAGAGTTGCCTCATTCAGCATGAGCACAATGACGAAGTGGTCGCAAAGGTTAAAGAGATCGGCAGTCATTTTGGAATTAGCGCCTACAACGAAGAGACAGGTCGCGGCTTATTGCGCCATGTGGTTGTGAAGAAGGCATTCCGTACTGGCGAGATGATGCTCGTACTGGTCACGAATGGTCGAGACATTCCGTACAAAGACGAATGGATTGGCAGTATCCGTGAAGCGATTCCGCATGTGGCAAGCATCTGCCAGAACGTGAACAAGAAACAGACCAACGTCATCTTTGGCGATGAGACCCGCGTCCTGTGGGGCCGTGATGTAATTTATGATTATATCGGTGATGTGCAGTTTGCGATCTCTGCGCGTTCGTTCTATCAGGTGAATCCGGTGCAAACGGAAGTACTGTATGGCAAAACGGTAGAGTACGCTGGACTGAGCGGCAAAGAGACGGTAATTGATGCCTATTGCGGCATCGGAACGATTTCTCTTTTTCTCGCGCAACATGCGGATCAGGTGTATGGGGTAGAGATCGTGCCTGAAGCGATCGAGGATGCGCGGAGCAATGCTCTATTGAACGAGATGCGCAACGTCAAGTTCGAAGTTGGTGCCTCTGAGGATGTCATCCCGCGCTGGAAAGAACAAGGCATCGAAGCTGACGTCATCGTTGTCGACCCACCACGAAAAGGCTGCGACCCGCGTTTGCTCGATACCATCCTGGAGATGAAGCCGGAACGCGTGGTTTACGTGAGTTGTAATCCGAGTACGCTGGCACGTGATCTTCGTGTGTTGGAAGATGGCGGCTATCGCACCGTGGAGGTAACGCCGGTGGATATGTTCCCGCATACGGTGCATGTGGAATCGGTGGCGATGTTAAAATGGAAGGGGCAGGATTAATTCCTACGCCTCTCGTTGTTCCAACTTCCTTATGGATTGAGGACAGGAAATATATAATGTATGGCTTTGATTGAACCGCCGTTAATAACTTCAATTTTTTGAATAAGTCTTTGAAGTGCCTGCTTAAAGACTTGTTGACCTTCAATTTGAAGTTCGGTGAAGCGGGATAATTGCTTTATATAGGCACGGAGTTGTTCTTCCGTGTCTTTTTTTGTACCTGTAATAATGAAGTAATTACTGATTTTGTACACACCCTAAACCTAATACAGATAGAGGTGAAATTTCTTGAACTATAGGGGCATAGATCTCATCAAGTAGAAGCTTCTTATCATCACGCTTGTAGCCAAATGTGGGTAGAGAAGCCTTGTAGGGGGTTCGTGAAAATATCATCTTCATGTGGCTCGCCGCTGGCCAACAGCCATACTTTCGTACCAGTAACCTCTTTCTTTCCGAACGGATGAAAGAGGTTACTGGAAACCATGTTTACCCATGTGCTAGAGTTATAACTGATTTCGATTGGACGTCAAAGCGAGGCAAACTTCATTAACTCAGCTTTGGACGCTGATACACGTGATTCTGTATCGTGTTCATGAGCGATTCCAGTTTGAAGTCGAGCCGTTCTCCTTAAATAATTGACGTTCGTTCTTGACAGCCCAACAGCATGCGTTGAACATCTCCTTGGCATCAACGGGCTTTTCGAAACTGTTGACAATTGGCAGATATGTAATTATATTTAATATATCGAGCGATTGGTGCTGTAAATCTACTATTGTAAACGCTCTCCAAGCAAATCTTTACGCAGTATAGTTCAATCCCGTCAAGGAAGAAAATGGAGAGTTGATGGTGTGCTTAATCCCGGTTTTGTACACGCACTATCCATTTACGAGTGACATTCATCCTAGTTTTGTAGAGCATTTTCAGCAACGCTTCATTGCTTGGGAAAATGCTTTTTTCTTTAGGCTTTGCGATGTTGACGAAGGAACCCTCAATTATTTCCGTCGTTGTACTCTTCGCGTCAAGCTTTTTATGTCCTGCATCGTGTCATACTCCGCCTCCAGCATGAATTGCAGAATCTCTGCATACAACTATGCAAACAACTCTTTCAATGCAAATTCACCTTGTTCATCGTTATGAACTTATTCTTCTTCAAAATCACTTTCTCATCACGTATACTATCCTCTTTAATCAGCCTTTCTAAAGATTATCTAACGGGGGAATATGATGTCTAAATCAATAGAATCTATCTTGAGAGATGAAATTTTTGCTGAGCTGGACATCGAGTATCCGGAAGGCCACGATACCCGTTTGTTGGACCAAGGGATCGATTCAGTAGGCTTCATCAAGCTTATTGTTTTAATGGAATCGAAGTTTAACATCTCGATCCCTGATGAAGATCTGTTATTTGAGAAGTTCTCCACGGCTGGATTAATCCTTAATTATTTGACTGTGAGAACGCTATGATGACTATCATTCAGCGTCTATTTCTGGAGGCCTCTGATCGCCAAGATCATATTATCCTTGAAGATCTAAAGCAGCAATGGACTTACGCAGAGGTGATGACAGAAGCTTACTTGATTGCTCTATATATCCACAAGAATTTTGAGCTTGAGTCCGGAAGCCATCTTGCATTATACACAAATAATGAGCCCTTGTTCATTTTTGCGGCGCTGGGCATTCAATTCTGCGGTTATGTGTTAGTACCGGTTCCTTATTCGGCGTCCAATACTGAAATTGAAAATATTTTAATTGCTAGTGACGCCAAATTGGTTATCAGCAAATCTGCACAGCCAGCGCATTTAAATTGCGACATACCTTGGGTTACCGCTCAGGATTTATCGCAAGAACCAATGCCTTCGTTCGAATCGATCTCGTTAACCAATCAGTCCGATCCCAATCAATGTGCGATTCTCCTTCCTACATCGGGCACAACCGGAAAATCTAAAATCGTTATGTTATCCCATTGGAATGTATTAACGAATGCGTTGGCACATGGCGGAAAGGTGGGGTATACAGAACAAGATTCGTTTCTTGTAACGATGCCCGTTCATTTCAGTTCTACGATTGTCACGCAATTAATTTCTTGTATGTTATATGGAACCCGAATTAAACTTATCAGCTTGCCCTTTCTGCCGCGCACCGCGTTTAAACTGTTTCAGAATAAGGCGGTCACGGCATTCTCAGCGGTGCCTACGCAATTGATGCACTTTGTTTCCGATTTCCATCAGACAAAGAACTGGAGTGCCTTTGACTCCATTGAATTTATTGTAATTAGCGGTGCGGCGACTCCCGCGAAATTAGTAGACCATCTTCAGACTGTATTTCCTCATGCGGACATTATTCAAACCTATGGATTGACCGAAGCTTCTCCGCGGGTAAGCATGATGGAACGGGGAGAGCGCTACTTATCCTGTGGATCACCCATAGATGACGTTTCTATTCGTCTTGTTGACGAAGAAGAGAATGAGATAGAAGGAGCTGCTATCGGAGAAATTTGGGTAAAGGGCCCGAATGTGATGCTCGGTTATTACAAAAACCCGGAGTTAACGAACGCTACCATTGTTGAGGGTTGGTTAAAGACAGGAGATTTGGGATATTGGAATGAATCAGGGTGTCTTATACTCACAGGCCGAAAGAAGAATATCATTATATCCGGCGGTATCAATATCTATCCGGAAGAAATCGAGGAATTTTTGTACGGCTTGAAAGAAGTGGAGGAGGTCATGGTTGTTGGTGTACACGATGATCTGTTAGGCGAAGTGCCTATCGCATTTCTGAAAGTTTTTAATGAATGCCTGATTGATATAGATGCACTGACACGACATTGCAACTTGCATTTGTCAACGTATAAAGTGCCTAGACAATGGAGGATTATCGATAACATTCCAAAAACAAAAACAGGAAAACTGGACAGGGCAAGTACGAAGCGCTTATTGCTAAATGAGATATACTGATTCGAAATCCTTAAGCCATTTAACCAGGGGTGAACGAAAGGTTGAAGAATTCAACTCAAACGTTAGGCAGAAAAATATTGCCGGTCAGTTATCCGATGATTACAACCTATACGCAACATGCTCATCTCTTGTCCATACTTACCCATTACGAGTGCGCACACCCATGGATATTTAGCAATTATATCCAATTGTTTATTAACAAAGATTATAAACATCATTGGGGAGATTTTTATTTTCCTGTGACTTATGAGCTACGGCCTTCGGATGCGTGCAAATGGATTACTACTCAAAAGATACATAGAGATACTGTAACAACTAAATGGGACTCTGTTATTCATTTTATTGTAGAAAATATTAATGCTAATAACTATGTCCACACCATGATCAATTATTTCTACGTGCCCCTAAGCGATCGCTACAATAAACTTCAATTGCATCATGACATATTTGTTTATGGCTATGATTTGGATAGAGAGATGTTGTATGTTTCCGATTTTTTTAAGAACGGGGTGTATAGTCAGGCTGAGATATCATTTAATGATTTCAATCTTGCGTTCGACACAAATCATCTAACAACCAATCATGATTACCTTAGAGAAATGGTTTATCTGTATACATTCAATGATCAAAATCAGGATAAATTCAGTGCAGATACCCTATTGAATTCTATAAGAAATTATTTCACTAAGCAAACGCCGGAGTATTGGGAGATGTTCAACTACGGGGGTGACAAGGATAATCTTGACTTCGGCATGCAAATATACACAACTCTATTTAATTATGTGAAAGAAACATCGGAACATAAGGCTATGCTTGATATAAGACCCTTTCATTTACTTTATGATCATAAGAAGATGATGACGCTAAGACTCAAGTACTTGTACCATAATCGGCATTTAATTGAATTAAATCAAGAGCATATAGATGAATTCACAGCCATAGAACTTCAGGCAAGGATACTTGTGAATGTAGCGATTAAATATAATTTGACTAGGGATACGAGTATTTCCGAAAGCTTACAAACGCTGATTACGAATATAGAAAATGAAGAATCCATATTCCTTGAACGATGGCTGAAGAAGGTAGGCATTCAGTAATGTTGAGGGAGCAGATGATGTCAGTTGTGGATATCTCTTCTTGTACCTGAATAGAAGCCTTAGCCCGAAGCCGGTGGTGATCCGGGCATATTTATGGAGGGAGTGATGCCGGGATTATAATCGTTGCGATACAGCGTATTGATTAAGCCAAACCGTTGCTCTTGTCTTAAAGATCCGTTTGCTGACAGCCTATTGCTTTCTTGTCTTTCAACGATCCGCATTGCTTCAAGCGCTTTTTCCGGCACAACCACAGCGAATCCACTCACCTCAAGAATCTCTCCTGTTATTTGACCCGACATCTTGTGATTCATGCATAGAACCATACCTGTTCGATTGAATTAATAGTGGCTTCACAAACCTTAAGTAAGGGTGGGGATCATAATATTCATTGTATTAACAGGAGTCGCAGGCTTCATCGGTTCCAACCTTGCCGAGAGGCTGCTGCGGGAAGGCCATACCGTTATCGGCGTCGATAATTTTCTGACCGGGTCTACTGTCAATATAGACAATCTCTTACGGTCGCCCAATTTCAAGTTTATCGAGCATGACGTCATTTATCCGCTCGCAATTGAAGGCCCTGTCGATTGGGTGATGCATTTTGCAAGTCCTGCCAGTCCGCCTAAATATTTGTCCTATCCGATCGAAACGATGAGGGTCAACAGCGAAGGGACGATGCATCTGCTGTATCTGGCCAAAGAAAAGCAGGCTGCTTTCTTCTTGGCTTCAACAAGCGAGATCTACGGTAACCCAACTGTTCACCCTCAGCCGGAGACCTACTATGGCAACGTGAATTCGGTTGGAGCAAGAAGCTGCTACAACGAAGCGAAGCGGTATGCAGAGGCGATCACCTACTGGATGAACAGGAAATACGGTATACCGGTAAGGGTCATTCGGATCTTCAATACATTCGGCCCGAAGATGGATTTAAATGACGGACGCGTCATTACCAATTTCATTAATGAAATCATGTCCAAGCAAAACCTTACGATTTATGGCGACGGCAGACAGACGAGAAGCTTTCAGTATATCGACGATTTGCTGGAAGGGATTGTGAGACTGCTGAGCACCACGTATGAACAGCCAGTCAATTTGGGGAATCCGGAGGAAGTCACCATACTTGAAGTCGCCCAAATATTGAAGGAGCTAATGAAGTCCAACGCGCAGTTAGAGTTTCTCCCGCTGCCGGAAGACGATCCAAGGAGAAGGAAGCCGGATATTACCATTTCAAGGACGATTATGGACTGGGAACCGGCGATCAGTTTGCATGATGCACTCGCTAGAACGATCCATTATTACCAGGGTCAATATATCCATTAAACGGGAGGTACCTATGCAAGAACAGATCATAGCGATGATATGCGAAATCAAGGAAGACGCCCAACTGGCAAACAGTTTGAACGAGCATTCGAACATCATGGAAGACGGGGGATTGGACTCTTTACAGCTAATTACTTTTGTACTACAGGTGGAAGAGCGTTTCGGTATTGAAATCGATTTTGAACAATTCGACTTCAATCTTATGGAGTCGGTCACGACCTTCTGCAATTATATCTCGGAGCTGCAGAAAACAGCGCCTGTATGAACGATAGACGCAAGTTCGAGCTCATTATCGGGACATTTGACGCGGAACGCTTCTGGCGCGACCCTAATCTAGCCAAACTGCCGTCGTTTCACGATCCTGAAATGGAGAATATCGTGATGGCCATGGATGAGCTGCTCTTCCCATTTTGCGAGGCGCAGGATAAGCTCATTACTCGCTATCGAATGAACGTTTGCCATAAAGAGTATTTGCATGAGATCGGATTTAAATTTCTTTCCAATTCAACCGATCTCGAGAGTCCTGATGTAGGAAGCGTAGGCAGAACCGCCAATATATTCGACCTGCTCACATCAGCCGATCGAATGGGTGACATGGATCTCTACTTGCTGGACGGCGCCCGGTTGTCGCCCTTTGCCGTCATTCCGGGGGCGGATCGTACTGCAACGCGTTACGGGCTGGAACAGGATTTTCCAGCTATCGAAACGGTTCAGACTGTCAATTCGAAGCTGTATTCAACCGAATTGAACCGTCGCCTTGATCTTCGGTGTGACAGCCAGACGGTCTATTCTCCCGAAAAGCTGCTGGCAAGCGGCTTGACTTTGCTGAATCAAGGACCCTTCCTGATCAAAGATGAGTTTGGGGTATCGGGGAAAGGCAATTTGCTGATCGAGTCGGAAGCGATTTTGCGGCGAGTCACATCCTATGTCGCCGATCAGTGCAGCAAGGGAAAAACGGTTCGGTTTATTATTGAGCCGTTCCTCCGCAAGGAATTGGATTTTTCTTGCCAATTCCACATCGATCCGGACGGCACTTACCGACATATCTCAGTGCAGCAGTTGGTCAATCACAATTTCGCTTACCAAGGCTCCTATACAGCAGACGATAGGTTGCTTCATATGCTGCAGGAAGCGAAGTATTTTGATGTAATGAAACGGGCGGCTCGCGAGCTTTATCGGTCGGGTTATCACGGCGACGTATGCGTCGATTCTATGCTGTTGACAGACGGCCGCATCGTTCCGATTGTTGAGGTGAATGCAAGAAGATCGATGAGTCTGATCAAGCATTACGTTGACCGCTACCTGAAGAAGCACGACACGGCCGGGAGCATGACACATGCGACTTTACAGTTTGCATGCGATGTATCATTCGATCAATTGCTTGAATCGCTGGACCGCGAGGGTGTTCTATATAAGCCTGATCGAGGATTCGGTATTTTACCTTTAAGCGCGAATACGCTCTTTATTAACAAAGTCGTCAGCGAGTGCAAGGGGATCCGGAATAAGCAGGTGAAAGGCAGATTATATTATTCGTTGATCGAAGGGGAATGGGATAACGAACGATTGACCACTAAGGTTAATGAGGTGCTGTCGTCGTTATCCTTCAAGATCGCCCGCTGATGCAGTCCGAAGCGCTTGAAGCCATGAATGGAGGAAGAAATTTTATGGGTGAGCGGAAAGTGACGATTCTATGCTCGGGTTTCGGTCTGGGTTTCTATATTCCCGGCCTGTTAGCTGCAAGTGATTTCGAGAAAAGGGATATCGCGACGGAAGTGCTCGTGTTCGAAAGCTATTTGGAGCAAGACAAGATGGATCATATTGTAGACAGCAGAAAGGCTTACCACAATAATTTCGCACTTGCCAATTTATCGGCCCGAATGCCGATGGATATCCGGGGCAGCATTGATTATGCCCAGGTCGAGCTATTGCTGGAGGCGTGGAAAGCGGAAGAGCGGTACGAATTCATATCGTTATCCGGACACTGGATCTATATTCTGGATTTGTATAGGGAGAAGATGCTGCCGAATCAAATTCATGTAGACCTGCTCTACGTCGATTCAGATCTGGCCCCGTCTTGGAAGAGCTTGAAGAAGTTTCATCCTAGCTATGACGAGTATTATTACAATGCTTGTCTCTATGACACCGACAAGATGGAAATTCGATACGAAATCCCGGTTCTTCATCGTACGGCACTGCCCTTCGACTCAAGGAAGCGGCGGCTTGTTGTTCATGGCGGCGGCTGGGGGATGGGCACTTATCAAAGTACAATTCCAGAGCTTGCCTCCCATAACTATGGGCTTGATATCGTAGCTTACGATTGGAAGGAAGCGAAGCCCGATCCCGATCACCGATATTGGATGAATGATCCGGAATGGTGTGCATGGGTGAAGAGTGCGAACGGCCTGCACGAGTTTCCGCCATACATCGAAATAACGGGAGAAGACACGAAGTCATACGCCGCTGAGGTTGATCATCATTGGTTATTCGATATCGCTTCGGAGGCGATGGCTATCGTGGCCAAGCCGGGAGCGGGCACATTAATCGACTCGCTTGCATCCGAAACCCCTCTTATTCTGCTGGAGCCGTTCGGAAGTCACGAGCTTAGCAATTTGGAATTGTGGGAATCACTGGGGTTCGGAATACGCTACGAGAAGTGGCGGGAGATGGATTTTTCCGTAGAGGTCCTTAGGGAGATGCATCAAGCGATCATGAACAGACCCGGAGAACGGACGAATTATGTGGATCATTATTGTGCGAGAGTCGCGTTAACGAAGGGGTAAGATTTCAATGGCAGAAGGGGTTATGCGATGAGCGTAAACAAATTGAGTGTCGCCCAAGATAAGACAAAGACAAGCTATCCGAGATGGATCGTCATGCAGCTGTTGGAGGAGTGTAATTTACGATGCAAGATGTGCTATGAGTGGGGACTCGAAGGTCCCTACAAAAGCAAAAAAACGTTAGCGCATCTGGATCCGGATCTCATTAAAAAGATCATCGTCGAGTGCAGCCCGGGCAAGCCGTATTACGATTTCTTCGGCGGCGAGCCGCTGATGTACCCTTGGCTGAGCGACATTCTCGCCATGATCAATCACTATGGAAGTAAAGCGGACTTCCCCACGAACGGCACATTGCTTGAGCAGCATGCCGAGATGCTTGTCGAGACTGCTCCAAATAAGATCTGGATGTCGCTCGACGGCCCTGAGGAAATAAACGATAAGCAGAGAGGCAAAGGCGTATTCAAGAAAGTAATCAAGGGGATCGAGAAGCTTTATGAGCTTCGGGAAAGCAAGGGCAAGCAATTTCCGAAAATGGGTGTATCCTTTATCATTACGCCCTTGAACTATATGTACGTTGAGGAATTTTTCTTTAAGCATATCGACTTGTCAATGTTGGACCATATCAGCATGGAAGTGCAACTCTATGCAACGGAAGAGCAGTATGCCCAATATGTGAAGGTTCTTAGTGACAAATTCGACGTTCATGAAGCTCCTTATGCCAAGGGGATGGTGTGGCGTGACACCAGTTCGTTCAGCCAGATCGATATTCCGGAATTGACGAGAAAGCTCAATAATGTTAAAGCGTATTGCTTGAAAAACAGCATCCATGTGATCACCTATCCGAAGACGATAGATGAACAAAATTTGAGCAACTATTTCTCGGGGCAATTCCATCAGATGGCTGATAAACGGAATCGGTGCTCCCTTCCATGGGTTTATGCGGAGATTACGGCAAGGGGCGACGTTTCTCCCTGCCATGCCTTCTATGATCTGACCTTTGGCAACGTGAACGAAGAGAGTTTGCTGGATATCTGGAGTAGTGACAAGTACAAAGATTATCGCGCGTATATGAAAAAAAATATGCTTCCGATTTGTACGGCTTGTTCAAGGTATTATATCTATTGATTCATGTGAATGACCTAATAGGTTTAAGAAGGGTGGTGTTGATATGAATCCGAAATCAGAGATTAAACGTTCCCCAAAGGATTTGCAAATATTGAAACGTACTATCAAGAATACGGTGGAAACCAAGCGGAACATGGAGAAAATAGCGGGTTACGCGACACCGTTGCCAGAGTCGGTCGGGATTAAACTGACGAACCAATGCAACTTGCGCTGCAAGCATTGCTATCAATGGAACGACACCGGCTATCATCACTTTATGACACCGGAGCAGCAGCGGGAACAGCTCGACTACGGGCTGCTGGAGAAGCTGATCCTCGAGACGGAACCAGCCAAGTCGAGACTCTATATCTGGGGCGGCGAGCCGCTCGTATACAGCCATTTCGACCGTTTGGCCGATTTGCTTGAAGCCCATCCTCGCGAGACGACGATCTGCACGAACGCGATGCTGATCGAGCGAAAGCTGGACGCCTTGCTGAGAATCTCCGACAACCTGGAGCTGCTCATTGCACTTGATGGATTCGAAGAAGAGAATGATGCGCTTCGCGGCAAAGGGGTATTCAACAAGGCGATAGATGCTATTCGGATGCTAGTCGAGCTGCGCAAGGAAAACCGATTCAAGGGCAAAATTACGATCCATACCGTCGTTAACGATGCTATGACCGACAAGCTGTACGATCTGTTGGACTTTCTGGAGGGCGTCGGTGTAGATATGGTCATGGTCTGTTTCCCGTGGTACATCTCGGACGAGTGCACGCAGGGAATGGACGATTACTTTGACCAGAAGTTCGACTTCCTTGCGGCGAGCGAGCACAAGGGCGAACGAAGCTGGCACGCCTTTAACTACAAGCTCGATCCGGAGCGTATCCCTGCTTTGATGAGCGAGTTGGACCGGGTGAATAATCGGGTCTGGAAAATGCGTTTACGCTACCAGCCGAATCTGGATTATGACCAGATCGAAGATTTCGTGCTCGGCAAAGAGGTGAAGAGTAAAGGCACGATGAACAAGAAGTGCCTGGCTCTCTCGAACCGGATGGATATTACGCCCGATGGAACGATTGTTGCGTGCAAATTTTTCAAAGAGTTCGAGATCGGCAAATTAAATGAAGCGTCCGTACAGGAATTATGGCACGGCATGACCTACAGAAGGATAAGGGAAATGATGGATGAACGACTGACACCGGCATGTTCCAAGTGCAGTGTCTTGCATTTGCACGGTGTTTAACTATTCTACATGAGCATAAATGAGGTGAACCAGTGAGTATTATCCAAGTGGAACGCTTATCCAAAAGCTTCAATTACTACGAAAAAGAATTGGGGTTCAAAAAATCGCTAAAAAATTTAGTGAAGCGGAAATCACTGATCAAAGAAGCGGTTAGCGAGATATCACTTGTAATCGAGCAAGGCGAGATGGTCGGGTTCTTAGGCCCGAACGGTTCCGGCAAAACAACTACGCTTAAGATGCTGTCCGGCATCTTGTATCCGACAAGCGGGCAAGCGACGGTATTAGGCTATGTCCCTTGGGAGCGAAAAAAAGAATTCAAGATGCAGTTCTCGATCGTGATGGGGCAGAAATCGCAGTTGTGGTGGGATTTACCGGCGAACGAATCGTTGTACCTGAACAAATGCATTTATGAGGTCGAGGATAAGCCCTACAACCTTGTCCTGGATGAGCTTACGGAGATGCTTGATGTTAAAGATCTGCTCAATATTCAGGTACGTAGGCTTTCGCTGGGGGAACGGATGAAGATGGAGCTAATTGCGTCGCTCATCCACCGGCCTAAGGTAATTTTTCTGGATGAGCCTACAATCGGACTCGATCTGATTTCGCAGAAGCGCATTCGGGAGTTCCTGAAGTGTTATAACCAGCAGACGAAAGCAACGGTTATTCTGACAAGCCACTACATGGCGGATATTGAGGATTTATGCAAACGAACAATCATCATCAATCAAGGGAAGATCGTATACGACGGCGATCTTCGGCGTGTGAACGAGCTGTTTCATGCAAAAAAGATCATCAAACTGCAATTTACGGACGAAGTGCCGAGGCAAGCGCTAAGCGAGTATGGCGCTATCATGCAACATGACGGTATGAATGCCGTCATGGAGATCGATAAGCATGACCTCCAGCGGCTTTCCAAGATGATGCTGGACCGGTTCCCGATCCTTGATTTCACAGTTGAAGATATACCTGTCGAGCGAGGCATCGAAAGCTTGTATCAGAAAGATGGGGTCAGACATGAAAGCCTTACAGAAGTATAAAAGGACGTACATCCTTGCGCTTCAGAATGCGATGGAGTATCGGACCGATTTCTTTATGAGTATCATCAGCGGCGGCTTCATCATTCTCGTCCAATGCTTCCTCTGGACGGCTGTGTTTCGCAGTTCGCCGCAAGAGATTATTAATGGCTATACTTATTCACAGATCATCATTTATTCCGTGTTGTCCGGCGTCGTCTCCAAGCTGGTTTCTGCCGGCTTCGAAGGGGAAATCGCGAATGATATCAAGACGGGTGGACTGAGCAAATTTATCGCTCAGCCCATTCATTATTTCAGCTATCGGATATGCAATTTTTTCGGTGGGAAAACGGTTCAGATCGGGGTCGTCCTTGTCTTATTCGTCATACTGATGATCGTTTTTACTCAGATTTGGGGGTTTCAGCTTAGAGGGGTGCAGATCGTTATGTTCCTGGTCAGCATTCTGTTCGGACTGCTCATCAACTTCCTGCTTTTTTATTCGATTAGTGCTCTCGCGTTCATCATTACCGAGGTTTGGGGCGTTTATATCGCGTTCAATCAAGGCGTCTATCTGCTAAGTGGTGCCATCTTTCCGCTTAATATTTTCGGAGATACGTTTGCCAGAATCTCCAGCTATTTACCGTTTCAATATGTCGTATTCTTCCCGGTTAACATCATCAATGGGAGCATGGCGATTCATGAAATCGTGCGCGGACTCCTCTTACAAGCGGTCTGGGTAATTGTGCTTATGATGATTTCGAAGTTGTCGTGGGATTCCGGGATGAGGAAATATGTAGCCGTTGGAGGTTAGATCTGTGAGTATCAGCTTGACGGAGTTTCGGAAGCATGTACGTATGTTCTTTATTTTCGCAAAGAACAGCTTGGTCGGTTACATGGAATACAAAGCGAATTTCTACTCCGGTTTGATCATGGAGACCGTATTTCTGTTTTCCAAGCTGATCTATATCTTGTTCGTTTTCCAGCTCGGGATCGAAATCAATGGCATTTCTCCTGACCAGATGTTGATCTTCACGGGGACCTATACGATTATGATCGCAATCTATACAGGACTGTTTATGGATAACTTTTATAGATTCGCCGGCCATATCCGCAACGGGACGCTGGACTTGTATATGACGAAGCCGCTTTCGCTGCAGTTCATGATTTCATTCCGGCACGTTAACTTCGCGTTTCCGATCCCGAACCTGATCGCCGGGATCACGATGATCGTACTGGCTTGGCAGCGTCTTGACATCGAGCCAAGCTTGATCCACGTGGCCGGATATATCGGCGTGATCTTGAGTAGCACAATCGTGACCTATTCGGTACTTCTACTTCCGCAAATCCTTGCCTTCTGGACGGTGAAATCCGGTTCGATCTTCGAAATACTCGACAAATGTTGGGATTTAAACAATATGCCGATGTACATATACCCCAAATGGCTGCGGAGAATTGGGCTGTATGTTGTGCCGATCTTGTTCATCACCAACATGCCGTCGGTTTATTTGATTGATCGATTGGACTTGTTCCTTGGGATATGGATTTTTGTAGCTCCCGTTATATCGCTTCTAGTGGTCAGGCTGTTCTGGAAGCTGGCCGTCAAACGCTATGAAAGCGCCAGCAGTTAGAGAAATGCCCTACAAACAAATTGTTGAGAAGGTGAATTGAATGAGCAAGACGGAGCATGAGCGTCATCCATTGCAGACAGACGCCATTACAAAGAAACGGCTGCACAACGGGATTGAAATCTATCAAAACAACGAAGGAGAGACCGAGTTTCTCTACAACGAGATTTTCCACAAGGAGATGTATTTCAAGCACGGTATTACGCTTCCGGATCATGGCACGGTCCTGGACGTCGGGGCTAATATCGGCATGTTTAGCCTATATGTCAGCAGCAAGAGCGACTGCAGGGTGTATGCCTTTGAGCCACTGCCTCCGACGTTTAAACTCTTGAAGATGAATACGAGCTCGCTGCCTCGCGTAACGACGGTTAACGTCGGGCTTTCCAATGAGATCAAGGAAGCGGAGTTTGCCTATTTTCCTACGATGTCCACGGACTCTGTCCAGATCAAATACAGGGAGAACCACGATCAAGATCTCCGATACGGGTTAATCAACCATTACGAAGATAATTTCGCTGACCGGCGAATGCTAAACCGCTTTGTCGATCATCTTATGTCGCCGAAGCTTCTGAATGAACAAATCTATCGTTGCAAGCTAACTACGATCTCCGAAATGATCCGTTTTTATGATCTGAACCAAATTGATCTTCTCAAAATCGACGTGGAAAAAAGTGAGTTCGAGGTGCTGGAAGGAATCGAACCGGAAGATTGGGGCAAAATCAGGCAAATTGTAATGGAGGTACACGGACTGGACGGAGGGCAGATCAGCAGGCTCGAGAACATCTTTCAAACCAACGGTTTCTATGCCGTGATCGATTACTACGAAGATTTGAATATCCCAAATTACTATAATGTGTACGCGTTGAATCAAATGCATACGTCGGCTGGGTGATAGTCATGCTACAACATCTACCTGCAAGGTTGGTATGCTCCAGCTGCAAGGGCGTGCTGGTCCAGTCGGAGGCATTGCTACAATGCTGTAGCTGCGATGCGGTATATACGAACGATGACCGTTATGTATCGATGCTCGACCGGCGTGAGCAGTTTGTCCACCCTTCCGAATGGAACCGGAAAGAGGCTGAAATTCGGGATTATAGCGAGATTTCGCACTCTCTTGCGCTGTCCGGTATAGGCCGATTCGCCACCTTCTTAAATTATGGTTACGTCCCGCACGAGAATGAGCAACATGCGGTGATTGAGCCCGACGATGCATGGAATAGAAACTCGGTCAAGCTGCTGCTTGAGACAGTGGGCAGGACGGCGATTCGGGAGCGGCAGGTGATCGACATCGGATGCGGCAGGGGAGGGAACATAGCAGCTCTGTCTAAATATTTCAAGCCGCTGTCTATTGTCGGTCTCGACATCTGCCCGGCGAATATTGCCTATTGCAATGCCAAATCCCGAGGGGGTGAATCTTTGTATCTCGTCGGCGATGCGGAGAATATACCGTTTGCAGACGAGAGCTTCGATGTGGTGTTAAATATAGAATCCGCACATGCCTATCCGAACCGATCTCGATTCTATGAAGAGGTGTACCGGATAATGAGAGTTGGCGGCGTATTTCTGTATACGGAGCTGATGCTGGGAGATCAGGTAGCGCATAACATCAGGCTGTTAGAGGAAGCAGGCCTGTCTGTAATCCGCAATCAGGATGTGACTTCGAATGTTCTTCTATCATGTGATGAGAGTGCGAAGCAACGTACTGGCACACAAGGGATTGCGAGCAATGCCAAAGCGAGCACGAATATTGGAGATATCAATGAATTCATCGCATTGCCCGGCTCGAAGAAATATGAAGAGATGAAGGCTGGAACGCGGCAATACCGTATGATGAACCTTGTTAAGAGGTAATATAGCCGTAATATCAAATATAATTTTAGTATAGGAGAAATATTTTATGGAAGAAATTATTTCCCTGGACACCTTTCAGCCCTTCGACGGCATGACAAAAATGTATCCTCATCATAATTTTCCTTATTTTAATTGCGGCTACAATTTGTTGTTAACGCTTGCCAGATATTTTAAAAAAGATGAGTTGCCGATTTTGAATAATGTTATTAGCATTTATAGATTTGATAAACAAAAAATACAAACAAGAGGATATTTCAAGTTAGAGGTGTTGGATCTTGAGGAGGGGGATCAGATCCTTGAGGAAATGGGGATCTCTATTCGTAAAAAATCCCCTGAACTAGATACGTTACAAGATGAGATCATAAACTCTATTTCAAGTGGTCATCCGATTTCCATATTTATTGATTTATTTTATCAACGCGGGAGAGACTTTTACTATAACAAAAAACATGGACTGCACCCTGTTTTTGTCTATGGCTTCAATCTTACGAACGAGGAAATATATACGGTTGATGATATTACAGAATACAGACAATATTCTCTGCCATTTTCAGAATTTAAATGGTCATGTATGACTTCGGAACACGTAAAGATGCCAGACTACTTTTGGGAATATGCGCTAGTGCCCCCCGGTAATCATGAAATCTTGAACAATAAGAATTTAGCACACACAACCATCAATACATTCGTAGAAAATATGTGCAGGTATCAAAATGAAATAACGGAAAGTTTGAATAATATACTGTTGTTGGCAGAAAATTACGAACTCATTATAAAAAATGAAACGATTATAGAAACACTGAGCAGTACTATTTATAGAAAATGTTCTGAGAAATACAGGTTAAATACTCTCTATAAGTACAACATTGATCATATCCATGCAAGACATACGCTTGACCCGTTATTGGACCAAATTATTCATGACTGGAAGACAGTAAGGATCTATTCGAATAAAGCCATCATGTCCCAAAAGTTCACTGGGGAAATCATAGACAAGTGCATTGGTTTATTTACAAAAATATATACGAATGAAGTACATTTTCATAATCAATTATTTTTAATGTTAAAGGCTTTCAGGTAAAATCACATCTAATATTGCTAGAAATGAGCCGCATCAACAGGCATACTGTGTATGTGTCTTTTCATCGTATGAAAATCGCCGCTGTCTGCATCAACACTAGTCATGTGGAGTGTTACTCACTGTTGGTCAGGAAAGACTAATAGTTGAGATGTATTGGCGGAAATAATAAGAGGAGCGAGAGCCCCTCTTTTTTATTATTGTAGTAAAAGAATAAAACCCTCTCGCACCTTTTCCTTTACATGATTACGGAAAAAATAATAAGGAGTTTCATGAGAGTTTTAAATTACCCTTATTATCCTCGACCAGCAAGGATAGTACGTTTGAATACATGGATGTTTTTATCAACACACCGTACAGATTGGTGACAGCACATTCATATAATCAATATATACAGTACGATAAGACGGCATCTATTGATGAAGTTATGAGCTTGATCAACGATGATTCTATTTCATTTACTGCTTATGTGCTGAGAGGAACGGCTAGTATGCTAGCTACCGAATTGATACAGGACGGAAAAGTAATTGAATCATATAAGATTGATAATAATGTGAAAGGAGATATGAAGACTATCTATTTTTCCGTAGATGCTATTGATTTCCGGGAACCCGCTATTCTGAAAATACTCGAAAAAAGCAATCCTTCAAATTACTCTGAATATCAGATTTCTTTTGAGAATTATATTAAATAGAGTTTTATTGGAATAGTATAAACCACTAGTCACTGAGGACGGGAAATGTTGTAATGCATGGCTTTAATTGAAATTTATTACCTTCAATTTTTTGAATAAGTCTTTGAAGTACCTGCTTCAAGACTTGTTCATCGTGGATGTCGTCAAGTTCGGTAAAGTAAGATATTTGTTTTCTAAAGGCACGGAGTTTTTCTTCCGTGTCTTTTTTTGTTTCAAGTAGGCTTTCAATCGTTGCCTATGCTTATCACTGATCGTAGAATGTTCCCAAGTTTGGATATATTATAAATTCTCTTTGAATGTTCATCGTCACCAACTCATTACTATCTATGGCCGTTCTATGGATTTATAAAGGTACGCTCGAAAGATAAAGGGTTTTGGAAGGTTTTGTCGAATAGTTCTACATGCTTACAAACATTCATTGAGGAGGGAATCAAACGAAGTGCAACGTGATAATAGAACTACATACAATCAGCCTAATAGATCATCCGTACAAACTAACAGGGCTGTTAGCGGTCAATCTAGGACGACTAGTCCCCAAGCAAGCAGTACAAAGAGCGTAAATGCAGTTATTTGTCGTAAGTGCAAGTCACAACAAGTGGTAGCCAATAAAAGAGGTTACAGCTTCGCAAACTTGTTCACAACTCTTAGTATTATGATTCTTTTTGGCATACTGACTATTGTATCGAACTACCTTATCAATTTGTATAGAGTGAGCTATGCTTTAGAAAGCTTTATGATATTATTCATGGGATTAGGAGCAATCTCCTTGTTTCTAGCGCTACCAGTAAGTATATTAGTCGGGTTCGTTGGGAGAAGTGAAATTGTTAACGGCTGTATGAACTGTGGTTTCAAATGGAGACCAGCTAAGAGGAAGTGAAATTGATGGGGCAAGTGTAGATCTACCTGAGCTATAAGGGAGTTACAATACTCTTAGGAAATGCAGACTATTCTGTATAATGAATTTTTGAGTGGTTCAGAAGGCTAAAGGTGTTCAAATGTTAGTTAGTGGCCGGCTCACTGTATCAGTACGTATTTTTATACATAATATGTTAATTTTTAGGCGTTTATGAACCCCTAGTTTCTGGTATTGGTGATATGTCTCACATTAGTTATATCGAGACATCAGCAAAAGTGTTCAGCAGTGAACTGATATTACCGGTGAGAAAATAAGGACAGCTGCTGTCAGTTGCCCCTGATTGAGCAAATGCTAATCCTGTAACTTGTTTTAAGTGTCCACACGCACATGTGGAGAGTGTAGCCATATTAGTGAGAAAAGATTAAACTAAATGTTACGGTTTCAGAACCCTTCCAACACGACGGAAGGGTTCTATTTTATATGGGTAATTACGGTGATAGCGATTCATATTAAAAATTGAGCAGTATTTACTTTCCAAACTTCAGGAAGATGTGATTTTAGTGTAGAGAACACAAAAAAGAATATTGAATGTATTAAGCAAAGGGTATATAAGAATGATCCAATAAATTTGAGTGGTATATGTATTACAATTTTTAATGTGAGGGTTGGGCATGTTTGGGTAAGCGAGATGAAAAGGAGTAGCTAATATGAACAGATTTAATTGTCCCTGTTGTGGCTATCCCACACTGGAGGAAAGACAGGGTTGGGAAATTTGTTGTTTATGTAATTGGGAAGATGATCCGCACGCAGATGAAGTTTGGGACGGACCCAATCAAGACTATTCACTTACTGAGGCTCGTGAGAACTTCAAAAAACACTACATCATGTATAGAGATAGACGAACAATCTTAAAACAAACGAATAAAGAAGTACAAACAAAGAAAAGATTAATTCATGCATTTGAAAAGCTTAGAACCGCCGCAAATAATGAATCTGACCAACAAATATGGCAAGAAATCAACTCCTTCGAAAAGGAACTAGATGATATAGTTCACGAAAGAGTAGAACGTTACAGCAACAACATAGAAAAGAATCAAGAGATTATAAACCTGATCAATTCCGATAATCCTGACACAATCGTAAATGGCTTGCTATCTCTAACATTAAATGCGGATGATGGAGAGTTTATACAAGAACTGATGGTCCGATACACTCAGCATAAAAATGAAAATATAAGAGGAATAGCCGTTCTTTGTTTTGGCCATATCGCAAGAATACATGGAGCAGTGAATAAACAGTTGATTCTTCCACTTATCCATGATGCATTAAAAGATGAAAGTTCATTTGTTAGAGGGCATGCTGATTCAGCATTGAATGATATAAATATGTTTTGTGGGTAGTAACTTGAATAGTAGAGAGGGGGGACGAATCCCTATTTTTTTGTTGGGTCTGCTATCGTGCTATGTCGATGTTAGATCAAAAGCCGATTGCCCTGAAATCAGTGCAGTCGGCTTTTCGTATCATGTAATGACTAATCATTGAGATTCATTAGGTGAAAAACTAAAAGAGAGACTTTCGCCTCTCTTAAGTTCATTAATCACAGGAGTTTAAGAATCTCCATTGATCTGTATACTGGCTAATATACGTGCACACCCGCACCAAGCACGGACTTGTTTTGCACGGAATTACCGGATAGATATACCTTTTGCAGATTAGGCAGCTGGCTTAGGGTCTCGATATTGGAAATGGCATTGTTCTCGAGATGAAGCTCTTCTATGGCCTGCCAGTTACTCATGAATTCTAAAGAATCCAAATTGCTATCCTGCATGGTGAAGGAACGTAGAGCGGACATGTTGGCAAAGTAAGGCATCATTTGATCAATTTCAGTAACAGAGGTATTGTTCATGCTAAAATATGACTGGTTTAAGGTCAAATGTTCAAGTACGCTGTTCTCCGCGGCCGCCTTTTGTTCAAAGTTCAGCCTGCACTCGGAGCAAACCAAAGATTTCACCTGCTTCAAACGAAATAAGGCGTCGCTTTCCTTGAACAGTGACGAGTCGTAAATGTTTAAAGTCTCTAGGCGGGACAAGCCGTCCAGGGCGGCAAGACGGGTTATTTCACTGATCTCCCAGAGGGAAAGCTGCTTCAGCTTCGGAAATTTCCCCAGCGCAGCCAAGTTCAATTCCCCACTTCCGCCACGGAGCGTCAGACTGGTTGTAGTCGGGGCCTTTAGCCCGGGGAGAAAGGAGCTTGGAATTTCCACTCGCTCTACTTTAGGCAGTGTCAGCGCTTCTGCATTCTCGTAGTAGCCGGACAACGTTAATTCCCGCAAAGAGGGCAGACTGTTTATGGCCTTTACGGAGCCAAGCTCACTTAGAGAAGCCAGGCGTAGTGTGGTAATAGAGTTTTTGCCGGTCAAGCGCTCCAGACTGGAGAAGTTTACATTTTCAATATCTAACTTTTGTAGAGCAGGCATATTTTGCACAAAGTCGATGGACTTTACATTCGTTAAATAGGACAACTGAAGCTCCTGAAGCTGGGTCAAGGCATATAGCGGCTGCAGGTCTGTGGTTTCACTGTACTGTATAGACAAGGATGATAACCCGGTCATGGACGACAACCATCCGAGTTCATCGACAAAGGTGAGCGACAGGGACTTGATTGGCAATTGGTTTAACAAGTGAAAATTTGTTACGGACTCATCCACATAGGTAATGGATAAAGAGTTCAGATTGGGGAATTCCAGCAACATAGCCAATTCCTGATTGCTACGAAGCTGAGTGGTAAGCTCCGTAATTTTAGACTTGTCGCCAAAGTAGCCCGAAAATGTACTAAAGGATTCGTTAAAAGCGCCACCATAACTTTTTAATCCGGGCATATGGGCCAAAGTGGTTTGGTCCGTCTGGGATATTTCATAGGTATTCGTCAGGTCCAATGCCGTCAGTCCCTTAAAAGCTTCAAAATCTCGCTGATCAATCCGCTGGCTATTCAGTTTCTTGTCCTGAGTAATATAAGTGATCTTCTCGGCCTGTTCGTCGCTGAAGGGATCGGAGAGGCTATATGTAAACTTCCACTGATCATTCTCCGAATGCTCTACGGTTAAATAGCGAATACGAGCCAATTCCTCCTCTGTTGGCAAGGCGGCCCCTTTATCAAAGATATCTCGCAAAAATGAGAGCAGAACCTCGCTTTCAGGCATCTTTCGTACAGGCAGATTGGCTTCTGTTTTTGGATAGGTGGAGCTATTGCTATAATAAAAATATGTACCGATCGCGCCAGTTAGGACTAACATCAGTATCAGCATTACCTTTACGGAGGCAGTCTGCTTCGGTGGTACTTTAGGGGGCGTTCCATGGTAATGATTAATAGTCTGGTCTACGTAATAGACATGATTTTGCTTCAATAAAAGTTCTGTTTCACAATAGGGACACTTTAAAACCTCATCCTTCTTGTATTCAATTCTTCCGTTGCAATTGGGGCAGTTTAGCGGGATAAACGCCACGAATGTCCCCTCCTTCATTATGATGGTCATAAGATCATGCTGAACGGTCATCTGATTTCATTATACCTTTTGAATTTACGTTTGATGAGAGAAAGAAGTTTCACATAACGAAGGAGCAGGGAATCCTGCTCCTTTTTGATCTTTTTTAAGTATGGTCTGGTGGTAGGTCTTATTAAATAAATCATCAAGCAATAGATGTAATCGGGTGTTTAACGTGCAGAGGGTAGAGATGTTCACCATGGGTTCTTACAAATAAACCTTCATTGGTGATCGAACTTTTTAGAACGATATCATCTGTTGCATCTGGAGTGAAATGAAAGGTTACTTTCTCTGTATCTTCATCTGCAATCTTATCCAAGATATCTTTCATATTCATTTCGTTTAAGCTAACAACGTCGAAGAGCTCAATATGATTGTCTTCTTTCTGATAAATAACAATGACGTTTTCGTTTTCCAAGTAATAAATATCATCACTAAAGACATTCAGGCAATAAAACATGAGTATTCCTTGAGCATGATGGGTTGCGAAATGCTGAGAAACAGGCAATCTTTCCGATGCCAATTTTTGAATAAGACGTAAATCCTCCGCGTTAGTTACATTTAGTTTTCGGATGTTCGCAGGCTCGGGTGATTTTTTTGCCGTATAATTTATTGAAAAAAGATGTTCTTCCACAGGTTTAAACCCAAACTTGGGGTAAAAATCGAGCACAGATTCATTGGCAAAAAGGTACATATAATCGTACTTGTTCTCGTATTCCTCTAAAACTTTGTTCATTAAACGTGTAGAGAGTCCTTTCCCCCGATAATCAGGATGTGTCATCACCGTGCCGATTTGAATCGCTTTTTTCTTCTCACCGTGAATGATGAGCTCAAGGATGTTAACAGAAACGTTGGCAATAACCTGGTCTCCATCGACATATGAATAAGGAATGTAACGCTCGCCCCAGTATCCTTGTTGATACCAATCTTCAAAATTGATCTCAAACGTGTTGACAGCAAGCTCGAAAAAACTCTTGCGCAGTACTTCATTGTTTTTATAATTCTTCATAAATATTAATTCTTGCATGGTATTCTCCCCTTAATCCTCAAAAGTGACTGTTTGTAAAGTGGTACGATCCCGTATTTAACTATGTAAAATATGATTACAGGTGACAAAAATCCTCTTTTAACACCGCGTTTTAAACAAACTTGGCGATGTTATTTAAGCAGGAGTTTTAATAAGAGAAAATGGAGTTTGATATGGAAAGAGACGCGAGCGAATTCGCGTCTTCTTTTTTGCATGCTTTATAGGATATGCTTAAATGCAATTGCGTCAGTGAACTGTTTTTCACTATTGAAAATCTTGGTCCATTAATTTACGGCAAAATGCACGATTGCACTATATAACATCTTGTTGCGAAAAGGGTCAAACGTTACTTGATGCTGAACTTGCTTCACGCGTAGCATTAATGCTTTGTTCATTCCGATTCGTTCTTCGATCGCTCGTTCCAGTTCACGGAAGTCATAAGCCTGCAAGCATTCGACTTTGTCTTTGATCATATCCAGTGAAATTTCCATATATCATTCAGGCCTCCTTAAAATCTTGATTTGCAGGTTAAAAGCCTGTCGAGCTTCATTTTAGAGGAGCTTTTCCAGTTCGGCAAGAGCAATCGGGCTGAAAATCTAATAAAGACGTGATAAAATCGGGAAAGGGCAATTTTGAGATCATCGAACTTCCGTTAATCTGAAGATCTAATGGAAGTAATAACAGATACTGCTGTTTGAACGAAGTTACATTTGCATGGTATAAGTGAAGAAGCAAGGACAGCATAATGTGAATTGCAACGAAAACTGTTAATGTTAATTCTAATGTAGATGATAGGCAGGCAGATGCAAAGAGTTACGTTTTATGATTATTAATGAGGACGGAGACTGTCCTGGAATGTATAGAGGAGCTTTTGAGATGACAAAGGAAAACTTTTGGCGTGAATTGCCACGACCATTTTTTATACTGGCACCCATGGAAGATGTGACGGATGTTGTGTTTCGGCATGTCGTAGGTGAGGCAGGCAGACCGGATGTGTTTTTTACCGAATTTGCGAACACAGAGAGTTATTGTCACCCTGAGGGGCACCATAGTGTGCGCGGGCGTTTGACGTTTACAGCGGATGAACAGCCGATTGTGGCTCATATTTGGGGAGATAAACCGGAATTCTTTCGTGAGATGAGTATCGGTATGGCGAAAGAAGGCTTTAAAGGCATCGATATCAATATGGGTTGTCCGGTAGCGAATGTAGCCGAGAATGGAAAAGGAAGCGGCTTGATCTGCCGACCAGGCCTTGCGGCGGAGATTATTCAGGCGGCGAAAGCCGGGGGGCTGCCGGTCAGTGTAAAAACGCGTCTTGGATTTACTGAGGTAGACGAATGGCGTGACTGGTTAACCCATATCTTGCAACAGGACATTGTGAATCTGTCCATTCACCTGCGGACGAGAGAAGAAATGAGCAAAGTAGACGCTCACTGGGAACTGATTCCGGAGATTAAGAAGCTTCGTGATGAGATAGCGCCCAATACTCTTCTGACGATTAACGGGGATATTCCTGACCGTGAGACAGGCCTTAGACTCGTGGAGCAATATGGTGTAGATGGCATTATGATTGGACGCGGTATCTTCCAGAATCCGTTTGCTTTTGAGAAGGAGCCGAGGGAACACAGTAGTGAGGAATTGCTTGATTTACTGCGTCTGCATCTGGATTTGCATGATCAATATTCCGAGCTTGAACCACGTTCGTTCAGTGCGCTTGCCCGTTTCTTTAAAGTCTATGTCCGTGGCTTCCGCGGGGCTAGTGAGCTGAGAAACAGCTTGATGAACGCCAAGTCGACAAGTGAAGTTCGTACGTTGCTTGATGAATATATTACATTTTAGTCTATTCTATATTCTATAACAGGTTGGTTTTGCTTGCGAGGGCCTTTCAGTTAGGGTATTATTGTAAAGAGATAGGTATTTTTTACCTTGTTTTAGATTATGATAATAAAGATACTGAGTTCTCAATGACTGAAAATTTTGAGTTTGAAGGTTATCATGGTACAAGTGAGTCAGCAGCTGTTAAAATTGAAAAGGGTAACTTCAACATTGATTATAACAGAATCGGATGGTTGGGTAACGGAGTATATTTTTTTCAAGAAGATATCGAAATGGCAAATTATTGGGCGACTCGAAAGTTTAAAAATAAAGGGATTTCCGTAGGTCTTTTTAGAGTTGAACTTGCTATGCTTAAAAGACAGGTTTTTGATGTAACAGATCCACTTGGTGAACACAATAAATATTACCAAGGTATAAGAAAGAGATTTGTGGAAAATGAGATTAAAAAGCATGGGATTAACGTTAAGGCTAAAAATCAGGATGATTTAGATGGTAAGGTTTATAATATGATCTGTATAAAAGATCGTTATAAGTTAGTAAGAGGATGCACAATTACACCTGATGATAATGATAGAGAACACAAGTTAATACCTCATACTCCAAATGGAGTAGAATTATGTCTCAGAGATGTACAATTGATTACACTAAAAGAAAAAATAAGTTTTGATGGGAGTGTTTGAAATGTCAGACATTCAAAAAAGTATTGATAATTTCTTTGATGAGATGGATCGGGATGAATTTGTAAACTTGCTCAAAGAAGCTGGGTTTGAAGTTGAAAACGGTGAGGGTCATGTAATCTTTAGTGAAGCCGAGAGTTACTCCTATGAGAATAAAACAACATTTACAATTGGTGGAACATATAAATCAAAATATAGTCCAAAGACAAATCATGTGGCGGGAAGTTTTCCGCTCGCGAGTTAATCTACTAAAATTACAAAAAAATTGATAGAGGGTTATTATGGAAGATGAAATTATAAGTACACTTCGATTTAATGATTATAAAATTGATAGAATGATATTTTCACGCAATCATAATTTCAATGATATCGAGAATGAAGAATTAGAGATTGAATTTAAATTCTCGTCTGAAGTTCATGTTTCTACAGATAAATCCAAAGCAATTGTTGTTTTAACTTGCAGATTATTTGATGAAGATTTTAACGAGAATAACTTTCCATTTTTTTTAGAACTTACTATGCGAGGGTATTTTGATTGTGAAAATGTTGATTTTGAGAATTTTGAGTTGAATTCAATGGCAATATTACTTCCTTATTTGAGGTCGACTATTACAAGTTTTACTGCTCAAGCGGGTATTTCTCCCGTTATCATTCCTACAATTAACGTTTATAATTTATTCCACGAACATGATAGTGACGATTAAAAGTAACCTTATAAAAAAGCTACTGAAAAAACTATTGTAGTTGTGGAAGAAGAGGGCATCCTCTCATGGTGGACAGTGATAAAGAAGTTCATGTTTGAATGAACCTAACACTGAAAACCGGAGGGGATCTTTGTTATGCTTGGCTATTACTGTATAGGGGAATAGCACGATACAATATATCCATTTGCAAGGGTGCTAAAGTCATTAGATAACTGTTCAAGAAGTCTTTTAATAAGACATTTACCTATCACCATATGTAGAATGTTTCAAACCATATATTTCCTAATATACATACATTAATCTAAAGCAAGCATTTCATAATAAAAATGAGGTGAAAGATAATGATACAAATTGAGTGTTCCTTTTTTCTAGCATCGCAGCCTAAATTGGCAATAAATCGTTCACATATCTATAATGTAACTAAATCTGAAATAGGCATTTACGGTAATCTCTATACAGGAAATTTGATTCGTTCGCTTGGTGTTCATTATGATGACTACGTAAACGCAAGTGGAGCTCCGATATGGACGATTAATAATCGATATCAGGGACATTCCATTGGCAGAATCAAACTCCACTCAGAGAAACACAAATCTCAAGCAGTTACAGGGAATATTGGTGAAGCTGTTGTTATGCTAGCTCTGGAATCTTCAATGGGAGTCCGAAATTTACCATTCCATAGGATGAAAGCCCATCAGATTAAATGTCCGGATTTCCGGTTTTACTGTAATTGGTCTAACATAGATGCCTTATGGGGAACAAGCCTCTCTTCTTTAAGCACATTACCAGACAATTTACCACTTGAAGTGAAGACTCATTTAAAAAAAGATAGTGGTTATCTGCTGGATGCATTGGAACAGTTGTTAAAGTATTGGACAGAATGTGATCGCGAGGGCATTTTAAATGCAGTTGGCTATGGCGTAATTGCAAGAATTGATCTAGATGTGGCAAGAAATCCGGGCTCCAACCGACATTTTATACGCTATTTTTTGTTTGTTAAGAAAGCCAACTTCACGTTGAGGAAACTAGAAAGAGTTTTGAAAATACTGAAAAATAAACAGTTTAAGCAAAGGGATAAAGCCACTCGCCAATTACTTCAAGACAAATGGATTGGCAGGTACATGCTATGAATAAGATGGTGCTCATAAAATTGCAGGAAATTAACTCGTTGTTATGGGTTCTAGATCTTGACAAGGCAAAGCCTGTATTGGAAGATTTGGTGATAATGTCAAAAAAAAGTGAAGATCCCTTTTTCAGTAAAATGACTAGAAAATATAAGCGAACATATGATGAACTTAATGCCCAATTAAATCAGGAAAAATTAAATTTCGTTGGTGTTCAAGAGTTGGATCACAGCACTGAGCAGGAATATGGTCACCTCTCACATAGTGATGAGTTTGCATCCTCTTTATTAATAATTAAGAATAGATTTGAATTAGAGATTAGAGTAGTTATGGGAGCTTTAAAGAAGCTTGAGTATGCTAAAGAGAGCATCGTGGTCACGAATTTCCTTAATGCCCGTAAGGTAGAAGAAAGCAAAACAGCTCTTGTCTATTCCATATCATTTACTGATGAGGTTCAAAGGTTCGGAGAAATTACATTCACTCAATCTGGAATCGCTATCGGGAGAGTGTTTTCCAATGAATACCCAATACTAAATGATGAATCTATAGTTACCTATGAGGGTATAACCGTTGCAATAATTGAGTTGGCTAAGAAAATTTATAGCAGAAATGAATTTATTCGAGATTAGTTAAGTTCTCTATGTGTACGAAGTAGGATATTATTTACAAAGCGTGATATTCAAAATGAACTTTTCGCTTTCTTTTCATTTGGCGAATTGTAATACGAAGTGTAAGATAGCTCCCCCCGTTACTTTAAAATGCTCTATAGGTGAAGACGAAACAAGGACAGGAACAGTTTTTTTACTTTCAAAACATCGTGAATCTGTCCATTCATCTGCGGACGAGAGAAGAAATGAGCAAAGTAGATGCTCACTGGGAATTGATTCCTGAGATTAAGAAGCTTCGTGATGAGATAGCTCCTAATACACTGCTGACGATTAACGGGGATATTCCTGACCGTGAGACAGGCCTGAGACTCGTGGAGCAATATGGTGTGGATGGTATTATGATTGGGCGCGGTATTTTCCAAAATCCATTTGCTTTTGAGAAGGAGCCGAAGGAACACAGCAGTAAGGAATTGCTTGATCTGCTAAGGCTGCATCTGGATCTCCATGATCAATATTCCGAGCTTGAACCGCGTTCGTTCAGCCCGCTGGCCCGTTTTTTCAAAATCTATGTTCGTGGCTTCCGCGGTGCTAGTGAGCTGAGAAACAGCTTGATGAACGCCAAGACCACTTCTAAAGTACACGAATTGCTCAATGAGTTTGAAAGTAATGAACAGGCGGAGTAGAGTAAGGCGTTAATCATGGATACGGAGTATAATTTAGATAGATTTAATAGAAAAAAGAAGCGGTAACTTTTCCGCTTCTTTTTTGCTTTGCTGTTTAACGCGTATACGCAGGTTTCTCCATAGCCACCGGCTGAGGATTGGCAAGCACCCATAACACAGCCAACTCGGATAATCTGGCGGGCGCATCAAAATCGTATCCATTGTGAAGTCTGCTGACCAAGTCTGCTGCCTCTTGGAGAAGTGCCGGGGCGAGTGGCGTACCAGAGCCCAGGTGACGAATCAGTGCATCCAGCATCTTGCGATACTCCGCATCCCAGTTTCCACCGCCATTATCCAATACTTCATGGGACACACGTCCTGTGATGCGGATGACCTCTCCCTGCACCGTTTGAGCGTGGCCTTGGGCGGGAATGAGATATTCCCACAGCTCTTGGTGCTGTTTGGTCCAGGTGGTTGCCTTTACCTGAATGGGAGTAGTCCCATCGTGTATGATCCGATTCGCTACCGGCTCAACATCAAATAACTGGTACAGTTTGATCAGCGCATCTGAAACTTCATCGACCTTGTCCTTATTGAACTTCTCACGGACGAATTCAAAATCCTTACCGATCCGCTTCACCGATTCTTTCATATCGGGGGTGACCGATGCTCCGGCATTCAGCAGAATTGCGGCAATCTCTGCCAGACTGACTATATCGCTATTCCTGCAATTGGCTAACCCCTTAGCTAATGGCGTATTTCCCTGTTTATTTTCTACGTTAATCGTAGCGCCCTGGGTTACCAACTCTTGAACCACTTTGGTTCGATACCCATTGACCGCTGCATGTAACGGTGTTTCATTTTGGTAATCCACAGCGTCCAGATCCGCACCTAATTCAAGGAACAGGGGTACATTTCCTGACCAGTGTGAGGCATGGGCATGTAAAGGCGTGCGTTGATATTTGTCGCGTGCATTAATGTCTGCTCCTTGCGCTACCAGCCAGCGGACCAATTCATCCGAAATATGCCGAAAGCTGAGGGCCGTACCTTTGCTATAACCCCCACGTGCATCCCATTCGCATTGCTCGAAAATTTCTTTTACAGTAGCGATATCATTATCTTTAACGAGTTTTTCCATATGAGCAGGTAAGGTTGCTTCCTTCGTAGCCATTACACTCTTCCTCTCCTTTGTGAATAACAACGTATGTTCCAATGGTAGGCTATGACGATTTAATAGTAAGTAGATAATTTTCTGCAATCTTATCACATAGGGGATTTTAAAACCAATAACTGGGTTTCTTCCATCATCCATTTGGTTTGCTATGTTATAATTTAGATGAATGTTGATACTGGAGACGGATTGAAAAATATTTGAAATGATCGCCGCAATTCATGCGGTAGGCTTTTGATAATAGGAGGATCTATGTCCTGGAGTAAATTGAAGCAACAACTGGAGAGTTTTCTTAGTCCTGCGTTAGTTGGAAGGGTGGAGTACCGTGCCACCAGCTATCGCTATTCACCTGATAAATCAGGCAATTGTTATATTACTGTAGATAAAAAGAATGTACTCAACATGAGTGATACTACAACCCCAATTCGATGGTATCAGTCAGAGCAGGAGATCAAGAGCGATCCGGAAATCATGATTCCTGTGAGCGATGAAGAGATTGAAGCTATTCGAAAAGATTCCAAAGGACCCATTCCCGAGGATCGTCTTCATGTCATGGCAAGAAGCAGAAAAATCTCCGTGCATGCCAAAGAGCTTTTTTTGGCTCAGACCGCACTTAGTAAATCGAATTTTACCGTTGCAGCTACGACGTATTTATCCACTTCTATAGAGGATAATCTGGAGAGCAAGGATATCTTGTTTAATATTCTGGCTTTAATGGACAGACGAGTTGGCAAAAAGCGAATTCTAAATATGTCGGAGCAGGTCAAATTAAAGCATCCAGCCGTTCAGTATTTTTATGAACTGCGTCGTCGTACGGTGTGAAATTGAATAACTTTTGATATAGCTTTTAACTATAACCAGTTATGGTTTTTTAGTATCCCTTCTAACTGCTCTCAGCGTGATATGATCATTGTATACAACGAGGGGGTTTTTTACATGACTGATAAGTTCCAGATCGTAGGAAGTTTATTGCGGCCGGATGAGCTGCTGAAATATAAAACGCAAATTGAACATAATGATGATATCCAATATCCGTTCTATGAAAACTACGAAGGATATGAGAAGTGTGAGACAGAGGCAATCAAACAAGTTGTCGCTAAGGAAATCGAACATAACTTGTCCGTGGTTACCGATGGCGAATTCTCCAAATCGATGTGGCATCTGGACTTTGTATGGGGATTTGGCGGAGTGAAGCGTTACATCGCGGATCACGGCTATTTTTTCAGAGATGTGGACGGAACTTCGAAATATGAAACACGCAAAGATATTGGACTGCGCATCATTGATAAATTGAGTGGAAAGAACCATCATTTCATTCAACTGTTCCAACAACTGCAAGACACAGCTGGCGAGCAACAAACGAAACTTTGCGTACCGTCTCCTTCCCATATTTTCGGTGAGCTTTCCTGGTCAGATAACATTGGTGGAACGGATGCTGTATATCAAAACATACAGGAGCTCAAAGAGGGTCTTGTGATCGCGTATAAGGAATTCGTGGAGGAATTCGCTGCAGTGGGCGGTAAAATTCTGCAATTCGATGATTGCTTGTGGGAGCTGTTTGCAGACGACAACCCGAACTCTCCGTTTACAGGGGAAAATATTAATCAAGATGAAGTAAAGGGACTTGCTACCGAATTCATTGATATTAATAATACTGTGATTGACTTTGGTCATAGCCTTGGCTTGAAAATGTGGACACATAACTGCCGCGGCAATTATGATTCCCGCAACATGGGTGGTGGATCGTATGCCAAAATTGCGAATCTGTTCCTGAAGCAATTGAAGTATGACCGTTTCTTCCTGGAGTGGGATGATGATCGTGCGGGTTCAATTGAAGCTCTGGAAGTGTTCAAGGACAGACCTGAAACGGAAATTGTACTGGGTCTGTTGTCATCCAAAACGAGTACACTCGATGATGAAGCACGTGTTGTCCGTTTGCTGGACGAAGCATCCAAAATCATCGATAAGGATCGGCTGCTGTTGTCTCACCAATGCGGATTTGCATCCTGCGATGGTGGTAACGAATTAAGCGAAGCTCAGCAATGGGCGAAGATTGATCAAGGGCAGAAGATTGCAAAGCAATATTGGGGCAGCACCGTCTAGAATTCAAGCTAAATGTATTGTGACCTTATAAATACATTGCTCGATCAATAGTGTTCTGTGCGATAACGAAACGGCGACTTTTCCTCTGGAATCTATCCAGTGAGAAGCCGCCGTATTTGTTGTGGAACGTACACATGGGTACGTTCTCAGTTCTATAACTTTTTTAAACTAATGATGGGGCTTGTCATTCTTTATTTCTGAGATTCACGCTGTGCCAGCCATTCCTTTTTCAACAAAGCATATTGATACGTATTCTCGTATTTCGGTGTGCCGTCCTCATTTTTGACAAATGAAATGAACTCCAAAAAAAGACCTTCCCGACGCATGCCCAGCTTCTCACACAGTTTCTGAGAACGGAAGTTATCATCCTCGACATAAGCGTACAATCTTCTTATTCCCTGTTCCATAAAGAGATTTTCGATGAAAGCATTGGCGCTCTCACTGGCGTACCCTTTCCCTTCAAATCTGCCATTAAAATTCCAACCTATACTATACGTATCTGAATTCGAATCTTTATCCGTATCGGAATCCCGATCTTCCCTCATACCAAACAGCTCACCGATCAACTCGTTACTGTCTTTCAGACAGACTGCGATGTGGGAATCGTCACTGCTTCTTTTTGCGACCTCTGCCGTAGCGTCTTCCAACGTTGAAATTCGTTGATCCATAAAACAATTCACTCTGGGATTTGCTGTGTATTCCAACAGTCCGGCTGCGTCCGTTACGGTGAAATTTCTCAGGATTAATCGATTGGTTTTAAGTATTTGCATAAGATGATATACCTCCGGTTTTCATATCAATAGATTGGCTTTGTTCATGTTGTATCTCTTTTTATTTTACGAGACTCCCTATTCGTACTATAACTGGGTATAGCCTTGGGTTTGGGTTTGGCTTTGGCTTTGGTACTGTCTGACCGGGAGAACAATCCCACCAATTTCTCCCTATAGATATAACCGAGTACAAACCCGATTACAGCGATAACAGAAATAATAATGGCGATTGTGTATTGTTGCATATGAATTGTGGACCCTACGACGGTAGATGCGATGATCCACGGCAGACGACCGACGATAAGGATCGTGAAGAATCTAAACGAACTAATCGATGTAAGTGCGGCGACAAATACAAGCATGTCTTTGGGCAAGCCGGGAATTACGAAAAAGATGAATAAAAAAGCGGAGAACTTCTTCTCATCATGAATTAACGACATCCACTTATTATTTTTCTTTTGCATTAGCCGTGAAATATAAGCGCGACCGATAAAACGAGTAAAATAAAAAGCAATCGCTGAGCCTATAATCAAGCCTATTGTAGTATACAAGGACCCAAGTGTAACCCCATAGATATAACCGCCTGCAATCTGTACCACTTCTCCTGGAATAGGTGCAACCACGATCTGAAGAATCTGGAATAAAATAAACATCACCGGACCCCAATGGCCTGTTGAATGAATATACGCTCTGAAATTGTCCATGGAAGACATGATTTTAATAATGGCAGGAGAATAATACACCAGTAGACCAATGGACAACATGATGAACAGACCCAACAATATGTTAATCATTACTTTTTTCGAAGTTTGTGGCATTCCTGACGACCCCTTTGTGTAATAACTTCTACATATTTACAGTATAAGACGAAATTATTAAGAGATACCTACATAACTTCTGAAGAATTCTTAAGTCGATTGTATTTGCTGGTAGTCGCTTATAGCGCATATTATACTGAAATTAGACGGAGGGATCAGATGAGCAAGAAAATTCTAATTGCTGATGATAACAGTGAAATTCGTGAAATTGTAAGGATTTTGTTAGAGAGTGAGAATTATGAAGTGATTGAAGCGATAGATGGTCAAGATGCGATTGATAAAGTGAACGAAGAGACGGATCTCATTATTTTAGATATGATGATGCCCAATAAATCAGGGCTGAAGGCGTGTCTGGAGATTCGTGAAAAAACAAGCGCACCGATCCTGTTTCTCACGGCGAAAACGCAGGATTCTGACAAACAATTGGCCTTTTCCTCAGGCAGTGATGACTTTTTGTCCAAACCCTTTTCCTATACAGAACTTGTTTCGAGGGTGAAGGCTTTACTGCGGAGGTATTATGTATATCGTGGCAAGGAGAAGACCGAAGAAAAGGACCAAATTATCGTTAAGGATCTTACCGTCCATCAGGATTCAAAAGCCGTGTTTGTTGGGGAGAAGGAGATTGCTCTAACTGAAATTGAATACCAGATCTTGCTGCTGTTGGCTAAGAAGCGACGAAAGGTATTCTCGGCAGAAAATATATATGAGAGTGTTTGGGGGCAACCCTATTTTTATACGTGTAATAACACGGTGATGGTTCATATTCGTAATTTGAGAGGCAAACTGGAGGATGACCCGCAGAACCCTAAATATGTGAAGACCGTTTGGGGGAAGGGGTACAAAATTGAATAGATTATTAATCGGAAAAAAGCTGAAGATTAAACTGGTTCTGGCGGTTGTCATTTCTTTGGTCATTTCCATAAGTGCACTCGTTATTTTACAAGTTGTTGGCGAGACTGTATTGGATAGTTATTTAAGCAAATCCACTTTTGTAGAGAACAGGCAGCAAGATGCGCTTGATCGATTCGAAGCATTTGTGGATAACCAGAACGTGTCAACCCGTGATCATGAGCAATTGTCTGCTTGGATAAGACATGAGCGCTACTTAAATCTGTATATTTTTGCAAAAGACAAATTGATATTTTCCTCCAACACGGAGATTGATCCTGCCATTAATGAAGAGTTGTTAACTCAATTCGTGCCATCAAAAATACCCATCACCACCATCCATTTTGCGGATCAGGATGCCCAGATATACTTGGTTAGCTTTTATGAGTATCAATACTACAACCTCATTCTGATTATTGGTGTTTTCATAGCGGCCATTGTGTTTATTGTTTCCTTTCTACTGATGATTAATAAGAAAACATCTTATATTGGCGTGCTTGAACAAGAGATCAAAATACTCGAAGGTGGAAATTTGGATTATTCGATTACGATATCGGGAAAGGATGAACTGTCATCTCTGGCCCAGAGTATTGATGAGATGAGGAAATCATTTGTGGAGCGGCTGGGCAGCGAGGAGAGGGTCAGGATGGCCAACCGTGAATTGATCACTGCGATTTCCCATGATTTGCGAACGCCACTCACGATTCTATTAGGATATATGGATATCATAGAACTCAACAAATATAAGACACATGAGGATCTGTTGCAGTATATTCATAATAGCCGGGAGAAGGCCTATCAGATCAAAGTGCTGTCAGACAAACTATTCGAATATTTTACGGTATCCTCGGCCGCTGAAGAAGAGGAAGTAGAATTTGAAGTGTATGAGGGCAGAGCGCTTATCGATCAACTCATAGATGAGCAATTAGTGGTTTTGGACGATATAGACGTGCAGGTTCAGACAGATGCACATCATGAGGAGTTTTTGCTGGAAATCAATCTGGTCGCGATGCGTCGCGTAATGGATAATATATTTTCAAATATTCGAAAATACGCCGATCCAGGGCATCCCGTTCATATCCAGATTTCTTTGAGGCAACAATGGGTTATTCTTGAGGTGGAGAATAAGATTAAACGTGTTGGCAAAAAGAAAGATAGCAACGAAATTGGACTCGTTAGTTGTCAGAAAATGATCCAGCAGCACAACGGGACGTTGACGGTGTCGCAGGAAAAGGATATCTTTTCACTACAGATTAAGCTACCTGTCATCATCAATAAACCAACACAGACTCATATATAACGGATCTCTTGAAATGATGTTGAGTGTTCGTGGGATTCCTTTGGCTGCCTATTCTGTAGTGGGGTAACTTGCTAAATAGGCATAGGCGAAAGAACATCGCTCTACCATTCACAATATACAAAGAGAGCCATGCGACAGCATGGCTCTTACATATATCGCGAGAGGGCAAACCTCATGTTTTAAACAACAGGTGCATTCTGTTTCTTGAAATATTGTTCAATTAAAAACGCGAGCATCGGTCCGGGCTCAGCCTTCTGTAATTGAGCCTGATCGCCAAATTCTATTAGATACGGCTGTTCCGTAGTACAAGGAGTCCAATGAGGCATCAGCTTTCCGGTGGAGTCCGAACCGTTTGGGTCACCTGTAGCAATAAAGTTGGATAAGTAATTACACATCTGGCGAGCCAGATCATAATGCTTGCCTGTGAAAGGCCGCCAGCATTTGGCAAGTGTTTCGAAGAAGAACCACAGATCAACGGAGTGAAAAGTACCTGGCTGATCCCAGCCCGGAATCTCGGCGTCGAAGTTATAATAGTAGAGAGGCGTTTCAGACGGATGACCGCTGTTCGCGCGGATGGCGAGCAGAATGGCATGTTGGATCATGCGGACCGATGCTTGTTGCAGAGCATGTTCGATTTGGCCGGAATCAGCCTCACATAGTTGCAAAAAGGCAGGAGCATCCTCGCCAAACAGCTCCACAGCCATCTGCTTCAGTTCTTCCAGATTGGCTGCGGCGGGACGGGTCCAAAATTCGGAAGACGTATGCCCCAGCATTACGGGGATCGCCTCGCGCTCCTGCTGAACAAAACGAATAAACGGATCGCCTGCGCAGAATTGTTCGTCGATGACGGTTCCCCAGAAGCTTTTGTATTCGAGTGCTTTGTCACGGAGATATTCAGCATCCAGTTGTCTCGCCTCAGCCAGGGAAGATACGCCCAGGAAGCCGAAAAATTCAACCCCGGCCTGCTCTGCATCTCGCAGTGTGGAGCGGACAGAAGGCACGCGGACCTTCGGGTACAACTCGGTAGCTATACCGCTCATGATGACGGCTCGCTGGAACAAGCCTTTATTTTGCGGAGAGGTCATCTGGCTGAGTACACTTCCTCCGCCTGCCGACTGTCCGCCGATGGTGATCTGGTCTGGATCACCGCCAAAGGCGGCAATGTTGCGTTTGACCCACTGGGTACCTGCTTGTTGATCAAGATGACCAAAGTTGGCGGGTGCATGTGGGGATTCGGCACTAATCTCAGGATGGCACAGGAAGCCAAAGGCATTCAGTCGATAATTAATCGTCACAACGACAATACCTCTACGAGCGATTCGCTCGCCATCAAATTCCATTTCGGCCGTATGGCCGACTTGCAGGCCCCCGCCAAAATACCAGACAAAAACAGGCAACTTCTCGTCCGTACGCTTGGCGGGTGTCCAGACATTCAGATACAGACAATCCTCGTCCATGGGCAGGTCGGGATCAACGGCCCATTCGCGGGTATAGATATTGTTATCATCGATGACTGTTGGGGCTTGCATGGAGATGGGGGCAAAATCAAAAGCTTGCAGTACACCTTCCCAGTTCGACTGCGGTTGCGGAGCGCGCCAGCGGTTCTCACCTACAGGAGGTGCGGCAAAAGGAATTCCCTTGAAGCTGGTAATCCGCGGGTCCGCCGCGGGCAGTCCTTGCACTTGTCCATGTTCTACCGTAACCATTCTAAGCATACAACATTCTCCTCTCTGGATTTAGCATGTAAGCGTTACCGAGCATCTGATCAACGATATATAAGATAAACCTAACGCCAGAACAGGGCGTCTTAGAAAGGGGGAATCAAGGTTGAATCCGATTTGGCATGAGAGCAGTAGAGCCAGTAATTTGTATTTTATCAGCGGTGGTCACAAGCCAGCTAACCCTCACCAATGGGGGCCAGGCGTGCGTGACGTTTATGCGCTGCACTATATTATCCGCGGCCAAGGGACGCTGGAGACGGGCGGCCGCGTTTTTCGGCTCGTTACGGGGGAAAGCTTTATCATATTTCCGCAAAAGGAGATTTACTATTATCCAGACCCGCAAGATCCATGGGAGTACGTCTGGGTGGAGTTTAGCGGTGAGGATGCCGGGCGGTTGCTGGGGCTGACACAACTCTCAGAGGTACAACCCGTGGTGACGGTCTCGCCGGAGACATTGCAGCCTTTTTTCCACCTTGCCTGGAACGCGGGTGCATCATCTTATGAATTACTGCGGGCGGATGCACGTTTGCGTCTGCTACTCTCCTACTATATGGAGCATTATCCGAAAGAGCCGCAGGTGGACGCCAAGGATTATGTCTGGCTGGCGAGAAAGTACATCGAGCAGAACTACTGGAAGCCAACATTGACCGTCACCGAGATCGTAAAGGCAGTTAATCTGGAGCGCAGTTATTTGTTTCGTCTGTTTAAGGCAGCAACCGGCAAGTCTGTTTTGGAGTATATTACATCCTGCCGAATCGAGCGCGCCTGTGAACTGTTGAAAACGTCGGGCCTGCCGATTCAATCGGTAGCTTATTCTGTCGGCTACAATGATCCGTTATATTTTTCCAAAGTATTTAAGAAAGCAACTTCACACACGCCAACATCGTACATGATGCTGCACGGGACCAAGGCATAACGTTAACGGAACAGGGCACAGTTCCCGGACTCTCGGAAATAACGGATCAGCTTCTCAATAGGCTCACGTCCACAGTTCAGCTTCACTCCTATACAATCAATGCACAGAAATTGCTGGGCAGAGCGCGAGATCAATTTGAGGTAGATGCCCACATCGTCTGAAGAGAGCGGGACCTGACAGGAGGTGCACAGGCGATGTTGAGCCATCTATTTCACCAGTTTGGCCCGGACGACGAGGCAATCATGTGCTGCGACAACGGGAGCGAAGCGTTCACGGAACACGCCAAGCTCTTGATGTTCCCAGCAGTCATACAGGGAAAGGGTATAACCGGCAGCGTAAGGCAGACCCATATCCCAAAATTGCAAAGACAATTCCCGCTGGCTGTCGCTCAGGTTGAAGAAACCAATAGCTAGATCACCATCTGTGAGTACCTTCACCAGCATAAATACATCGTCTGTGTGAAACCATTGCGGTTCTGGTTTGATGCGGTAAGCTCCGCGCGCTTCTACATCCTGATTGATAGCGATCAGGTCAGGATTCAGGAGAATATCCTTTGTAATCTGGTTAGCCTTGCGCACGTCACATCCGATCATTAATGGGGAACCCATCATGGACCAGAGAGAGAAGTGGGTTTTATATTCGATGTCGTTGCATCCGCCGATGCTGCCAATATAATCATTGTTGCTTCCACCGTACATACCTACAATCAGCATATCCATGTCGTTATGGCAGAAGGAGCCGGTGTAGCTTTGTTTGCCCAATTGAGACAGGGCAAGTTCCTTCACTGAATCCCAATTGTCACGGATATCGCCGGTGGAGCGGTACATATGAGCGCCCGATTCCCGAATCCAATCGTATACGTCGTCGGCTCCCCAGTTGCAGGCGGAGAACAGGATATCGCGTCCGCAGTTTTTGAGCGCAAGACTCATCCGTTTGTACAGCAGCTCTCCTGAGATATGGCGCGGCTTGAAGCAGTAATCATACTTCAAATAATCAACGCCCCATTCGGCAAAAAGGGCAGCATCCTGGAATTCATGCTCGAAGCTACCTGGATACCCGGCACATGTATGCGTACCTACGCATGAATACATGCCGAATTTTAGTCCTTTGCTATGGATATAATCAGAAAGCGCTCTCATTCCACTCGGGAATTTATCCGGGTCAGCCACCAGATTACCGCTCGCATCCCGTTCCTTCAGGCTCCAGCAATCATCAATGACAATATACTCGTAACCAGCGGCCAGATAACCTTCTGATACAAACACATCAGCGACATCCCGAATTAATTGTTCGTTAATATCCCACGTAAAGGTATTCCACGAATTCCAGCCCAGGGCAGGGGCAAAGCCTAACACTTGATTGTTGCTCATGCTCTCGCATCCTTCCTCATCTCGGTTTTGTTAACAACACTAAACTGAACATAAACGATGAGTGACGTATCCTGCCATAGCTTAACGTTGCTTGGACATGGACATATGTTGCTCTGCTTGTGCTGGGGGAATTCCCTCTTCCAATCCGGCTCTCGGCAGGTATTCAGAAGTTGTCGGTAGAAGCATAAGAAAGGAAAAATGTCTGTCTGCGAAAAAGTTATACCTATCTTTTCAGGGATCTGTGCGAAAAAATGGTATGGATGTTATGATCGGTGATAATACTCGAACAGGTTGTCAGAGCAACAGGGAAATTTGAATAGTATTCAGTTTTTTTAGGAAAAATACTCCAGTGGGGAACCCCTCATACTTAAGGTAGTAATTCCGTCGTAACGATTATGCATATGCCAGAAGGATTCCAATTGGATAATGTACGATTTCTCATCGGTTTTTTGTTAAACATAAGTGTCTGATTGATTTGATTAGATATATAATTTATAGGATTGGGAGTGTCACGAAATGAATCTAGATGAAGTGATGCAGGAGCTTGAAGCGCTGGGCAAAGAACGAACGAAAAAAATCTATATCTCCAACGGTGCGCATGAACCGCTATTTGGCGTGGCAACCGGAGCGATGAAACCAATGGCGAAGCGGATCAAAAAGGATCAGCCTTTGGCGGAGGAACTATATGCAACGGGGAATTATGATGCGATGTACTTTGCGGGCGTGATTGCCGATCCTCAAGCGATGACGGAAGCAGATTTTGATCGTTGGATTGACGCTGCTTATTTTTACATGATCTCTGACTTTATCGTTGCTGTGACGTTAGCCGAGACGGATATTGCTCAAGAAGTTTCGGATAAGTGGATCGCCAGCGGAGATGAGCTGAAAATGTCAGCAGGATGGAGCTGTTACTGTTGGTTACTCGGCAGTCGAAAGGATGCTGAATTTTCGGAGAATAAACTAATGGAGATGCTGGAACAGGTCAAAAAGATGATTCACGAATCTCCGGAACGAACAAAATATTCGATGAACAACTTCCTGTATACCGTTGCAACATCCTATCAACCGTTGCACGATCAGGCGGTGGAGGCAGCTCAGGTCGTTGGCCCCGTTGAAGTGAACAAGGACAAGCCCAAGAGCAAGCTACTGAATGCCTCTGAGAATATCCAAAAGGCTGTGGAAAAAGGTCGGACGGGCTTCAAGCGTAAATATGTAAGATGCTGAAATTTTCGCCGTATCGTCAGTTTTAACATATGGAACATATGGTTATCGTGGGATTGAAATCCACAATCTCCATGTTATAATGAGGACAGAAACAGCTTATAATGCAAAGAGAGCCGTGCGGTAACACGACTCTCTGACGCAATAGCCGCTTTTAAGGGCGGTGGGCTTAACAAGAGGATACACGATCAAGTAGACCGCAACCTTTGCAAGGGTGGGCGGTCTACTTGTGTTTATTGGACAGCAGCGCTACAATCAGCAAACCGAAGGTAAGCATTAGCATAATTGCTTCAAATACTGTCACAAGGCATCACCTCCCTTCCGGGAGATTAGCCGACCGCCCATATAAGCCTTTCCATTGCTCTGTGAGTATACCATATTTTTCTTGGACCTAATAGATGAACAATAATTCGTTTTTATAAAAGTTTGGGAATGTTAATGACCCCGTGCTTTGAATGCGAAAAGAGCGTTACGGTGGCTAGTATGGAATTTATTTAGTTGCAAACAGATAAGAAAAACACGCCATTTATAGGCGTGTTTTTTGTTGACAGCTAGATAATAAGCATATAGCAACATCGAGGCTACATATCGTTCCTTTTAACCATTTCTTTGGCTTGCTGTCTGCCTGCCGAGAGAAAGCTGTCGCTAAGCTCAGGATCACTAACAGAGCGTGCAAGTACAAGCGAACCAACCATTGTACTGAACAGTGCACGACCTCTGGACACATCAATCTCAGCCAGATTGGAGATAAAAGCGATCATCCGCTCCAATTCATGGGTAAATACCTGCCGAACCTCTTCGGACGAACGGGATATTTCGCTGGAAAGGGCGGGGAAAATACAGCTCATTTCCGTTTGGTCGCGGTGATACGGACTCAAATAATAATCGATTACTTTATTAATTTTGGAATTCTGCTCTTCCTGATCAGCCACGTTCTTTAGAAGTGTAATGGTATCACTAATGGCATATTCGCAGGCTTCGGCAACCAATTGTTCCTTGTTGTCAAAGTGTGAATAGAACCCTCCATGAGTTAATCCAGCTCCCTTCATAATAAACGGGACACTCACCTCCTGGATACCATTGGTGCGAAAAGCTCGAGCAGCACTCTCAACAATCTTACCTCGTACTTTTATCTTATGTCCTTTGGGATAGGGCATGATCACTCACTCCATAGCTTTCATCGTTCTGCTTTTATAAAATATTATAGTCATCATAATAAAGCCTGTCAATTTGGCGACTGGATATCTGTTCATTTTCAAAAGGGACAATACGATTGTTGACGGTCTTAAAATATGATGGTTATAATATATTATGGTCATCATATTTTAAATTGACTTCAAATCGGGAGGTATCAGACTATGAGCAAGCTTGAATCTGTGGATACGTTAGTTATTGGATCAGGTCCAGGGGGATATGTGGCGGCGCTTCGTTCTTCGCAGTTGGGGATGAAAACGGCGATTGTTGAACGTAAACAGCTCGGCGGAGTCTGCACACATGTGGGTTGCATACCATCCAAAGCCTTAATTGCGGAATCGCATCGTTATGATTGGTTCAGACAGTTCAATCAAGCTGACGCGGCAGCTACATTTAAGACTGCTCAGGATTTTAAACAGGGAGTTGTGAATAAACAGGCAGGTGGCGTCCACTATTTGTTAAAGACTGCGGGTGTGAACACTCTGGAAGGAGAGGCTAGTCTGGTGGATGAGCACACAGCCATGATCCAGCAAGCTGGGCAGGAGCAAAGCATTTCTTTTAAAAATCTCATACTGGCAACGGGGTCTCGTCCAATTGAGCTGCCAGCATTTCCAGTTGGAGGTCGCATCTTATCTTCCACAGAAGCACTGTCTTTGGGGGAGGTTCCGAGTAGTTTGGTTGTGATCGGCGGAGGGTATATTGGAGTGGAGCTTGGACAGATGTATGCCAAATTTGGAACCAAGGTAACGATTCTGGAGGGAGGGGCCCAAGTATTGCCTGGATTCGAGGGGGAACTTGTAGCCCCTGTAGTCAAACAATTGAAGGCGGATGGCATCCAGATCGTAACCGGAGCGATTGCTGAAAAGGTGGAGCACAATGCGGATTCCGTTACACTGCATTATTCAAAAAAACAGGAGCAGCAACAAGTTACGGCAGAATATGTATTGGTTACGATCGGCAGGAAACCCAATACAGACGGCCAGTTAGGACTGAAACGCATAGGTTTGCCCGTAACAAACAAGGGACTGGTTGACACGGATGAACAGTGCAGAACGGTTATCCCGCACATTTATGCCATTGGAGATATTACAGCCGGTCCGGCACTTGCCCACAAGGCATCCTATGAAGCCAAAGTAGCCGCAGAAGCCATTGCGGGTCTTACCTCCAAAGTGGATTACAAGGTGATTCCGCTTGTTGTCTTTTCTGATCCGGAGATATCCAGTGTTGGGGTAAGTGAGACGGAAGCCATTGCACAGGCCGTTCCGGTGGTTATTGGGAAATCTTCTTTCGGGATTAACGGAAGAGCATTGGCATTAAGAGAACCCGAAGGATTTGTGAAAATAGTGGCAGACCCGACCACAGGAATTGTCATTGGTGCGCAAATCGTAGGCGTGGAGGCATCCACACTGATATCGGAGCTCGCACTCGCAATTGAGATGGGGGCAACCGTGGAAGATCTGGCCATGACGATTCATCCTCATCCGACTTTGGGAGAAGTGATCATGGAGGCAGCCGAGAACGCGGTCACCAAAATGAAAAAGCAAAAATAGTCAGCAAATTTAACCATACACGAGGATTGGGAATGGGAGAGATATAAGGATGAAGATAAAAGCAGGTTTGTATATCGGAATTGCGATGGTGCTCATTGTTGGAGGTTCACTTTTGGCTGTTAAAGGAAAGGATGCTGTAAGTCAGGCCGAGAGCCGGAAACAAGGCATACTTGAGGCAGAGCAAACGACTTTAATTTATCAGAATAGCCCCGGAGCAATTGCAGAGGTTGGTGCGTCTGCAGGTGACTCCGTGAAAGAGGGAGAGGTACTTTTCAAAGTGAAATCAGCCGGGGAGGGAGATGTGGATGTACTCGCACCGTATGACGGGTTGGTTGACCGAGTTGCTGTAATACAGGGAGATCAAGTTCAAGCAGGAGTCCCGCTGGCAGTTGTACAAAAGAATACGTATTACATCGACCTTTACATACAGGAAAGTGAAATTCAACAGCTTGAAGTGAATCAAAGCATTGATGTTCATTTCCCTTATTTGGATCAGCCAACGCAGGTGAAGGGGAGTATTATTTCCATCTCAACTGCTCCTCAGTTTGCGAACTTGCGTATGTCGCGGGAAAAAGGGCAAGCCGATTTGAGCATGTTTCTGGTCCGAATATCGATGGATTCGAATACCGATTTGCTTCCGGGGATGACGGCAGAGGTGAAACTTGATGAAATCACTGATTGACGAGTGGAAGTACGTTGTAGGCAGTAAGTATATACGGCTAATTTTTATTGGGCCAATGATTGCAGCCTTATTTTTCGGCTTAATGTTCTCGCAGAATCAACTCAGTAAATCACCAGTTGTGGTCATTGATGAGGATCATAGCGAATATTCACGGCAATTGATCTCCAAAATAAATGCGTCTCAATACATGAGCGTCAAAAGCGTATATGCGAGCCGAATGAGTCCTGAAATATTGCTTGCCAACGAGCAGGCTGTAGCGGTCATTATGCTTCCCAATCAGTTGGGATTGCGTCAACAACAAGGGAAATCGACGAATATCGGCATCTTGATGGATAACACGATGCCCTCGGGGTTAACAGGTATTCGCACTGCGATTCAGGAAATCATACTGACAGAGAATATGACCCTTTCCATGACACGTCTGATCCAAAAAGGGATGGATGCCGAGACAGCTAAAGGAATCGTGTCACCGTTATCCCTTCAGCAACGGATGCTGTTTAATCCAACCTCCAGTTATGTCGGTTTTATGGTGCTTGGATTTGTGAATATCGTAGTATTGATGATTACAACAAGTGCAGCGGGCTCAATTGTACCCCGGCTTCGTCAGGAAGGGAAACTGTTTGCAAACGGAAAGTCACCCTTTCAACTATGGGTTCGGATTATACCTTACGTTGTGTTGAGTTCACTTTCGCTGCTTCTATCCTATGGATTATTAAAGCAGGTGGGGGGAATGCGGTTTGAAGCAGAGCCTTATCTTTTTATCATTCCGTTAGTTGTTTATGCTTTTGCTTTGTCACTCATGGGTATGCTGATTGGATACACTGCCAAAGACTTATCCAAAGTCAATCTGCGGACCAGCTTGGTATTATATCCGTCCTTTCTGGCTACGGGAATTCAACTAACACCACTGGCGTTCCCAGAACCGTTCCAAATGTTCGCAGGGGCATTACCCATGAACTGGCTTAACCGTCTGATTCGTGGAATGGCGTTTAGGGACGGGGCGCTGACAGCCTACAGTCAGGAGTTGGGGGCATTGCTGATTATTATTGGCGGAGTGTCCTTGTTTATGGGATTACTGTTTCTGCGGGAAGCAAGGAAACTTTCTCCTGACAGGGAACCACTGTTGAATACGGATATATTACCGAGCAGTAATTAATTTTTTAAGAATCGTTAAACAACGAAAAAAGACGCACGGGAGTCATTCCTGTTGCGTCTTTCTGTTTCCATAGATTGATTCTCATTAATCGTCATCATTATATGATATAATTTCTCACTGAGAGTACAGAAATGGAGAGCAAGAACGGCTTGATCCAGCTACTCCATAGCTGCCCCTATTTGTGACCTACTGCTCAGATGAAAACTTCCAAGGGAGCACTGATTTTTAGGATATAGAGTTGCACGCAGATAAAATTATTTATTATGGGAGTTGTCTAACGAATCATGAATAAAAAAGAAGTCGCGCATATACGCAAGCAGTTTAAACTCGATCACGATCTACTGAATATTTACGATATTCTCAACGTGTATATTACGAAGGAAACCAATGAGGTCTATCACTGGGAGCGTCACCCGTTCGAACTGGTGGATAGAGAGAAGCAGGAGCTGTACATGGGCAATTTCAAAAAATTGCTGACAGGTGATTTGGATCAGAAGTTATTCGAATTGAAGTTCCAGGAAGCGGCGGAGGACCCGGCTCAGGTACTGCTTCACCAGGCTCTGGTAACAGGTGATCCGGATGAATGGCAGGATCTGATGTTACTGCTCGTGGATCGAATGTTGGTGGATACGAAGTTTGAGCGGGATATGGTAGCTACGTTCGTGCGTGGACAGTATTATCTGCCGACCAAGGCTAGAAACGAAGCTACGGAAGAGAGTGAGAAGAATGAGGTGTTCGCCCATCCGTTCATTCTGTGCAGCGTAAATTCCACGGAGAAACAGCGGAAGACACTCTTGTTTGATTACGTGGAGAGAGAATTCAAATACAACATTATTGTAGATCCGATTATCAAATTAAGCACGCCAGAGCAAGGGTTCCTGTACCCTAGCGTGACGGACAACTACTCCGATGTGAATCGTGTACTGTATTGTACAGGGAAATCTAATTTCCCAGATCCGCATTTTGTTGAAAATGTACTGAATGGAGAAAGATCCGTTACCGCACTAGAAGAACGGGCGATCTTCGAAGATATCGTCAAGGAAGTGGCCGGTGAACAGCTAGATTCAGCCACCATTGCACATGTATATGAGGAGATCAACCGGGTCATCGAGATTAACGAAGAGTCCCATGAGGAAGAACCTCCGAAGCTGGATTATAAAGATCTGGAACGTGTACTGACCGCAAGTGGTATAGAGGATCTGACAACAGAGAAAGTAGAACGTGCCTTCGAAACCATCGTTGATAACAAGAACTATGAGATGAAGGCAACCAGTGTTATGCCGAAGTTCACGTCCAAGTCCATTAAGATTGAGACCAAGGTTGCTACGATTTCGGTTAGCCCGCAAGACCTGAGATATGTGAAGCAGGTGAATTATCAAGGCAGACGTTGCATCATGATTGAAGTGGACGAAGATGTCGTGATTGAAGGCTTTACCCTTAATACAGAAAAACTTATAAATGAGTAATTGATTCTAGATCATGAAGATGAAGATGTAAAATAATCCTGCAAGGACGAATAAACGTCCATTTATTGCAAAAAGCCCAAGCCAAAAGCAACAGTGAACTGCTCCTGTCATAGTAGACCGTAGAAGACTACGATGGGAGCAGTTCATTATCGCCAAGGCATGGGCTTTTTTGCTGTTTCATGACTGTCGCAGCAGTTGTTTGATATCCGCTGCCGGACTGGAGCCAAGCTCCTCTTTGAGCAATTCCTCCAGCACCAGATACTGTCGCTGCGCTTCGGTTCTTCGTCCAAGCGACAGATACAACAGGATGATCTCGCGATGAATATCTTCCCGAATCGAATCAATCTGGAGGATACGTTCAAAATAATACAGCGCCCGTAACGGCTCGCCTGCCTTCGCGTGATAGTGGGCCGCAGTTTCCATCGTCATGATGAAATCCAGCTCCAGCTGTCTGGACCAAGCGAAAGCCCACTCATAATGCCTTCCTTTCAGAAGTTCACCCGTATACAACGTATCCATCCGCTCGAAGAGCTCGGGGCGATGTGCCGAGGCCTGACGCATCTGCCGGAACAAAGTCTCGAACTCGTACAGATCACAGTTAATCGCTTCCCGGTCGATACGGATACCGTTTCTGTCCTTGAGAATGATCGGCACGTCACTGTTATCACCGATGGCACGTCGCACGTAGTACAGTGTGGAATTGATGTTGGTCCAGGCTTTCTGCGGACTGAGGTCCTTCCACAACGTATCGGCCAAGGCATCGCGGGTGGTTGATTTGGTATACAGCAAGAATGCAAGTAACTCTTCGGTTTTGGGCGTTCTAAGCTTGATGGGACTGTCTGCTCCGGCACCGCCAAACACGGTGAATTCACCGAACAGACGAACGTTCAGTTTGGGTCCAGGCACCGCTGGTTCAGGTGTTGTCACGGACTTGTGAAGCTTTTCCTGCAACCGTTTGATGCTGCGGTTCAGTCGCTCAGCCGTGACCGGCTTGATGACGTAATCGATGACCTCTTTGTCGAAGGCCTGCACCGCATATTCCTCATAACCGGTCACCAGCACGATTGGAAGCGAAGGATGATGTTTACGCAGTTCACCAATGAGTTGCATACCCGAGATGCGAGGCATCGTAATGTCCAGAAATGCCGCATCGAAGCTATTCTCTGCCGCATATTCACAGGCTTCCTCCGGGTCATGAAACGCACGAGATACCTTGACTTCTCCGCTTTCTGTCAAAATGCGATTCAGTCGCTTCAGCGACAAATCCTCATCGTCCACGATGATGACTTTCATCTTCATGTTTCATAACCTCCGTTCCCATCTGTGCTTAGACGTTGATTTGGAAGATCAAATGTAATCCGCGTTCCCTCGCCGTCCAGACTTTCCATCTGAAGGTGTCTGCCATACAGCAGGTTCAACCGGCTGGAAATATTCCATAGTCCAACGCCGTTACTGCCGTCCGTGGATTGCCGAATTTCGTCCATCCGTTGCTTGGTTATGCCGATTCCGTTGTCCTCGATGGTGAACCGTGTTTCCGTATCATTCAGATTGCGGATAGACAACATGACCCGACCACCGCGAATGCTGGACATCAGCCCATGCCGAATCGCGTTTTCGATCAGGGGCTGTAACGTGAGCGGTGGAATGTCCATATTCCGGTTCACGTCCGCATCCACATCGATAATGACCTCCAACCTTGAGCCAAAACGGGCTTGCTCTATGGCTACATATGCCTCGATCATCTCCAGTTCGTTCATCAGGCTAGTTTTTGAGTCGAGATGTTTAAAGTGCACACTCCGCCGTAAGTAACTCGATAATTGCAAAATCAATTGTTCTGCCCGATTCGGCGCATCCACACACAATTCGGCAATGGCGTTCAGGGCGTTATACAGAAAGTGTGGGTTCATCTGAGACCGCAAAAAAGATATTTCCGCATCTCGCGCAGCTTGCACGGATGTTTTCATCCGAGTCAAACCGCCGATCCGTGCCAGCAGTTCCTCCGATTCGAACGGCTTGGATACAAAATCATTGGCGCCTTTCTCCAAGGCCAGCTTCAATTGATTAGCTTTATTACTCGCCGTCAGCATGAGTACAGGCAACTCGGAAGGAGAGAAGCGCTCCCTGATTCGTTCCAGCAATTCGTAACCCGACATGTCGGGCATCATGATATCAGCAATGACGAGATGTACGGCGGGAAGCTGGTCGAGCAGTTCCAGTACGGAAGGGGAACGTGCAGTTACCGCGTAACTGTATCCTTCCAGCTTCAAGAGATTCACTATTGTCTGCAAATTAGCCGAGTCGTCATCCACAACGATGATCCATTCGTCTTTATTCCCTTGTACAATCGTTGGTTCTTCGAATCGGAGTAGCCGATTACCAGAACCTGTAGGAGCGATGGTAAGCGGCATGACGTTAGATCGTTTCTCACCTTTGCCATCTGCCAGTGGAAAAGTCAGGATGAACGTGGCACCCATGCCGGGTGCTGATTCCGCATGAATGGTTCCCCCATGCAGCTCGACCAGCTTGCGCGTAATGCTTAGTCCCAGACCGGTGCCTCCAGCAACGACTGGTCCCGTATCCGCTTCCTGCTCGAACGGCAGGAAGATGTGCTCCAGTTTGTCCGTACCGATACCACGACCGGTATCCACAATGCGTATTTCCGCTTTGCCTTGCACAACCGCAGCTTTGATGCTTACCGTGCCACGTTCCGTGAACTTAACGGCATTGCCGATCAGATTATGCAAAATCTGAATCAGTCGGTTGCCGTCTGCATAGATCGGCGGGAAATGCGCCGGGATGCGGTTGATAAGCTCCACCTTTTTCGCGCCAAGCAGGAAGGAGTGCATACGCATGACCGATTCGACAAACGAGTACAGATCGGTCGAAGACCGGTGGAGCGGGATGTCGCCATGTTTCATTTTCGAATAATCCAGCAATTCATCGACCAGATAGGTTAATCGTCTGCCACTTCCCGTCACGATCGCCAGATTGTGCGCTTGCTCATCGGTAAGGGGACCTTCTGCGCCTTTAAGCAGGCTTTCACTGATGTTAACAATCGCGTTCAGCGGTGTTTTGAGCTCATGCGAAGTATTGGACAGGAAGTCGTCCTTCACCTTGTCCAGCAAGAGCAACTGATCTTTGAGGGTGCGGACCGTACGATAGGCCTCGAAGAACCGAAGCACCGCTAGAAACAGCATCAGGATGCTGAACAGGACAATGGAAGCCTGCCCGATATTCATATTTTCCTTGAGCGAGATCGAGAAGAGATTAATGTCCAGACAATACAGCATGATGCTTAAGAGAGCTGCGTACCACAGAAAAGTAGACAGCCGTTCGCCCTTCTCACTAGTTAGGAACTGTTTTGCACATTGATACAGCAACCAGAGCAACATCAACGTGTACATAACGACGACGTAAGGCGCAGCCAGCCCGTAGATGGAAATAGGCAGGAGCGTGACCATACATAAGTAAGCTCCGAAGATGATCAGGATCAACGCCGTGAGCATACCGGACAGGATGCCTGTTTTGAATCGGTAGAAGTAAAAGGTTAACAGACCCAGACATGCCACAGAGCAGAAATCTTTTAATTTATAGAGTGTGCTAAAGGAGATTTCCGTGCCCGCCATCGATAACACACGTTCGCTGATCATGCCGTTATAGAGTGCATACAGCAGACAGATTAGACCAATCAGCAGCAGGGAGTCGTCCCTGTTTCGGTAGAGTGCAGACCCCAGGTAACTGATGAGGAATATGATCGAAATGGTACCCAGTACAGCAAGCGTGCCAAATTCGATAGCTGTGTTGAATTGATGTTTTTTCAGCATGGCTGCTTGTTCGCCAAAAAAGAGTGGACCCGGAATGCCAGAGTCCGTGTAATCGTAATTAGCCACCCGGATCAAAATCTCAATGTCACCGCCATGATAGGGGAAAAAGCCAATCTGGGGGGAGTTGCCTGGTCGGTAACCTGCGGATTTTGCCACGGCATGCCCGTCTTCCAGCAGCTTGTTGCCATTGATGTAGATTTCGCTAGCAAAACGGATGTTCATTTTTTTGATCGCCAGTGTTCCTTCAACAGGTGCATTACGCAGCACCAGTCGATACGTGGCGAAGCCGTGGGTTGGCAGTCGTTCACCATCCACTTTAAGTCGATTCCAGGAGCCGGGAACGGTTGCATAAGTGTCGGGTGCTTTCGTTGGACCAGCCTGATTCGATGTTGCAGATTCGTCAGGAAGCAATCGCTCCCAGTAAAATTCCCACTCCCCGTCCAGCTTGATCCGCTCGTCTTGTTCAGGGTCCCAGGCCGAGAGGTCCAGAACACCTTGACGGGCATGAAGCGCAGCAGATTGTGGTTCTCTGATCGTTGACAGCAGCAGTACTGTAATAGCGAGTAAAACAGTCAGGACAACGCCTGAAATTTTTAATAACACGAAATGCTGCTCCTTTAGAGATTGTTCAATCCTTTGGTAGCTTCGGACAAAATCTCTTGTATTCTATCGGCATTGTAGCGAATATCTCTGGGGGGCGCAATCACATTTCGACAAATTTTTTTCTGTTTATTGCTTGTTTATTGTGATCCATTATAATGCGGAAGCAAGATATGTCGAACGGACGCAGAAAAAGCATCAAAAGACCTATCTTTGCGCGACTATGGGCTGATGGAGTTGAGAGAAATGAAGAGGAGCATCACATCATGGCGTTTGCGGCGTCAGATGATTGGCTTGCTGGCTGTACTGATTGCTGTGGCATGTCTGAATGGATATACAGGTGTATCCGTTGCCAAAGCCGCTGGAACCGGACAAGTGGCCATATCGGGAGCTGAAAAAGTGTATCAGTCCGCGGCGCAAGCTGTCTTTTACTTGAAAGCGTATCGCAAGGACGGAACGCTCAAAACGGTAGGTACCGGTTTTCTCATCGGTAATGGTAGAGCACTTACAGCAGCCCATGTTGTGAAGGACGGGGTTTCTTTCGAAGCTGTATTTGAAGATGGTTCCATTGAAAAGATAACGGTTCTGAGCGCTGACATGGATACCGATGTGGCTATGCTGTCTGTGCAGAATAGTAAAAAACGTCCGGTCCTTACCCTCTCAGCGGACAAGCAGTCTGCAAGATATGGGCAACGATCGTTTGCCATCGGATACCCGCTAAAGGATGGCAAGATCATTACGGAGGGCATCGTGAATGCACCAACCGCCGAGGTGAACGATGTCATTCGCTTGCTGACTTCCGCGCAGGTGTCTGCGGGCATGTCGGGTGGTCCTTTGTTAAATGAAGAGGGTCGCGTGATCGGATTAATCTCCGGTTCGTTTCGGACAATGACTGGCATTCATATCTGTGTAACGATCGAAGATATTCGCAAGCTGATGAAGAAGTCGAATACATAACGGGGAAAAAGGGGAATCTCGCATGTTCAAAAAGTTATCAATCTGCCTGCTTGTTGCCTTGCTGACGTTGACGTCTGTGAGCTGGCCACACCTGCCGACCGTTTCCGCAGCTGCGGAGTACACGGATATTCTTATTCCGAATGGCGGCGGCAAAATCATCAATCGGGAAGACATGTCTTCCTGGAATAACAACGTGAAGAAGGACGAAGCGAACAGCTTTGGAATATTTGCTGGCAAGGCACAGGGCGTATCCACGGATTTGAAGAATGTAAAATCATTGGGACCGAGTTACATGACTTTTGAAAAGGGTTTTGCAATGGATACAAGATTCAGCGGAACGATTAACGTTCAATCCAATCCCGTCTTGAAGCGCCTGGCTGAAAGCGGTGATGCCAAAATGCTATTGAAAATCAAACGTCTTACAGGATCCTGGACAATGGCAGCTAGTTTGGATGTTTCCGTTAATGGAGGTTCCAAATATAGGCAGGGTGCAATGCAATCAGGGGCCTCCGCAAATTCGTCATGGATTTCATTTGGCGCTAATGATACCATTCAAATTTCGATTACGGGGTTTACGATAGAGAACATCGACGACATTGAACTCTATTTCGCGGATATCACACCCCCTACATACAACGGCAATACACTGACCCATACCGGTGCAGTTCGATTCAATGCTGATCCGGCGGTACAAAAGAATGAATTGTTCCTAAAGCAAGGGAGCAACCTCAACCTTGCGCTGAACTTCAGCGAGCCGGTGTTTCCTGATTTTGCAGAGCTTGCCTCTGACCGAATTGATGGCAAATTCAGCTTCATGCGTACCGAACTGTTCAGTAATCCGGGTGGAGACGGCTTCGATCCTTCCGTTTATTATCTAACAAGCGCAGATAGCGGATACAGTGACTTTTCGCAGGGTGGACTGGATCGGAACATTCATGCACGCTCCACTTTTAACCTCCGATATCAGGCTGCGTTAAATGATAGCACAGGCAACATTCCTATTGATCCGAAGCGCCTGATCGCGCCCTCCGAGGAGGACCGTCCAACATTGCTGGAACGGATGAATGCAGCGGGCTTTATCGATGGCGCGGGTAATCCCGTTGCCGCTTTTAACGGCATTGGAACAGTTCCTTTTGCCGATAACGCGAACCCGAGTGGTACGTTCCGTACCATTATCGACGCGCGAGTACCGCAGTACTCAGCATCTCGCAACGGCGTACAGCCTGAAGTACTTACGGGACTTGTGCTGAACAAGGGCGACGTTGTTGATTTTACCGTGTACCTTAACGAACAGGTGATCAGCGCGTTTACTCCGACCGAGGATACACGACTCAAGTTTACCAATGGCTTGACCGCAGCATATGTTGGCGGCCAGAACACAAATACATGGACGTTCCGTATGACGGTTCCAGATGGCAAGAGCATCGAAACGTCATTGCTGGAGACGGCTGCCTTGGAGCATGCCAGTAATCCTGGCGACGGGAAGGCTCTGACGGACTACGCTGGTAACGTGCTTACTGAGCCAGTCAAAAAGATTGATTGGGCTGGATTGTCTGTGGACAACACGGCACCTGAAGTGAATTTTGTTTATGAGAATCAGGACGGAGAAGTCATTCCCGAAGGGCAATACGTGGGAAATGGATCATTCACGATTAATGCGTTCGATCCCGACTTAAACGGCCAGACGAGCAAAGGATTGTTCCGTCCAGGCAGTGGTTCAGGGCTCGTGTATTATGTGCTGAACCAGAGTCCGAATGATCCCTTCGCTGGGCAAAACGACAACTTTGCCGCTGTGAAACGGTATTCCCTGACACAGAAGCAGCCTTCCGATGAACTGTATACATCTGGTTTCCAGGATGTTGTATTGTCTACCGGACAGAATGGCGTGACAGTAGAACTACCTGATGACGGCAAAGATTTGAACGGGAACTGGTACTTGCATACATGGACTGCGGATATGAGTTGGGACTCGGCACGTCAGCGGATGCAATACGACAAAGGCAGCAACGAACGTGCGGCTTACCTTGCCCAACATCCAGATGCAACACCTGCTGAGTTAGAGGAATATTATCGCTCAAGTATATTGCCAAATCTGTCCGATTACGGCAATACGACGCAGTGGCCTTTGGCCGATTTCAAACAGGATGATTCCAATTGGTCGTACCATGTCGGCCTGTTGAAAATTGATAATGACGATCCAACCGTCGAAGTTGCAAACATCGTGGACAATAACTCCGACAATGTGAAGATTACGGTTAAGGCCACTGATCCGACTTCTTCTATTAAAAATAACAACGTGCAATACCAGTTCGTGGCAGCGGGCAAGAGCCCTGTCGCTTCCGGGTGGCAGGATGCCGAGCTGAACGCACAAGGTGAAGCTGAGATATCAACATTGAATGATCCGGCGATCTCCAAAGGCGGACAATACGAGCTGCATGCCAAAGCCGAGGATGTGGCGGGCCATTCAGCCACCGCCGATCCCAAAGCGGTCGATGTGCTTGTTATCTCAACCAAGTTCAAAGCCTATCCGGGTACCTATGCGATTAATGACGGACCCGACTTCACCGTAGCCGGTGTTCCGATCGATACGATTGAATATCAATACAGTGAAAGCTCTGAACGTCCTGTGGGCAACAGCAAATGGATTGCTTTTGAGAATGCACCGAAGGAAACAAAGCTTGGGGAAGTACCCGCCGAGCGCTACAGCTTCCCTGCCGACAAAACGTTGAACGGGACCTGGTACGCCCATGTGCGCATCAAGCAGCAGGATACCGGACGTTTTTACTACTATTATCAGGAGTACAAATTCGACCATCTGCCACCTGTTACGAAATTTGGTTCGCAGGGATACTTGTATCCGATGCCAGAGCAGACGGTACAGATTGATGTGTCTGACACGTTGGTGGACTTTAACGGTGTAGCAGCCAAGAACATTCGTTACCAATGGATCAAAGTGGTTGACGGGCAAGACGAGAAGGAACCAGATCCGGAAGGCAAGGGCTGGAGCGTGTCCCCTGCGGATCGTTTGATCACATTGCAGGTAGACAACAAAAAGGACAACGGTAATTACCGTCTGTACGTCCAGGCCAGCGATAGCCTGGGTAACAGTAAGCTTTACCACACAAGTGGTCTGTTCTCCGTGTTTTATTTGAGCAGTGAACCACCTGTTGGTAGCGCGCGTTTGATTCGGACAGAAGGTCCAGGAGATGACGGGTACACCGCCATTATGGAACTGACGATTGATGTGCCAGCACAGGAAGGGTACTTCTATTCCGTTTCCACCAACGGCGGAGACAATTGGAGCACTTGGCTGCCGTATACGAACTATGTCGGCGTTCCTGTTGGTACGAATGATTCGGGACAACTCAAGTCACAGGTTCGTGTCAAATTCAAAGGTTACTACGACAACATCAGCGATATCGTAACACCTGAGATCGAGCTTCAGGATGCCCCTGCATATGGGCTTGCTTCATTGGAGCAGATCATGCCGGTTCGCGGAGGCGAGAAGTTGCAGGATGGTGGGCAGAACGAAGGACAAGAGATCCTGTTCGACCTCGTTGATGGCAAAACCGTGAAGCCAACAAACAGCAACCCGGAAATGCCGGAAACGCTGGAGGCGAATAAACGGTTCAAAATATACCGCAACGGAAGCTACTCCTTCACCGTGAAGGATGGCAGCAATACAGCAACCGTGTTCATCGTCGTCTCCAACTTCGATGATACTCCGCCAATGGTGAATGCGAAGTATTCCACGATTGCGGCAACGAATAGCACAGTTAAAGTAAGTCTGCAATCGAGTGAACCGATCCGCATCACGAATCTGCCAACGTCGTCCAAAACGTTCCGCGAGAACGGAGAATTCACGTTTGAGTACGAAGATGCGGTTGGCTTTACAGGCAGTGTGATAGCAACGGTGAGCAACATTGATACCACGCCGCCGGAAGCAGATATTGTCATGCACTACAATCATCCCGATCTCAAAGCGTTGATTCGTTACGGTAGTGGTACTGCTGTCGTGGATAGCGCGGGTGATGGATACAACGCAAACGGAGAATTTACTCATTTCGCAACACCGACAACAAGTAATGTGATCGCGTCTAATCTGATTGTGGCGCAAGTGCTGCCGAAACAGGGACAAGTTCAGGATTACCAGGTGGTGTCCAATAGCTCGGGGACGAACCAATCTTCATTGGTCATGACTTCGGGCAGTAAAGCACGCTTCTCATTGGCAGATGCCGCAGGGAACAATGCAAAGCTGGAGTCCGATGCGATTACAACACTCGTTGGATCGATCCCGGCTGTAGAAGAGATTACGATGGTTCGAGTAGACAATGACGGACAGACCATCGATGACAGCAAGCTGGTGCAGATCGGCGATCAAGCCTACTCCAAAGGCAAAGTGCGTGTAGGTCTTGTGATGCCATCATCTGTAGTGGAAGGCAATACGATCTATGCGGGGGCAACCCCGGTAGCAAACTTTAGCGCCGACTACGCCAGCAATGGCGAGCATTCGATTTTACTTTCAGACGTACTTGGTAACAAGAAACAGGTCAACTTTACGATTGCGGGTCTGGATAACACGGCACCAACGATCCGTCTGAACAAAGCTTCCACAACGGTTCTGCAAAACAAACCAGGCTTCGATCTGGTCACCGATCTGGGTGGATACACAGTGAGTGACAATCTCACATCTGCGGAGCAGATTCAGGTGACGGCTGCGGAATATGTTCTGGAAGGCGGACAATACGTGGAGAAACCTCTGAACCTGACGGTGACGGGTAAACACACCATTCGTTACACCGCGAAGGACCAGCTCGGCAATGCAGGCTACGCGCTCCAAACGGTGTTTGTTCGTTCGACAGATGGCATGTTTGTTACGGCCAATGGCATTCCGTTGTCGGATACCGAATCCGAAACAGCAATCGTGAATACAGGTACAGTCACGTTCAATGTGAACAACTTCCGTACGATCGAGACCGCTGGCGGAACCAAGCTGGAGAACGAACTCGGCACGTACGACATTTATTATTTCCCGGGTCTGGTGCGCGAAGGACAGATGAAATACATCGCCACCCGAGTGACCTATAAAGAACTGATCAGCAAAGACTTCAAGGTTACACTGCCCAAAGCAGGATGGTACACCATCATTGTGCAAAATCAGGAGCGCGAACGCGTATACTCCACGCTGCTTGTTAATCGGGCCAATTAGAGAAACGGAAGGGGTTCACCCATGCGACGGAACAAAATCATTCGGATAATCGCAACGTTGATGGCCATGGTCATGCTGATCAGCGTCTTGCCAATTCACATCGCGGTAGCAGCCGTTTCCTCAGCGGGAACGACATCCATTAAGAACGGGTTTATCAAGGTAACAGTGGACAATGCAAGTGGGCGCTTTAGTATTCGTACAGAAGATGGCCAGCCAATCCGCAAAAAGGATAACGGTGTGGATATGATCTTTGGTGGAGATAACCCGGAGACGTCGTTCACAACGTTCCGTATTAACGGAACGGATCTGATCTTTGGTAATCCGTACAAAATGGCACCGAACTGGACCTCGGAGGTTACACCTCCGAAGGTCGTAACGGGTAATGACGGTACTCAAAGTCTCTTGACCGTATGGACCGTTCAAGGTATTCGCATTAGCCAAGTCATCACTTTGCTGTTGAAGGAAGACAAGGATCAGGGCGGAAATGCCCGTGTTCAATATGTGGTGGAGAATACGACAAATGCCAAGGTAGAGATCGGGTCACGTGTATTACTGGACACGTCGGTCGGTGGCAATGACGGCCCGGCCTTCCAGATCGGGCAGAATTATTCCGTTCCACTTACGGTGGAGCGCAAACTGGTTCACGAGCCAGAGAAACTCGGTTACGACAAAAACGTGGACGAGCAGGCATACAATCTGCATAAACTGCCACCTTACTGGGTGATGCGGGACAAGCTTGATCTAAGCAATCCGCTGGCGACAAATGTCATTGCTTATGGATTTAACAACTTGTTCGAGGGCGGTATTAACATCGTTGATGAAATGGTGGTAGGCCATTGGGCCAATCTTGCCGGAACGAAATGGGAATATGAACCGGACGAGAATCTTGATTTTACGCAGGATACAAATGATTACGGTACAGCCGATACGGCCGTGGCTTTCTATTGGGAGCCTGATACGGTTCAAGCTGGCGCCCAGCACTCGTATGAACTGGTGTACGGTTTGGGAGAGATTGTATCCCCAGAGAAGGTATTTGATGTTCGTTTCCTGGATCCAACGCAGAAATTGGAGACCAATGAGGAAGAGACAGGTTACGTTAACGACGGCGTGTTCGAAGTGAACACGGAGATCGAGAACCTGGAGATGTTCAACACAAACCATAGCCAGATTGATGTGACTCTGACACTGGAGAAAGGTCTGAGCTTTGTGGATGAGAATGGGAAGGAACTCAATGCAACAAGCCAGAAGCTTACCTTCCGCAAGGATGTTCCGCCGGAACAAGCTGCACAGGGCATTGAATTCATTCCGTATAAACCGGGCGAGGTCGTCGCAGCCAAATGGCGAGTGAAGGGTACAGGCAAAGCCTGGCCTTCAACGCGCCAGTATATGGTGACGGTGAGCAGCCCGGAGACAGAGAAAAAGCTGGAGACAGCTGCTCAAGAGAGTGAGGGACTTCCGGAATCGGAAATTCGTGCAATCTATGAATCGTCAAGAGCAGGTTTTATTTTCCTGCCACCGGTCGGTGAATTAAGAGAGACATTGGTCTACGCCATGTCACCGGAGGAAGCGTACAGCAAGGACGAGAAGTACATCACGCTGAACGTGTCCAATATCGCTGCCTACAATGTTGGCAATGAAGCAACGTCAACCGTTGCCAACTTTGACATGTATCTGGTGAACTTGAAGAACGGGGATCGTTACAAAGTGCCGGTGACCCGATCTGTAACATCCCAGCCGCTTGGAAACGGGTTCGCGGGAGATTTGAAGCTGGTATATCGTGGCGGGGAAAAGGTGAATGCGGATGGCACAACGCTCGAAGTGCTGAACGACGCGATCTTGCCACTTGGTGAATATGCCGTGCAAGTGGACTATCGGGACAAGTCAATTCCCGAGATGGCTGAAGCGCTGAGCTTCAAGACAGACCAGACCTTTGCCATAACTGAGAACGAAGAGAACCGGGTTCGCAAAGCCGGCATTCTCGCTGTATATAAAACCAAACTGGACCTAAATGCAGGTGCTGGTGAGAAAGCGACGTTTGCCAGTGTGCTGCCATGGACGTACGGTAACCTGACGGACGCGCAGTTTAAAACGAAGTTGGATCAGGATCGGGCGAGACTAACTGCTGCCAAGCAGGAAATGGTAGCAGCATCACGCAAACTGGACCCTGCTCTGGATGTAGCTGGAGCCATCGATGCATCGGCTTCGCCGGTATATGCGGTCCAGACGTTCGAAAATGAAGCGGCATTCGAAACGTTCAAAAAAGGACTTGATGATGATACCGAGCAGGAGGTTGTTCTGGAAGTGCGCGGTAAGATCGTGCAGTCCGGTACGGGGGCAAACGCCCAGTACACGGTTCAATCGGATACAGAACCTGCGATTCTCAACAAGAGTGTAGCTTACAGCGGGAAAGACCTCACCATTTCAACAGGGAACTTCCCGCTCGCCAAAGATTTGAGAGCCAATACGGACACGCCGTTCTTGCAAACCCTCTTTGTGGGTGGCGACGGTACCCTAAGTGTGGCGAACAGCGGGTTCGTATTCCATTCCGGCGAATGGACCGTTGATTTCTACAACGGATTCGATAAGTCACTCGGAACGGAATCAAAGCTGACGGATGAAGAGCAGGCATGGGAGGAAGGACGCAATCCGGAAGACCCTACCCTGAACGGAACCCTGACTTGGGCTAACGGTATGCTGGGCGATGCGCTCAATCCATATCGCAATCTGCTTGTCTCCTATGTGTACTTTAATAAACACACATTGTTTTCAACACCTACCTTCTCGCTGAATGGCTTTGGGTTGAAACTCAATGACTTTGTACTGCGGCAGGATGGGGTGTCCTTCGGTGGTGCAATGAAGATGTTTATTGTAAACGGGGAAGTAAGCAACGTTATGTTCAACCAATCGGGCTTTGTAGGTATTGATTCCTCACTGGCGTTTGAACTGGATAATAGAATTGGTTTGTTCAAACCGGACTCTGAGGATAGCGTAAAAGGTGGTATCAATGTTACGCACTATAAAGACCCGAACAAGTACGGCGTCATGAATTCGTACGGCGTTAACTTTGAGGCGAAACTGGAAAACTTGTTCTCCATTAGTGCGGAACTTGCCTTTAAACGCGTTCCCGACGGACGGATTATTCCAGACGTCATTGCTTTTGGATCGGACCTTCCTGATCCGGGCATCATGATCAATCCAGCTACCAAAATCTCAAGTATTCGCGGCGCAATCCGTGAACTTGCGATGACGATTGCGGGTGGTACCGAGCGCTTGCCACTGACGCTGGAGGCAGGCATCGATATGGAGCTGGGACAGAAGCCAGCTGTTTTCTCAGGAAGTGTAGACCTGACACTCAAAGCTACCGGATTCAAAGTGGTGGGCAAACTCGGCTTCGGTGAAGGCAGCAAAGTCATTCCGATGCTGACCGAAGCACTGGTTCAAACCCAATGGGCCAGTCCAATGTTTATTCGTGCGCGGGCACAGATTGATGTTGGTGGTTGGGATATCATTGTGGGCAGTGCCAGCCTGTTTATCGGCGAGAACCTGGAGAAGGGCCGAGTCGATTTTGAAGGCATGGTCAGCTCCAAAATACAAATTCCAAGTTCAGTGCCGGTTGTCGGCGGTTTGGGATTTGGAACCCGTGCAGGCGTTAATAACGATGAACTGTGGGCAGGAATCTCCTTGTTATTCCTCACCCTGGGCATCAAATATTACTGGGGCGGCGGCATCTCATTCATGACCGATGGATCGGCTTTGGATAACGAGGCGCTCGCACATCTGGCAATTAATGATCCGGAGCAGGGACCGCGCCTGTTACAGATCGGAACAGGTATAGAGACGCTTGCGACATCATGGGAAAATGAGGAGCCTGAGCGTTACGAGATTAGATATACCGCCGTTGGGGACGGTATCGATATGATCGAGGATAGTTCGCAAAATCTCGGCATTGGCGGCATTCGCACGTCCAATGGAGGGAAAACACATGTGATCCCGATGAGTGGAGTGACAGGGGATGCGCTCCTTGAATTGGAGTATTTCACAACAACCAGACCTACTCTGACGCTGAAACGTGACGACGGAAGCACGTATGATATCGTGTACGGAGAAGCAACGGATCGGAACGCAACGGCGTTTGAACAGATTATCAAAGCACCTAAAGAGGGTGATCTGAAGAGCGATGGTACAACAGTGACCAAAAAAGAAGAGCTTCAGGGCACCGATATTCGTCGGATCTATGTCGCTATTCCACAGGAAGACGCAAAAACGGGAAGTTGGACGCTGACGTCCAGTCAATCGGTCAAGTCCAAGCTGATGAACATTCCGGTACTTCCGGAACTGTCTTCGACGGAACTTGCGATAGATACACAGGATGCGGACCAATTCACAGCAACCTGGACCGTGGATAACGCTTCGCCTGGAGATACGGTTGATCTGTATCTGTCTTCGGACCGTTTGCAGGCCACACCTACACCGGACGAATCCATTGATCCAGGGATCATGATTGCCAAAGGCATCGAGATCGAAAGTGCCGATATTGGTGCTGACGGTCGTGCATCAGGCGAGATGACCTTTGACGTGAAACAGATTGCGTACCTCGGCGGAGTAGACCTTCGTGGTTTGCTGCAACAAGGGACATATTATCTGCGTACGGAACTGAAAACGGATATGGCATTCTCTGTCTTGTCTTCACAAGAAGGGTACACGCTCGTAGATCCGTTTGCTCCCAACGCCGTGCCGGTAGTGGAAACGAGAAGCATCGGTAACGGGCAGTTTGAGGTCGCTTTTCCAGCAATCACCAAAACAGCCGAAGAAGAAGCGGAGGAGTTCACTTACATCCTGACCGCATCGGATGAGCAAGGACATCTGTATGATCCGTTCGGCGAAGAAGGATACAGTGAATCCGAATTGAAAACCACGCTCAAGGATGGCAAGTATCATGTCACCGTAGGTGGATGGAATGCACTAGGAACGCCTAAGCTGGGTGCGGACGGCAAAGTGCAGCGCAATGCAGACGGCACCATTGCCATGGAGGATAAAGAGGTACGCCATTCCGGACTGGAGCCGGGCAAATCGTATCGCATCGGCGTTACGGTCGCACGCCAACCGGCTTCCGATGAGCAAGCGAATCTTCGTTTATCCACAACGACGTATAGCGGGTCGAAGCTGCTTCCTGCCCCTACAGGGCCAGTGCTTTCGCTCGATAACAAACAAGTGGTCAACAATAAATACGAGGTTATTACAAGTTCGAATCAGGTAACCGTGAACGTGGCTTCGAATCAGCCAAACGTGGTTGTAGAGGCTTCGACGGACGATGGTTCGATTGGCACTACTAACCTTGTAACAACAGACAAGCTGAAGTTCAACTTTGAGGTAGATGGTGTATACGCAGTCCAGCTCAAAGCTCGTAATACTAACACGGGGGATACGTCAGTTACAATGCTGTATGTGACGATTGATACGACGGCTCCGATGATCTATCTGGATTCGCCTTCACAAGGTGAACGGGCACAGGGAGGCGTTGCGCTCGTACAGGGTACAACGATGACCGACGCCCAAGTGACGGTAACGGATGCCGATAGTGATCAAGAATTGGCACAGTTCAAACCGGACGAGAACGGAGTCTTTAAATATGAGGTGCCGATTGATGCAAACCGCATGAAGACCCGTCTCCGAATTAAAACCGAGGACGCGGCAGGCAATGTGAACTCTGCCGTTGTTGAGGTGCTGAACGACGACTTCAAGCTGCCGCGCAGACTGAAACTGGTTATGCCGGAAGAACTTGTTGCTGGTGGAGAACAAGCTACGGTTCAGACTTATGTGGAGTATACGGATGGAACTCGTGAACTCGCAGACAACGACAGCATCACCTACAGTGTGGTTATGGGTGAAGCGAACGCAGCCGTTCAAGATGATGGCCTTCTCGACGGAAAACGTGTTGGAGCTGCTCTAATCCAGGCCGATTATACATGGCAAGGTACGGAACTCAGCACAACGGATATTGTATCCGTTGTTGCACCGAAGACGGGAGCTGCACCACCGGATTACATGGATACGATTAAAGCATCCACAATCGGAACGGGCAAAAAGGGAGAGACACGTGTCTCGATCAGTGCTGCCGGACACAAAGGCAACATGGTTGGCAGTGAACTGGCATACCGGATTTTCACGGAACAATTGCAAGTGATGCTGCCAACATTTGAACAGGATATCAGTGGATGGAACACGCTGCCTTCCGATAAAGTCATCAAAGCAAAACCAGGCGAGTGGGTTGTTATCGCCAAACGAACAACGAGTGAGCCAAAACTCACGACAGCATCCTCTGCTGCGGTGAAGGTGAATGAGCGGATCTCTTCAAGCGTGGAGCCAAGCGCGCCAAGCTCGGGTGGCAGTAAACCACCGGCATCCAATGTGCCTGTTGGTCCGTTGACGGTGGGTGGCGTAGCCATCGATAGTGCCGTTGGAGGTAAAGACATGAAGGTACCTCTGGAACTGGATGCAGTGCAGAAGGATGGATTGTTGCTGGTCGATGTTACGCCAGGCGTAAGTGGCCCAACTGTGGTTGCTCATCCTGTGCGAGAAGCGCTGCTTGATGCAGTCAAGCAAGGTCAGCGAATTCGTTTGCACGTTGCAGGCCAACTGGAGCAACTACGCTTCGAACTGGATGCGGATCTGATTAAACAACTCGCTGCCAAAGACATTTCGATGGATCTGGAAAGCGATTGGGGCAGCTACCGTTTGGATTGGAATGCCATCGATCTGAACGCACTTGAAGCAGCTTTCCCGACGCAAAAGGCCGAGGATATCAAAGTAAGCTTAAATGTAGGTAAACCGGATCAGGCATACGAACGGCTTGCTGCGAAGCTTGCCAGTGAGGGACGTACGATTCCAAGAGGAACCCCGGTTGCCTTCAACATGACGGCAAGTGACGGTACCAAGTCAATCGAGATTGGTAAACTTTTGAAAATGACAACCAAAGAACTGTACCTGCCGGAAGGAGAGGACGAGCGCTCCGTATCGACCGTGGTCGTTCTTGAGTCTGACGGCAGCTTGCGGCATGTGCCTACTCGCTTCGAAGTGCGGGAAGGCCGGATGGTTGCCATCGCAAGCAGTCTGACCAACAGCGTATACTTGCCGATTCGATATGACACTGCGTTTAGCGACATGAAGGGCCACTGGGCAAGCGAAGCAGTTCATGATCTGGCATCACGTCTGGTTGTGAATGGCGTGTCGTCTGCTCGTTATGAGCCTTCGCGTAGTATGACTCGGGCAGAGCTTGCTGCACTGATGGTGAGGGCCTTTGGCCTGAAACCAGACACAGGCGTAAGTTCACCATTCGCAGACGTTAAGGCAGCAGATTGGTACAACGATGTGGTGCAAACGGCAACTGCCTATGGCCTCATGACGGGCTACAGTGGTAATCGTTTCGGTCCGCAGGATGCCATGACACGTGAGCAAGTGATGGTCATGCTGATCCGTGCATACGAGATGGCAGGACATACTGCACCAGCTGCGAGTAGTACAGCTAGTAGTCTTGACAGCTATACTGATGCATCAACGTTGTCTGATTGGGCCAAAGACAGTGCCGCACAAGCGGTGAAGCTGGGTCTGATTCAAGGCAAATCGGCAACGACACTTGAGCCAAAAGCTCCGGTAACTCGTGCCGAGATGGCAACTCTTGTCCGCAGATTACTTGTGGAACTGGATTTGCTGTAAACATGAAGTTGTTGATTTGAACTGGAAAATCCCGAGAGTCATCATGACTTTCGGGATTTTTTGTATCTTTTTTATGAGCAGGGTTATCTCAATATACAAACGTGAATTCATACCCACCCCGTGAATTCCAATATTGAGGCTTTTGCAGACTGTGCTTCTGTATGAGCGCCTTTGCGCCAGGCTTTAGGCGATTCGCCCATCAGTTTGGCGAAGCAACGGTTAAAGCTGGAGATGGATCGGAAGCCGACCTGCTCAGAGATGGACAGAATGGAGGCCTCGGTGCTTTTTAATCGTTTGCATGCCTCTTCAATCCGGGTACTGTTCAGAAAATCAAGCGGCGTGGTTCCCATAATTTCATGGAACTTGCGGCGAAAATGCGTTGTACTCAGATGACACAGATCAGCGAGGTAATCTATGGTCACAGGCATCATATAGTTTTTGGTGATAAACTCCAGCACGGGTGAGATGACCAAGTCACCTTGGAGGTCTCTTTCCCGTTCGTGATCCTGAGATGACAAGCGTTCGCTGCTCGCATGAATTCGAAGCAGTTCGATATATAGAGACATCAACAAGCCGTACGCGCTCTCCCGATAGTAGGGGGACTGCTGCTTCATTTCTTCAACGATTGAAGTTGCGAGCATATGAATTTTGGGATGCTGTTCCTTATTCAGAATGCAATTGGTTCCCTGAATCGCCCATAGATTCGGTTCAATGTGAGTTTGTGCTGTTTTGAGCGAATGACGGAAGAGTTCTTCCGGTGAAAAAAAGATATAAGCCCACAGGCTGGCGTTATTAGGTGAACTGTATGTGGTATGTGGAAGATATCGGGGAATGAACGAGATGTCGCCTGCTCGAAAAGGCACAGATTCTCCCTTAATCTCCATGATGCCTCCATCTGAATAACAGATGCCAATCTCCATGTGGTTATGGAAATGAAGATGCTCACTCTTGATATCGGATATTCTCCAGCGGTCCCCACTGAGTAACAGGACAGGGAAATCAATGGGCAGGCTGTAGTGACGATATTCAATGACAGGTTTCTTCGGTTTGGGCATTTTCGAGGACTCCTATGTATAAATGATTGAAATTGCGCAGTTTTGTTATGAATATGCTTAGATTGAGACTATTTTACTGCGTACAATGGAATAAGTAAAGCGTTTACAACAATGGACGGACACCTCTCAGGGCGCACTTGGGAGCGTGTGCGCAGGGAGAGGGGAATAACAATGCTTCAAGTGAAATATGACAGGGATCAAATTCTACATGTAATCGAGAACGTTACCAAGAAAACACTGGATATGGATCTGACATGGGATTGGCCCGGTGGAGTGGCTTATTATGGTGTATCCAGAGCCTATCAAACGACAGGCAACCAAGAGATTCTGGACAGGCTGGTGAAATGGGCAGACGAATATATCGAGCTGGGGTTGCCAAGTTGGACGGTAAATACATGTGCCATGGGCCATGTGCTCATCACTTTATATGAAGAAACCGGGGATCAGAAATATTGGGACATTGTCCTCAGTAAAGTCGATTATCTCCAGAATCATGCACTTCGCTTTGGAGACAATGTGCTTCAGCATACGGTATCGGTTTCCAATGATTTCCCCGAACAGGCTTGGGCGGATACCTTGTTTATGGCGGCATTTTTCCTGCTCCGCGTAGGTAGCAAATTAAAAGATGAAGCCATGATTCAGGATGCGCTGAATCAGTATTACTGGCATATCAAATACCTGCAAGATCCGACCAGCAGTCTGTGGTATCACGGTTATAACAATATTAATAAGGACCACATGTCCGGATTTTACTGGGGCAGAGCGAATGCTTGGGGAGCCTATACGATGTCTCAGGTGAAACCTCAGCTCAACGACTGGTACTTGTATCCGCAATGTATGGATGTAGAGTGTGCCCTTCGTGATCAATTGGCGGCTCTCAAGCTGGTACAGACCGAGAACGGCTTGTGGCGTACGGTTCTGGATGACGAAGAATCGTATGAAGAGGTATCGGCTTCCGCAGGTATTGCAGCAGCGATGATCAATAACGGTAATCCACTGCATACCAAATACGTGCAAAAGGCACTTGAAGGTATCCTGAACAACATTAGCGAAGATGGACGCGTGCTTGGTGTATCTGGAGGTACCGCGGTGATGAAGGATCGGGCTGGCTATCGCAATATTCCAAAAGACTGGATTCAGGGCTGGGGTCAGGGCCTGGCACTGGCTTTTCTGTCCGATATGTTGAGATAGGGAGGGAACCCAATTGTCCAAATTAACCAAAGGCTCCTTTACACTACCGGGAGAATCCGGTTATGAAGCACTGACGCTTGAACTTGCCGACCGCTGGGGTGCCGATGTGATCCGTGACAGTGACGGTACAAAGTTGTCCGATGAGATTATCAATGCCGGATACGGCATCTATTCAACCATTTGCATTATTCGGGATCATAATGAGTGGGCATCCCGTAATCTGGATAAGTTGCAGCAATGTTTTCTCATTACGAATCCGAAGGTTGCTGTGCAAGATTATGTATCCATCTATCTGATGGAGGACTTCTTCGCTGAACAATTCAGGGTGAATGATTCGAAAGAAGCGTTTAAGTATTGGCAGGTGTACGACCGAACGACTGGGGAAGAAGTTCCTAGAGGACAGTGGAATTATGAAAGGGAATCTGGCAATGTTGTCATTACCGGCGTTGCTCCTTGGCATAAATACACGGTGAGTTTCATGGTTTATCGGATATGGGAAGAGATTTCCATGTACAATCACACGACGAATAATTGGGACAAAGAGCATCTGATGCAGATTGACCCGATCTATACAGACACCCAAACCTATTTGCTGGATTGGATGGAAAAGTGGTGCCAAGAACACCCGGAAACAACCGTTGTACGTTTTACGTCCCTATTTTATAACTTCGCCTGGATCTGGGGCAGTGATGAGCGGAATCGCCATCTGTTCTCGGATTGGGGTTCATACGATTTCACGGTAAGTTCGAGAGCGCTGGATCTGTTTGCTCAAAAATATGGATATTCACTCTCCGCCGAGGACTTTGTAAATGGCGGTAAATATCAGGTCACTCATATGCCTGCGGATCAGCGCAAACTGGACTGGATGGCATTTATCAATGATTTTGTCATTGAATTCGGTAAAAAGTTAATTGATATTGTACACAATCATGACAAGCTGGCGTATGTCTTCTATGATGACAGCTGGGTAGGCATGGAGCCGTACAATGACCGCTTTGAGGAGTTTGGATTCGACGGCATGATCAAATGTGTGTTCTCCGGTTACGAGGCAAGAATGTGCTCCGGCGTTAAGGCTGATACCCATGAGATTCGCTTGCATCCCTACTTGTTCCCAGTTGGCTTAGGCGGGCTTCCTACCTTCAAGGAGGGCGGAGACCCTACCCTGGATGCGAAGAAATACTGGATTAATATCCGGCGTGCGCTGCTGCGTGAGTCGATTGACAGGATTGGACTGGGTGGATATTTGCATCTGGTTGAGCCTTACCCGGACTTTGTGGATTATATCGAGAAGATTGCCCATGAATTCAGGGAAATGAAAGAGCTACATCAGGCTGGAAAGCCTTATCAGATCAAGACAAAGGTAGCTGTGCTGCATAGCTGGGGCAAGTTAAGATCGTGGACCTTGTCCGGTCATTTTCATGAAACACATATGCATGATCTGATCCATGTGAATGAGGCATTAGCCGGGTTGCCTGTTGACGTGCAGTTTATTGATTTTGATGATATTCGACAGGGGGCATTGAAGGATGTAGATGTCGTCATCAATGCCGGCTCTGCAGGTTCAGCATGGAGCGGTGGAGCGCATTGGAGTGACCACAAGTCTGTGGACTTATTGACCCAATGGGTGTATGAGGGTGGTACCTTTATTGGCATTAACCAGCCTTCGGCAATGGACGGGTACGACAGCTTTTTCAGAATGGCTCATGTGCTTGGGGTGGATGAGGATACAGGTGCAAGGGTTGTTCATGGAAAATGGTCGTATGAGATTAATGATGAGTATGGTTTGGTGCCTGAGGGGGCCAGCATACTTCCGAAAGATAACATTTATCTTACTGATGGATCAGCAGCTGTAGTGAGTGAAACGGATGGTCAGATCACACTGTCCACACATGCTTTTGGAAAAGGAAAAGGGATCTACCTGCCTTCCTTCGAATTCAGCTGGGAAAATACAAGACTACTTCTGAATTTGATTCGATATGCGGGCAATGAATTCCATGAAACAAAGTACATCACGGATAACTTGTATACCGAGTGCGCGTACTACCCTGAGAGCAACATATTGGTTGTGATCAATAATAGCAATCAGGTTCAGTCCACGACGATCAATACAGAGCATGGAAAACAGACCGTGGAATTGGAGCCGTATGATACGGTGATCACCAAAATTGGTTTAACAAAATCGGTATCCCCATAGAATAATGACTCGATAGACCGTATTCCTTAACCAGGGAGCGGTCTATTTTAGTTATTAGGACGTGTCTGAAAACTCTGAAGAAAGCAGATTTTATCGTACGGATATTACTTTATAGTGTTAACACTATTTAGTAGAATATCTAAATAAGGATAGGGATCATGAGCCCTAATATATTATTGTTTTCATCTTTTTAAAGGAGAGAATGCCCTAATGTACAGTTATAAAATGTTGGACAAGATAAGCATGGAGACACTTCACGAGGCGTTTGTGGATGCATTCTCCGACTACCAGGTTAAAATGGATTTGCCTTTTTGGAAGTTTCAACAGATGCTCCAACGAAGGGGTTATCACCCCGAAATATCTATGGGAGCCTTTAAAGATGAGAGAATGGTTGGATTTGTTATCAATGGACTTCGAAGTTGGAATGGAAAGACAACTGCATATGATCTTGGGACAGGCGTTGTAAAAGATTGCAGACGGCAAGGCATTACAAGCAATCTGCTCTTGAATATTCAAAAGCTGTTAAAAGAAAAAAATGTAGAGCAATATTTGCTGGAAGTCATCCAATCCAACGAATCTGCAGTTCAGCTGTACAGTAAACAAAACTTCAAAATTCAAAGGGAATTTTCATGTTTCCAGTTGCAAAAAGATCAATTCATACCGCAATCAACCTGCACGGTGGAATGTGTGGAGAGAATCGATGTGGAGCAGTTCAAGGAATTTTGGGATGTGGAGCCCTCCTGGCAAAATTCAATTGATTCCATCTACGCTGTACCGGAGGCTTTTATCTATGTGGTAGCACGTCAGGATCACAGCATTGTTGGTTATGGCATTATAGATCAAAAAACAGGTGATATTCCCCAGCTTGCAGTGAACCAAAATTACCGGGGCAAAGGTATTGCAAGCAGCATCCTGACAGAGATGGTCCAACGCACAGAATCGCCTAGAATCAGTGTCCTCAATGTGGAGTCTCATCTGAAACCGATGCAAGATTTCCTCCTGGTCAAATCAGGTTTTGTATATCATGTGGGCCAGTACGAAATGCTCTTGAAATTATAACGAGATACCCGTTTCGACTTAAGATCAGATCGGGTTCATACGAAAATATGTGGGGTGTTAGTGTCTGTCTTGTTGGGCCAGTTGAACGGGAGGTTGATTAAAGGCTTCCCGGAAATCCTGGATTGCAGTATCCAACCCATCCTGTACTCGTTATAATAATGTTGATATATGACATGGTTAGAGGAGACAAAGACATAACATGAGCCGAAAGAAATACTGTAAGCGTATTCAGTTTCTGGATGATTGGAGTCTCAAAACCAAGTTGTACATATTGTTCATTTTTTGTGTGCTGGTCCCGGTCCTGGTCACAAATACCGTGTTTTACCAAAGCATCAAAGGTAACATTGAAGAGAAGGAGCATAGCCGATTCAATGAAATGCAGCAAAGGATCAAGTTCAACCTGCGGAACAGTATAGACAATAGCTTGTATGTGTCCAATTTTCTCTATACCGATGGAACGCTGAACCGGTTCATGGAGTTCAAGTATCACGATCAGGAAGACTATTACTCTGCCTACTATGATATGCTTAGCAACAACAATCTGGTCAGGTACTACTACAGCTACCAGCAGGTGAATCAAATTACGTTTTATGTTGGCAATGATACCTTCGTCAATGGAGGAAACTTCATTAAGCTGGATGATGAGGTGAAGAAAAGTGATTGGTATCAAGCGCTGATGAACACAAGCGACCATATCATGATCTATTCGTATTTTGACAAACAGCAGGCGGAGATGTCGCAAAGTCAGGGAGGACGCAAAGTAAGCATTATTCGTAAGCTGGATTACTTTGGGGAGCAGCAGGTTGAAAAGGTGTTAAAGGTTGATCTGGACTACGCTCTCATCAACAAATCGCTTAAAAATGAGGGAGCCAATGGGAAGGTGTATGTCGTTTCGGATGGCAGGGTCATTTTCTCGAACGATTCAAAAATGAATCAGATGCGCAAGCCATTTAATCTGATTGCAAACAGTCCAATTGACCCTGTTCAATCCATGCAATCAATCCCCGTCGTATCCGAGGATTGGCAGATTGTCGTCAGCACGGAGAAATTGGACGTTCTGTCGGAGATTGTTAATTCCAAGCTTAATTTGACTTTGCTGATCATTCTTAATCTGTTGGTGCCGACACTGCTAATCTGGTTGATATCCAGATCACTGGTCATCAGAGTTGATCGGATAGCAAAGCACCTGGATCAAGTGAAGCATGAGAAATTTGAGGTGATATCGGGACCTGTGGGCAAAGACGAGATCGGAAGCCTGACCCATAGTTATAACATGATGGTCATCAAGATCAAGAACCTGATTGAGATTGTGTTTAAGGGCCAGGTGGATCGGCAAGCCCTTGAGCTCTCCAAAAAGCAGGCGGAGCTGAAAGCCCTTCAGAGTCAGGTGAATCCCCATTTCATGTTCAACACGCTTGAAACGATCCGTATGCGGAGTTTGATCAAGGACGAGCTTGAAACCTCCGATGTCATTCATAAACTGGCACTGCTGTTACGTCAGACGATCAATTGGGGCGATGATCTGATTACAATTGCAGAGGAAATCAATTTTGTGGAGAGTTATCTGAGTATCCAGCAGTATCGCTTTGGTGAAAAGTTGCAATTTGCAATCCGGATCACAGACGAATCCATTGCTGCCATGATGATACCCAAGCTAACCGTTCTCACCTTTGTGGAGAATGCTTGTATCCATGGTATTGAGGGGACGTCGAATGATGGGGTCGTGGAGGTATTATTCGAAATTCGAAGTAATGAGCTGTACATTTCCATTCGAGATACCGGAGTCGGTATGGATCAGGACAAGCTGGCCTCGCTCCGCAAAATGATGCAAGACCCGAGTATGGATCGGATGAGCGAGCTTAGCAGCATTGGTATGATGAATGCATATATTCGGCTGCGGATGTATTTTGATGATTTCGTTCAGGTGCACATATTCAGTGAAAAGGGGAAGGGAACAACGATTGGCATTCAAATTCCTCTTATGCAGGCATCTCAAGAATAAGGAGCGAGGATATGATCAACGTGCTGATTGTGGACGATGAGCCATTTATTCGCCAAGGACTTCTATTGTTAATTGATTGGGAGTCTTACGGGTTTCAGATTTGCGGTCAGGCTTCCAATGGCATGCAGGCATTGGAGTGCATACGCGCTATGCAGCCCGATCTGGTGATTTCCGACATTAAGATGCCGGAAATGGACGGAATGCAGCTTGCCAAAACCTTGTACGAGCAATATAACGGTGACATCAAGCTGATTCTTCTAAGTGGATTCTATGAGTTCGGATATGCCAAGCAGGCGATTAAATACCAGGTGGATGACTACATTCTCAAGCCTATTGTGAAGACCGAACTGGTTCAGGTGCTTGAGGAGTTCAGGGTCGCATTTAATGCGCGGACGGAAGAGAAGCGATATCAGCAAAAAAAAGATCGAATTATTATGGCTCAGCATATGCAGTCAATCTTGCTTGGGGTGGCTGAGGAGGATGCTGTTACGAGTCTGCAGGCCCACTATCAAGATGTCGGCATACTGCGTTGCATCCTGATTGAGGCGGAAGCCGGTCCAGAACAGGGAACGGATTGGTGCGCTCGGGTTGAGGCATGGGTGGGCAAGCCCTTGCCAGGACAAATTTTGAAGCCCTTCACAGGTGATAAAAATGCGGTTCTGCTTATGGTTACGGACCTGATGGTGAACCGTGAGGCAGTGACCTTGGAGCAATATTTGACCCGATTACATGCCGATCTGAGCCATGGTCAAGAGGCGGCTATTGCTTGTTATGTCGGGAAGGAAGTACATGAGTTGGAGGCGCTGCACGAGTCTTATCAATCCTGCGGCATAATGAAAAGCTTACGTTTCTTCACCACTTGCAGGCCCATTTATTATTTCGAACTTATGGATACGACCTTATTTGTTAATCGGCCGGGACAGTTCGAAAAACAATTATTTGATGGGCTAGTCAAGTCTATTGAGGAACAGCAGACGGATGAGTTATACAGTCATGCAAAGGCCATTTTTCAATTTTTTCTGGATGAGCGAATCGAGCCTGGTATTGTCCGCATCCACTTGCATTATTTGGCATACACATTGCTGGATCTCGTGAATAACGATACGGTTACTCCAGATTCGGGGTTGATGGAATCGACTTTTCTGAAGGTGAACTACGCGATGTTATCCATGGAGGAAAACATTGAACATTTATGCGAATTCTCGCTCATATGCGCAGAGAAACTGAAGGAGCAGCAAAAGTCAAATGCGATGGGCGTATTAGCCAAAATTGAGGCCTTCATTCACGAGCATTACAGAGAAAATATCAGCCTGAAATTGCTCGGGGAGCAGTTTTACATGAATAGTGCATATCTGGGTCAGATTTTCAAAAAGCATTTCTCGATCAGCTTCAGTGATTATTTGAATCAATTGCGTATTGAGGAAGCCGCCCGGCTGTTGCGCAGAACAGATCAAAGAGTATACGAAATCGCAACAATGGTGGGATATCGGGATTCCGATTACTTTATTAGCCGGTTCGAGAAACTCATGGGGGAGACTCCTGCACAATATCGTAAAAGTGCCCATGCTACGTACTCTCTTGATTAACATCCTGCACTCCTTGACGGAGCGGCGGGATATTTTTTTTCGCAGATGCTGGAATTAGTGGGATTCCATCTATAGTTTATCCCGTTGAGAGGGGCATGGAAGCATGATAATTTTAAGTCAGCCTTTGGAAAGCGCTTTCCAAAAAGCTTCTGTCAATATAATCGATGGAGGGGTCATGATGAAAAAGGATGTTAGAAAAAGAATCAAGTATAGTGCTCTGCTCGCTTTAATACTGGTCATCGCACTCACTGGATGTACACCGGGATCGTCCTCGAAAGGGGAAAAGACAGCAGATGGAAGGGAATTGAAACAATTTTCCGCATTTTTTGCCGTACCGGGAAAAATTGCGCCTGACGATAATCGGGTGTTAAAGGCTATTGAGGAGAAAACAGGCGCCAGAGTCACGATGGACTGGCTTACGGGCCAAACAGCCAAAGAGCGGATTGGTGTACTCATTGCAGGCGGCGAATATCCCGATTTTATCGATGGGAGTGATGGTACTCAGCAACTGGTAGCAGCAGGAGCGTTAGTACCTCTTGAGGATTACATCGATAAATATCCAAACATCAAAAATTACCTGGGCGAAGACTGGAAGAAGATGAAAAATACGACGGATGGACATATCTACTTCATTCCTCAATTCGGCAATATACAAGAAAAGTCGATGAAAGTATCCCATGACGGAGAAGCATTCTGGATTCAGAAGGCCGTACTGGAGTGGGATAATTATCCGACAATCAAAACGCTTGACCAATACTTCGACTTGATTGAACGATATAAAGCAGCTCACCCGACCGTTGATGGTCAGCCAACAATTGGATTTGAAATTATCTCCTATGACTGGCGTTATTTCGCACTGGAGAACCCTCCGCTCTTCATGGCTGGTTATCCTAACGAAGGCGCAGCCATCGTTGATAAAGAAACGCTGACGGCCAAAAACTATAATACCATTCCGGAAGCGAAGGCATATTTCAAGAAGATCAATGAGGTATATCATCAAGGTTTGGTCGATAACGAAACCTTTACAGCAAACTATGATCAATATATTTCCAAAATTTCAACCGGACGTGTGCTGGGCATGGTGGACCAAGGATGGCAGTTCCTTGACGCCGAGGCATCACTCGTGAAACAAAAATTGTATGACAAAACCTATGTACCGTTGTCCATTACACTCTCCGAGGATGTTAAAGGGCGCTATCAGAACAATCCAATCCTTAACGTGAATGGTGGCTTGGCCATTACAAAGAGCTGCGAGGATATCGAGGGAGCACTTCAATATATTAATGATTTGTTGGACCCTGAGATGGAAGTATTGAGAACTTGGGGACAGGAAGGCGTGGATTACCAAGTCGATGACAAAGGTGTGTTCTCCAGGAATGAAGAGCAACGTGCAAATTCCAAAGATCCGGACTGGGTGCTGGCGAACACGGGAAGCCCGTTGGTCTATTTCCCGCATCATGAAGGCATGACCGCTGACGGGAAGAATGCCCTTGACCCTAAGGAGCAGCCGGAGGAGTACCTTGCCACTTTGAATGACATCGACAAAAAAGTGCTGAAGGCTTACGGATATACGAAGTTTACCGACTTCCTGGAGCCTGCGGAGGAAAATGAACCGTGGTTCCCAATCTATACCTATAATTTTGAACCGAATAAACCGGAGACCATCGCCAGACAGAAAATGGACGATGTAAAACGCAAATGGCTGCCAAAAGTGATTATGACTTCACCAGCCGAATTTGATAAGGCTTGGGAAGAATATCAAGCCACGCTCAAGGAAAGTGCAGATATTAAAGCGTATGAAGATGCGCTGACGGAAGAAGTCCGCAGACGTATGGAACTGTGGGGATAAAGGCCTGTCACACAGAAAGGCTATGGGGAACCCCGTAGCCTTTCTTACACGCTAGATTGGGAGATTGGATAGGAATGGAATCGATTCACCCAGACTGGGTGATATAGATAAACTCGTAAGCAAGGAGAGAAAAACATGGCCAAAAAGGAGTTGCAGCCTTCGTTAAAAACCAGCCATATCCCAGCGGGAACAAGCTGGATCGGGTACAACCTGTCCAGAATGAAAAGTCAGCGACAATTAATGTGGATGTCATTTCCGTTTATTGCGTTTATCGCTATTTTTGCGTATGGACCATTATGGGGCTGGTTGATGGCGTTTCAGAATTATAGACCGGGCATTGGTTTTATGGAGCAGGATTGGGTTGGGGTGGATCATTTTCGAACGTTATTCACGGACCCTACATTTTTACGTGTCATTCGCAATACGCTGGCGATGAGCCTGATCAGTCTGTTTCTGGGATTTGTCGGCTCGATTGGTCTGGCGCTCTTATTGAATGAACTGCGAATGGTATTGTTCAAACGCGTGGTACAGACGGTTTCCTACCTTCCGCATTTCCTGTCATGGATCATCGTAACAGGTATTGTTGCGAATGTATTGTCAACGGAAACAGGAATAGTGAATGTGCTATTGACGAAATTGGGCCTGATTGATGCACCGATCAATTTTTTTGCCGAACCAAAGTACTTCTGGGGGATTGTAGGTCTGTCCAGCATGTGGAAGGAAATTGGCTGGGGCACGATTATTTATCTGGCGGCCATGGCGTCGATTAATCCGAGCTTGTACGAGGCAGCTTCCATCGACGGAGCTGGACGGTTTCGTAAAATGTTCAATGTCACGCTTCCAAGCATCAAACCAACGATTATTATCCTGCTTATCATCAACGTTGGTAACGTACTGAACGCGGGTTTTGAGATTCAATACTTGCTGGGGAACGGACTTGTGCAGGATGTATCCGAGACGATCGACATTTTTGTTTTGAAATACGGGATTAATCTCGGCAACTACTCACTTGCCACCGCAGCAGGCATTTTCAAAAGTGTGGTCAGTCTGGTGCTCATATTTATCGCCAACGGGATTGCCAAGTCTCTTGGTGAAGAGCGATTGATATGATAAGGGGGCAGAGCTGTGAAACGATTTAGTAGAAACCGAAGCTTGGGAGACTCTATTTTTTCTATCACCAATGGCATATTTATGTTGCTTGTCATGGTTGTTACGTTATATCCTTTTTTAAACACCATTGCCGTATCTTTCAATAACGGGCTGGATACGATCCGCGGGGGGATCTATCTCTGGCCGAGGGAATGGACGCTGCAAAATTACGTTTCCGTATTCCAAAACCCGAATCTGACACAAGCCGCATTTGTTTCGGTCGCCAGAACCGTGGTGGGAACGGTTGTACAGCTGTTCTGTACAGCCATGCTGGCCTATGTGCTGAGCCGCAAGGAGTATATGTTTAACAAATTGGTCACAACGCTGTTTGTCATGACGATGTATTTCAGCGGCGGCTTAATTCCGGGATACATGCTGATCAAACAAGTGGGGCTGCTGAACAGCTTCTGGGTATACATTATTCCCGGGTTGATCGGGGTGTTCAACATGATCGTCATTCGTACCTACATTCAGGGACTATCGGAGGGATTGATTGAATCCGCGAAGATGGATGGAGCCGGAGATTTTCGGATTTTCATGCGTATCGTGCTTCCCCTATCCAAGCCGGTTCTGGCTACGGTTGCACTGTTTATTGCTGTAGGTCAGTGGAACTCCTGGTTTGACTCTATGTTGTACACGGCGGGAAATCGGAATTTGACCACCTTGCAGTATGAGCTGATGAAATTGTTATCCTCTGCGACCTCACAGGGGGGGACCGTCAACGTGGATTCATTCAAAAATGTAACCAACATGGTGACGCCTGTATCCATTCGGGCAGCAATCACGGTTGTGACGGCAATGCCGATTGTTTTACTGTATCCGTTCTTGCAAAAATACTTTGTGACTGGACTAACCATTGGAGGGGTAAAAGAATGAATAATGCAACTCAAAGCGAACAATGCACGTTTAACAATCCGATTATGCCCGGGTTTTATCCAGATCCGTCCGTATGCCGGGTGGGTGAAGATTTTTATCTGGTGACATCAACATTTGCCTATTTTCCTGGCGTTCCGATCTTTCAGAGCCGTGATCTAGTGAATTGGAAACAGATTGGAAATGTGCTGGACCGCCCTTCGCAATTAAATCTTCAGGGAGCAGGCCATTCACAGGGGATATTCGCTCCAACGCTTCGGTATCATGAAGGCACCTTCTATATGATTACAACTAATGTATCACATGGCGGCAATTTTGTTGTAACCGCTACCGACCCGGCTGGGCCATGGTCTGATCCTTATTTTATTGAAGGCGCAGAAGGCATAGACCCTACAATTTTCTTCGATGATGGCAAAGCGTATTACCTTGGTACACGTCCTTGCTCCGAGGGAGTTCGTTACAATGGGAACTGGGAAGTGTGGCTACGGGAGTTGGATCTGGGCAGTATGAAGCTGGTGGGAGACAGTTACGTTCTGTGGCGCGGGGCGATGGTGGATGTCATCTGGCCGGAAGGCCCGCATCTGTATAAGATCGATGAGTATTACTATTTATTGATTGCAGAGGGAGGCACAGGGCCAAACCATGCCGTGACCATTGCTCGTAGCAAAAGTTTGACCGAAGGATACGTCGGGAATCCGAATAATCCAATCATTACACATCGCCATTTGGGTAAACGTTACCCTGTTGTTAATGTAGGACATGCCGACTTGGTGCAGGCTGCGAACGGTCAATGGTTCATGGTCATGCTTGCTTCGCGTCCATATGGAGGGAGCTATAGCAATCTGGGGCGGGAGACGTTCCTTGCTTCTGTCGTTTGGGAGGACGGATGGCCTGTTGTCAATGAGGGCCGCGGAATCCTGGAGGAGCAGGGCACGTTGGATTTGAAGCCTGTTCCGGTAGAGCCGCAACTGCGTTTTGACCATTTTGACAGTGATAAACTGGGCTTGCAATGGATGTTCCTGCGCAATCCTCAGGAGGATCTCTATTCATTAACCGAACGAAAAGGATACTTGCGACTGAAGCTGAAACCGCAAACATTGAAGGAAAAAGAAAATTCCAGCTTTGTTTGTCTGCGTCAAAGGCATATGGATTATGTCGCAGCTACAGCGATGGAATTTGTGCCCGGGAATGCCAATGAAACGGCTGGTCTTGTCGTCATTCAGAACGATCTGTATCACGTACGGATTGAGCGTGCTCTGGCGGATAAACAGCAGGTGCTACGTGTGGTGACCGTTATAGATGGTCAGGATACCCACATTGCGCAAATCGCGCTGGAGGGTGATGTATCGCGAGTGTATATCAAACTGGCTGCGACAGGTCAGCAACTAAACTTCTATTACAGCACGGATGGAAGTCAGTATCATCTGGTGGCGGAACAGGTGGATACAAGCAGCCTGAGCACCGAAGTAGCCGGCGGCTTTGTTGGCTGTTGTATCGGAATGTTTAGCAGCAGCAACGGTACTTCTTCCGATCAGGTAGCGGATTTTGACTGGTTTGAATATGGTTCATATAAATAATATTTAGATGACAGAATAACAGCAAGAAAGCTCAATCCGGTGGCGGTAGTCCAGGGATTGAGCTTTTTTCGTTCTTTTTGCGAAAGGGCTATGGGGAGGCATTACAGTCTATTGTCCAGCTTCATGTGCTGAGCTTTTTATGATGTTAATTATTTTACGCTGCGCATCCCTGGCCTCCGGAATCGGATAGAGGACAAAGACATGGTTCATTTTGGGGTAAACGTACGTTTGATGATCGATTCTTTGATCCGTCAGCAGTTTGTCGAGCTTCATATTATCAGGAAACAAACCCTCGTGAGTCCCGATAAAGATGCTGATTTTGCCCAGACCGGCGAAATCTCCGTAGATTGGACTGATTAACGGATCGTTCAACGGTTTGTCAGCTGCCCAGATCCGCCGGATGACATCATACCCTTCCACAGCGAGCATAGGGTCGCGTGTCTCGTAATCAAATATGACCGGATTGTCCAGCACCATCTCCACACAAGGTGATAACAAGATGATATCTTTGGGCTGCGGGAGATCATGCATCTTCAGATAATGGGTCAAGGCTAGGGATATGTTCCCGCCTGCGGAATCCCCCATAATGGTGAGTTGTGCTGGGTCGTCCACGGAGGCAAGCAGATCCCGGTATAGATTGAGCAGTTTCGGATACGTGTGCTGATAATTAAAATGCGGAACCTTTGGATAGATGGGAGCAACAACTTTGGCATTCAGAGCCTGAGCCATGCGGTCCATGAATTTCCAGTGTAAAGACAGCGGCTGGTGTGTATGCGCCCCGCCATGAATGTAGAGAATGACCCTCTGTTCACGGGAATGCTGATCGTTTAAGGTGAACACCTGCATGTCTTCATGGGAGCGCTCTTTAATGGAAGATGACAGTTTTGTTTTACCCAAGATATAAGGTTTAATGTTTTCCAAGCCCATATGATCCAGGTGTTTGCGGGTAAGCTCGCGTGTTGAAAAAATTTTCTTGGTATCTAACGTTCCGATATATTTCTCGAATAGAAAGCTCGTCAACGAGCGTTTGTGATTATGGATATACAAGTTCATTGAGGAATCACCCTTCCTGATGGAGTTCAGATATACGGTCTGTGGAGACTATAAGTAAAGTATAAAGGTTGAAGTGTACTTCAAGGTCAATCTTGATTTTTCCATCAAACCGTTATGGTTAGAGTAAAGCATGGTACCCGTTCTATGTTATGATATTTGCATCTTCAAAAGTTCGATTGAAGGGGCATAGCGTATGAATCAGAGCATACAACAGTTTAAAGCGGATTTTTTCAAAGCATTGGCACACCCGATGCGGATTCAGATTCTGGAGCTGCTGAGTGAAGGAGCCAAGAACGTGAATGAACTGCAAAGCATTCTGGGATCGGAAGGCTCTGCCGTTTCACAGCAACTGGCTGTATTGCGCAGCAAAAACGTTGTCCACGGAATCAAAGAAGGGACAACCGTCACCTATTCGCTGCGTGATCCGCTGATTAAGGACCTGCTGGCAGTCACCAAACAGATTTTTGACAATCATCTGGTTGATGCCATTTCCATGCTGGAAGATATTCGTAAAGAGTCCTGACACAATAAACAAGAGCAACTGGGTGTAAGCTCCGGAGGTTCTTGTTTTTTTGTGTTAGGTTCCTGCTGGGATTGTGCGTAATCCGATTGACAGGACGTATGCAGGGGAGTAGTCTTTTAAATATATTCAAATATTCAAATATATGAAGAAAAGAAGGTTTTGGTACATGAAATGGATGGGGAGATATGCAGGGTACAATACTGCCGCTTTTCGCAAGGATCTGTTATCAGGACTGATTGTAGGTATCATTGCGATTCCACTCGGTATGGCGTTTGCCATCGCTTCCGGGGTCAAACCGGAGTATGGATTATATACCACAGTAATCGCAGGGATTCTCATTTCCTTGCTGGGTGGGTCCAAGTTCCAGATTGGCGGGCCAACGGGGGCATTCATTCCGATCCTATTTGCCATTGTGATGCAGTATGGATATGAGAATCTGCTGATCGCCGGAATGATGGCCGGTTTGATGCTTGTACTAATGGGCGTATTCAAGCTCGGGGCATTAATTAAGTTTATTCCAAAGCCGGTGACTATCGGTTTTACGGCAGGGATCGCCGTCATTATTTTTAGCGGACAAATTACGAACTTTCTGGGACTTCGAGGCATCGAGAAACACGAGGATTTCTGGTCCAATATGAAAGAAATCGGGATGCATATCTCTACGATTAATATATACAGTGTGCTTACAGCTGGAATCTGTCTGGCTGTTCTTCTGCTTGTGCCCAAGTTTGCACCAAAGGTGCCTGCATCACTGGTGGGGCTGGTTCTTTCGACGGTAGTCGCGGCGTTCTTTTTTGAAGGGCAGGTGGCTACAATTGGCTCGTCCTTTGGCGCCATACCTAACTCTTTGCCTCAGTTTCATGTGCCAGAGATCACTTGGGAGCGTATTGTGAACTTGCTGCAACCCGCTTTTGTCATCGCCATGCTGGGTGGAATTGAATCGCTGCTATCCGCAGTTGTTGCCGATGGCATGACCGGAAGTCGGCATAACAGCAATCGAGAGTTGATTGGGCAGGGGATTGCTAATATGGTGACGCCGTTGTTTGGTGGTATTCCTGCAACAGGAGCGATTGCACGTACAGCAACAAATATCAAATCCGGCGCAGTATCGCCATGGTCTGGCGTGATTCACGGTGTGGTGGTTTTGCTGGTACTTGTTCTCTTTGCGCCATATGCATCCCACATTCCTCTTGCCAGTATGGCTCCTGTTCTCATGCTGGTTGCCTGGAATATGAGTGAACGGAGATCCTTCATACATGTCATGAAAACCAAAACGAGTGATTCACTCGTTCTGCTGATTACCTTTTTGCTGACCGTATTTACAAGTTTAACAACGGCTGTAGAGGTTGGGTTGATTCTGGCGGTCCTTTTATTTGTTAAACGGATGAGTGAGATGTTGAAGGTTGCCAAAGTACTACCCGATCCCGATCATAAACATGAGAAAGTCATGGCCCACATGGTTCGGGAAGGACATGACTGCCCGCAAATAAGCCTATACACAATTGAAGGGCCACTTTTTTTCGGCGCAGCGGATACGTTCGAGAAGTCGGTCATGGATTCGATTCATCGTCGACCAGGCACTCTGCTGTTGCGAATGGGTAAGGTGCCTTTTATGGATACAACAGGTGAATCCAATCTGGCCCGTGTTGTCAAACATATGGAGAGATCCGGGGGCAGGATTTTACTTTCAGGCATTCAGGCGCAACCGTTGGAGATGTTGAAGAGAACAGGTTTGATTGAACGGATTGGTCCGGATCATATGTTTGAGCACACGGGTGAAGCCATCAATTATGCATTATTGCATCTGGATGTTCAGAAATGCAGGGGGTGCAAACATTTTGCCTTTCGTGAATGTGCTGCATTGTCGAGTGCTGGCACCGACCCAGAGTGTAATAACCTGCTGAAACCTGGAAAGCGAGTCAATGTAAATAGCCCTATCTAACCTGCTGATGAGAGAGATGGAGCTATAAGAGTCTAGAGAGTATTTGCTTATCAAAATATATATTCTGGAAAATAAACGAAAAATATACTATGTTATAGGTTGATAGGTGAAAGGATTACATCGTCTATTAGATGAGAAATAATCATATTAAACCGAAGGAGCAACCATATGTCCATTCAACCGACTGCTTTACGTTCAGTGCTTAACCCCAGGTACCTGGAGTCTGCATTGAGGAATCACTATGACATTGGAACATGGGAAGAATGTTTGTTTTGGCTTAGAGGATTGAATGATACTTACCGGGTTCGCACGTCCAGTGGCATGTACATTCTCCGTATCTACCGCACTGAAATCACGGAGGCAGATGTTCAGTATGAGCTTTCATTATTGTCTCAACTGAAGAACGTTCTAGGTTCTGCGGAACATACCGACATTGGAGAATACATCGAGAAGAAAGATCATACGGGATATACGGTGTTGGAGGCTGCGGAAGGCAAGCGGGTTGCTGTAATGTTTCGGTATATTGAGGGTACGGAGAACAACCTGGAGGATGAGGAGTCTTGTTACGTTTTTGGTCAATCTGCCGCTGAATTGCATGAGGCTATGGATCAGGTGAACATGGAGCTGCCACGATATGAGCTGGATCTGAAGTTACTTATTGACGAACCCCTTGAGCGAATTATCCACTATATCGGTGAGAACAATGAAGCAGCAGCATTTCTCCATACGTTTGCCACAACGTTAAAAGAACGCATCGTTGCCACTTCCAGACAAGAGCTGGACTTTGGTCTGTGCCATGGCGATATGCATGGAAATAACAATGTGTTTCAACAGGAACATCAGTTCATCCATTATGACTTCGAGTGGGCAGCCAAAGGCTGGCGTGCCTATGATTTAGCTCAAGTGAAAGTTCGAAAAAGGCAGTCTGATGAGCGAAAAGCAGCATTATGGGATGCGCTCATGGCAGGATATCGTTCAGTCAGAAGTTTCTCTGCCGAAGATGAGCAGGCGGTTGATCTCTTTATTGTTGCTCGCCGATTCTGGGTGATGGGACTAGATGTTGCTTTTATTGAGAGTGATATGGGTGCGCTGGACTATGGTTCGGATTGGCTGGATAGTTTCGTGGAAGAATTCCGGGATACGGGGATTATATCCTAGCGAATGATGAACATTATTAGGTGTAGGTTTGAATGCTTTAAGACCCTTCCGAGTAAACTTGAACTCGGGAGGGTCTTTTTCATCTTATATTGAAGGTAACAGGGTCACTCATTAATTCGATGATGATGAAGCGGCAGCAGCCGATGCTGCGGCAGTTGCGGCCATGGCCGCTTGTTGAGCGATGATAATATTTGTGATACTGGTTGAGATTGCTGTCGTAAGCACACCGTTCCGCAGATTCTCCACATGTTGAATGGCTACCAGAGCAGACGAGAACAGGAGCAACTCCTGTTTGTCGATTGACCAGGCACCGAAGCCTTTTTGAGTCCGTAACCAGTCATTTGTTTCCGCGACTTCATCCACTAATGACTCTCTGTCCGAAGGCAGTAGAGAAAGTATTCCGAGAGAGGGTAACGTATACGTTTTATCCATTCGGAGATTCCTTTTGCGAAAAGCTTCATTTAAAGCAATCACACGAGCACCTGCATCCGGGGGATCATCTCCAAGAACCAGGACCTGTGTTAACGCCTGCACACTGTTTCTGGAAGAGAACTCTGGTTTTAATTCCCCGTAGAGTTGTTCCATACGTGCCACACCAGTAACCACCTCGAGATCGGAAAGGGCTAACATGGCAGCGAAAATGTAGTCATCCTGTCCAGTGAGGAAACGATGCTCTGATTTCATGCCGTCATAAAATAATTTAGCCCGCTCCACCGTAGGTTGAAACTGGTCAGGTGATGTCTGATTAGCGATCTGATAGGCGGCAATAACCAGATAATCGGAGTTGCGAAATTTAATCTCTTTCATCAAGTCATAGACATGCAAGGTGTCTGCCAGTCTTGTCTCTGCATCCGTTGTAAGGGAGAGCATGGCAGCAATGCTAATGGCCGAATTACCTCTGAATGCAGAGAAAAGTTTTGTGTTTTGCTTAATCAACTCATGGCTTTGACCAATAGCTTCCCCATCCGCTGTTTTATTCTCCGTTGCATAGAGCAGGGCAACCAGACGTTGCATCATCGCGTGTTGCCATTTGAACGACTTCTTGATGATCTGGGTATTGGAAACAAATAATTCAACTCGTTCTGCATGATGCTGCTGCATGGGTACACCTCCATATTCACTGTTATTCTACAGTACTCTATTTCATGATTAGATTACCTTCACGCTGTAACATGACCTCTTCCAATGCCTTGAAGCTGCTGGATTCGGGGTCTCGTCTACGATGGCATATTTTGATTTGGCGTAATCCACTTTATTATCTCCATTTAAGAAAATATAGAATAGACTATCAATCTATTATTACCCTTTTATTTAAGGGGTGCCACTTCCATAAATAAGAGAGTCTAGTTGTTGAATATAAAAAAGACCGCAATCAGCGGTCGTAGGTTAGATTGATCGGTGATATAGGACTAATCTAATTGAAAGAAATTGTGTAGGCTACGTTAGGGTATGCCGTCGTCGATCCTGGAACACGTTCTACGACAGTGATCAGCGTACCCGGATTGTAGTAGGCTGACCCGCCATTGTAAGTATTGTTGCTTACGATAACTGTACCGAGGTCGAGTGTCGTATTATTGTAGTTCCAGTAGTAGCGCAGTTGAAGGGTATTGGCTGCATTTGTCGTAATTTTCACGCTGGTACCAGTCGTTTTAGCGTTAGGAAGAATATAGGCGTATCCTTGCCCGGCCGAGAGCGCATGGGAATAGGTACTTCCATAACTTACGATGGCGGGATTAGCGGAAGCGGTCAGGCTAAACAGAAGGGAGATACCTAGAATAAGTGCAAAAAATGTGCTAATGCGTCTTTTCATAGAATGCCCATCCTCTCAAAATAAAGTGTTTTTATAGTTTAACTCAATGTAAACCAAAAACCTTTTCGAAACGGATTGGAGCCCCTCCTTATTCAGTTTATGTTAGCGCTGACATTCCTAACGACTATACTATATACCAATAAATTACAGATGTAAATAGTGGATCAGATTAGATGATTAGGAATATCAAATGAATTAAAGCGATTATTCCCATAGGGTAGATCAATGATCTGGAGAACCCGTTTTTAAATTCATTTCGAGGATGTTTTTCGAAAAAGAAGTGTAATACGGTATGTATGATGAAAAAGATATCCAGCACCCAAAATGTAATGGTCTGATATGAGCTAAAAAGAAGAGAGAGGATGATGGTATACATTGGCAGGTGAATCCAAGTGAAATACCTATAGGCTTTATCATCTTCCATATCTTTTAACACCATAAACAATTTCCACTCGGACCGCCTGATGGCATCCATTTCGTGAAGCAGAAAGAGAGACAGGTTAAACAAAAATAAAACCAGTAAAAAGTCAGGCATGCAAAGTCTCCTTTTCCTATTCAATCTGTTCCTATCTTACTAAAGGTCATTTGATTTGGCAAAATATGAAAAAAAGGTTCACGCTCCGTTCATACGTGCTTGATATGCTCTCGAAAGAAAGCGTAAGGAACAGGTATTAAAAAATATGCGGAGTGGTGGGGGCAAGTCATGTCATCGTTGATAAGAAAGATTTTTGGGAAAATGATTTTACTGGTGTTATTGTTAGGCATGATATTAGGGGCAACTGGATTAGGGACCATGCCACTATCGGCAGCAGTATCCAATCCGGGATTAAATTCGGGCAAATTGGAGCAAGGAGTCGTAGCGAATCTGGATGATTCAGATCAGTTAACGGCATTCATGGATGGGATGATGGATGTGCAAATGCGATCTTTACAGATTCCAGGCGCAGTCATTTCGATTGTGAAGGATGGGAAGATCCTGCTCTCCAAAGGGTACGGACATTCGAACATCGAAGAAAATAAACCCGTGGATCCCCAAACCAGCTTATTTCGAATTGCTTCAACAACAAAGCTGTTCACATGGACCGCCGTGATGCAATTGGTTGAGGCGGGCAAGCTTGATCTTGATACAGACGTCAACACTTATCTGAAAACGGTGAAAATACCGAAAACCTATGAGGAACCGATTACGTTGCGCCATCTCATGACCCATACCGCAGGATTCGAGGAGGGCGGTGTAGGTTACCAGATCACTACCGATCCGGGGAAACTTCCCGTCTCTATTGCTGAAACGATGGCAAAACATATGCCTGCAAGGGTTAAGCCACCAGGCGAGATGCTGTCGTATTCCAATTATGGCGCCTCACTCGCGGGACTTATCGTCGAAGAGGTCAGTGGTGTTGCCTATAATGACTATATACAGAAAAATATATTTGATCCGCTGGGCATGAATTATGCTACGGTAGAGGAGCCTGTTCCAGCGTCTCTGGAACCTTATGCCGCCCTTGGATACGCCCGAGCTAACGGCGAGTTTGTAACCAAACGGCCAACGTATGAGGGCGGATTCCGTCCTGCGGGATCAGGGAGCGTGTCGGCAAACGATATGGCTCATTTCATGATCGCCCATCTTCAAGACGGGCGATATGAAGATAAACAAATACTCAAGCCGGAAACAGCCAAGCTCATGCATTCTCCGGCATTCCAGTTTGATGAACGTTTACCCGCCATGGATCTGGGCTTTTACGAGTTGAATATGAATGGACTGCGTGTGATCTCTCATGGAGGGGCCGATGAGCTGTTTAATACAGCCCTTTATCTTGTACCGGACAAAAAAGTGGGCATCTTTGTTTCCTATAGTGGAGGGGAAGGCGGAACGGCAGCAGAAGGGTTGGCGCAAGCCTTTTTTGACCGATACTATCCTGTACATGCAACTAAGCAGCCTAATGAAACTTCTATCGAATTAGGGGAGTCTCTGGAAAAATATGCAGGCTCTTATCAATTTACCCGTCGCAATCACACGAAGATCGATAAGTTTTTCAGTTTTCTGACTCAAATCAATGTTGAGTTTTCGGATAACCGACTGTTTATTGGAAGTGGTGCAGATCAGCAAGTGTATACTCCGATTGGCGTGAATTTATTCCAGGAGGTCGGAGGGACACATCAGATGGGGTTCCGCACCGATGCAGAGGGCAAGGTCACGTATCTGTTTCTGGATATATTAAACCCAATGCCGCTGGAACCTGCACCGTTAATGAACCAATCGAAGTTCTGGCTCCTCTTGCTCGGCATTTCGGTTGTTCTGTTCATCACTGTATTGCATGGATTTGTTTATCGCAGACGCGAAATCAGAGTGATGCCAAAAGCACAGAAATGGGCAGTTCGACTGTCAGCTATTACGTCTATATGGGGATTATTAACCTTGGGCGCAACACTTCTGGTGTTGAACATGAATCTGATTGATCGGCTTAGCCATATTCCACTATCTTTACGTCTCTATCTGTTGATGCCGGTTATCCTTGTAGGGTTGACTGCGGCAATATTCATCATGGGCGTTCTGGTATGGAAAAACCAATATTGGACGTTACTGAAGCGTGTGCGCTATACATTTGTAACGGTAGCAGCAGTGATCTTGAGTTTATTTTTCTATCATTGGAACCTGCTGGGCTGGCATTTTGGTTGAAGGCCTCCTCTTAAGTGGAAGAAAAAAGATAGATATCGGAGGCATACATTTGATATGACCAAAATCCTAGTTGTGGATGACGATGTGCATATTCGTGAGCTGATCACCTTGTTTTTACGTAATGAAGGATTCGAGATTGTGGTAGCTAAGGACGGAGCGGAAGCACTGGAGATTGTGGGGAAATCCCAAATCGATCTGGTAATCCTTGATATTATGATGCCGCGATTGGATGGTTGGGAATTATGCAAGGAGATCCGGCGTATGGATCTGAATATGCCATTGCTAATGGTCACGGTAAAAGGGGAATCGGCCCAGAAAGTAAAGGGATTTCAGTTGGGAACAGATGATTATTTAACGAAGCCCTTTGATCCGCTGGAACTTGTGATGAGAGTAAAAGCATTGCTGAAACGTTACCTGATTGCCTCCTCCCAGACCATTCAACTAGGGGGCATTATGCTGAATCGACGTAGCTTTCAAGTGATTCGTGGAGAGGAAACAATCAATTTGCCTCTAAAAGAGTTCGAGTTGCTGTTCATGCTGGCAAACCAGCCTGGGCAGATTTTTACCCGGGAACAGTTAATCATCAAGATCTGGGGGAGTGATTATGAAGGGGATGACCGGACAGTTGATGTTCATATCAAGCGACTAAGGGAAAAATTCGCTGGTGATGCACACCATTTTCAGATTGAAACGGCTCGCAGTTTGGGCTACCGGTTAGTCATCACATGATCAAAACCTTATATGTTCGTATTATTTGCACGTTTCTGGTCGTCATTGTTTTCAGCTTGCTGACCTCTTTTTTCATGGGGGTCTTCCTCTTCAAAAAAGAAGTAAATCATATCGGTCAGAATGACATGATTTCTGTAGGGGAGGAACTGATCCGTCTATATGAGCAAACGCAACCTGAGGACAGGGATGCTTTCATCAAAAGTATGGTGAAGGTGTCCACCTATCCCATTCATCTATATGACGTTTCGGGTAACGTAACCTTTTATGACTTAGACCATACAGAGACCGTTGAAATTGCACCAGAAGTGGTTCAAAAGGTGTTGCAGGGTCAGGTCTATCGTTCTCCCGGAGAAGTGGAGCAGACGTTCATAGGTCTTCCTTTTCCATACAAAGGGGAACCACAAGCCATGTTTATGCAGTATTCTCCGCAGAACGAAAATATCATTAATCGGATGATTTTACTGGTGTTATTGCTTGCACTGTTGATCGGAAGTTTTTGTATCCTTATTGCTGCAAGGTATTTGGTGAAGCCGATTCAGGTGTTGACGCGGGCAACCAAACGACTGGCGAAGGGTGATTTTAATGTGGAAATCCAAACAAAGCGCGTGGACGAAATGGGAGCATTGACGCAGAGTTTTAATGAAATGGCGAGTGAGCTTAAACAGCTGGAACAGATGAGACAGGATTTTGTTTCCAATGTATCTCACGAGATTCAAACGCCGCTGACCTCTATTTCCGGTTTTGCCATGGCTTTGAAAAACAGCAGCCTGGTCGCTGAGGCCGATCGTAACTATTACCTCGATATCATTATTACAGAGAGTGGACGACTATCCAGACTAAGTGATAATCTGCTGGAGCTTGCGTCTCTGGATTCCGATCATCATCCGTTCGAGACAACCACCTATAATCTTGATGAGCAAATCAGGCAAGTGGTGGTGACTTGCGAGCCTCAATGGTCAGCCAAAGGCATTCGAATTCACTTAGAATTGGCGGACGGTATCAAAATCAGGGCAGATCAGGATCAGCTTAACCAAGTGTGGATGAATTTACTAGGCAACAGCATTAAGTTTACTCCCGTGGGCGGACGTATCGAAATACGCACGAACCAGTCTGTGGATGGAATCTTTTTCACGATAACCGATTCGGGCATTGGAATAGCGCCGGAGCAACTGGATTATGTTTTCGAACGGTTTTATAAAACAGACCTGTCACGCGATCGTAGCATTAGTGGTAACGGTCTGGGCCTCGCCATCGTCAAAAAAATCGTGATGCTCCATCACGGAACTGTTGAAATGAGAAGCCAGGTGGGCGTGGGGACAACGGTGATGGTTCATTTGCCTTCCGGATGATTACAAAAATGGATGTAGAGCTGCCAAAGATATTTTTCTGGTAGCTCTTTTTTTATGAGTTTTCAGATCCCTATTCCAGTAGGGATAAAAATCAGGATTAATCTGATTGCAATAAATCATCAAGGGTTATCCTAATCATGTCAGGTGAGGGCATGAGGAAGAGGCACCTTTTTCATGTAAAAGCCCTGTTTAGCTAAACTTCCTCACATTCCTTGTTGTATTTCTGCGGCACATCTCGTACAATTTGGTGGAGTAATTCTGCATTGCGTTAATGTGAATGTGAAAATTAAAGATTACATCAGGAAGCTGTACACAAGAAAAGGGGAGAATCGTTTGGAATCAAAGCAACTATCTAGAGGGCTAAAGCCCCGCCATGTAGAGCTGATTGCACTCGGAGGTACAATCGGCGTTGGTTTGTTCATGGGATCGGCAAGTACGATCAAATGGGCAGGTTCATCCGTGCTGCTGGCTTATTTATTGGCTGGTATCGTTATCTTTTTTGTCATGCGCATTATGGGGGAAATGTTGATTCAGGAGCCGGTCACGGGTTCGTTTGCAACATTTGCTCACAAATATATTAGTCCGCTTGCCGGATTTCTGACCGCCTGGAGCTACTGGTTCCTATGGGTTACGGTTGGTATGGCGGAAGTTACGGCGATTGGTATCTATGTCGGGTATTGGTTCCCGGATATTCCACAGTGGCTGCCTGCACTTGCTGGGGTGCTCATCATTGCGGCGGCAAATCTGGCGGCGGTGAAGTTCTATGGGGAATTTGAATTCTGGTTTGCGATGATCAAGGTGACGGCTATTGTGGCGATGATCGTGATCGGAACCGGGCTCATCTTCTTCGGCTTGGGGAACGGGGGAGAGCCAATCGGACTGTCGAATCTGTTCAGTCATGGTGGCTTCTTCCCTGGAGGCATCAAAGGTTTCCTCTTCGCATTGTGTATCGTAACGGCTGCGTATCAAGGGGTGGAGATGGTCGGTATTACAGCAGGCGAAGCGGAGAATCCGAAACACACTTTGCGTAAAGCGATCAAAAATATCGTGTGGCGTATTCTTATTTTCTACGTTGGTGCCATATTTGTTATCGTAACCTTGTACCCTTGGAACGAAGTAGGCGAGACGGGCAGCCCGTTTGTGCTCACCTTTGCCAAAGTTGGTATTGTTGCTGCAGCGGGGATCATTAACTTTGTGGTGCTCACGGCGGCCATGTCGGGATGTAACAGCGGGATCTACAGTGCGGGACGGATGTTATACACGCTGGCTGAGAATGGGCAGGCACCTGCCTTTTTCAAAAAGCTGTCCAAAGGTGGGGTTCCCCGCAACAGTATCGTCATTACAATCTCCTTGCTGCTGATTGGGGTTGTGCTGAACTACCTGATGCCGGACTCCAAGCTGTTCCTGTACATCTACAGTGCAAGTGTTCTTCCGGGCATGGTTCCATGGTTCGCGCTGGCGTTCAGCCAGTTCCGATTCAGAAGGCGTTGGGGCAACGAGATGGCGGATCATAACTTCAAGTCCAAATGGTTCCCGATCAGCAATTACATTATTATTGTGTATCTGATCCTCGTCATTATCGGTATGGCATTTAACCCGGATACGCGCTTGCCTCTGGTTGTTGGAGCTACGTTTATGGCAATCGTGGTGGCAGGATATTTCGCATTTGGCATTGGCAAAAGACAACAGATAGATGGCGGCGAAGATCGCTAGTCTAATATTCAAAAATCAACTTATATCGTAATTTCATACGTGCATTCCTTGAATACAATGGAGAACCTGCGGGTGATTCAGCGTCATTCAGGGAGTGCATTTTTTTATCCGCAAAATTCATGCTTGAATCTCCTGTAACTGGAGGTTTTAAGATTGGAGGTAGAAAGGGAGGCTTTAAGCATATGAGGACAGTAGAATGGATTTATCTTATTTTTAACTTGCTTATGTTCGTGGGGGTAATCGGGATCGGGAGACAGAGTCAACATTTTCGGAAAATGGTATGGGGTGGATTCGTCATATCGGGTGTGCTGTTGATCGTCCATAGTGTGGTCGAAGGACTTCGTTGGCCGATGATTCCGGCGTATCTGCTCACGTTGGTTCCACTGGTTGTGTTAGTTACACAGGCAAGACGCCAGCAAAAGTCAGGTGCAACTTCGCTGAATAGTAAATGTTCCGAGGCGCCATCTTCGACATCACCTGTAGCGGGGAAATTCGGACGTGTTCGAATCATCGCAACGTCTCTCTTGGTGGTGGTATACGCTATTGTGAGCATTGGCTTGCCACTGCTGTTCCCGGTGTTTTCGTTTGCCAAGCCAGCAGGTCCCTATGGAATCGGAACGGTATCCTACGATTGGACAGATAACAGCCGTGAGGAGTTGCTGACGAGTTCTGCCGGTGATCAACGGGAGCTGATGGTACAGATCTGGTACCCAACGAATTCAGACGCAGAGGGCGCAACAGCTCCTTATGTTAATAAGCCGGATATCTATGCGACAGCCTTCAATGAAGTGCTGAAACTGCCAAAGCTTTTATTTTCCAGTCTGAGTCAGGTCAAAACACATGCGATACAGGAAGCTCAGTTGTCTGAGGCCGAAGCCAAGTATCCGGTTGTTCTCTTCTCTCATGGTCTGCATGGGTATGAAAATCAGAATACGTTCCAGGTCGAGCAGCTAGTGAGTCAAGGATACATCGTTGTGGGCATTAATCACACGTATAGCAGTCTGGTGTCCGTATTCCCGGATGGACGTGTGGCGCAGTTTGAATCGGAAGGGAAAGAAGGTTTTGAGCAGCTACAATTCAGTTACATGGACAAGTTAAATGAGACATGGGTGAAGGATGCACAGTTTGTGCTGGATGAGGTAGAGAAGTTGGGTGCGGAAGATCCGAGCGGACGCTTTACCGGACGTATGGATCTGGACAATATCGGCATGTTTGGGCATTCATTTGGCGGAGCAACGACAGTACAGATGTTAATGGATGATCCACGTGTGAAAGCAGGCATGAATATGGACGGTGTATTGTTTGGCGAGAAACGTATCCCTGCGGAAGGCGTGGGCAAGCCGTTCCTGATGATGAGTGCAGACTCAACCGTTGCAGGTACAAGTGTGATGAGTGACGAGGAAATTGCTGCGATGGGCACGACCCGTCCGGAAGCCGAGAAATATTACGAGGAAGTGTACGAGCGCTATGAGCCGGTAACCGCAGGAGGGAACTTCTGGATGGAGCTGACCAACACCAAACATCTGAGTTTCTCCGACCTCTACCTGATCTCTCCACTGCTCGAATGGACGCAGGGTGTAGATGCGAGGGGGACACAACAGTTGGTTAACGATACAACGATTGATTTTTTCAACCACTACTTGAAAGGGCAATCGCTTCATTTGGACACGGAAGTGGGAGAACATGAATCCTATTCGTTGAAAAAAGGCTAAACGTATAAATGGAAGGAGACTGGAGTTCAGTCTTCTTCCATTTGTTTTAATCGTAACCGCATGCCCTCCTGCAACAGGTTAATGCCATCTACAATCTGGCTCCATTCGGGATTCATCACCTTGCACAGCTTGTTAAAACGCAGAATGCGATCGGTCACAGAGTCCAGCATATATCGGGCCTGTTTACTAAAAAATACTTCAGGTGTTTCGGCATGCTCGACACTTGCATACATCAACACAAAGTCCCACACCATGCTTTGCACAGCAGGGCTATCGATTGCCCAACGCTTGTCCAGCGCTTCGGTAGTGCGAATGCGAATAGCCTCCATTTTTTTCACCCAGACGTCCGCTTCGACTTGTGGTTGATTCACCATAATGAAGAATGGAACCTCCAGCCGAGCTAGATCAGCCCAATAGGCCGGATCATTGATCAGTTCCTGAATTTCCTTCCAGGCCAGTGTTTGCTGAGCCGTCAGTTTGGTATCTTTCATCATGTATTTATCAAAAAAGTGCAGAAACGACACTCTCCACTCCTGCGGAATGCTGTCCAGCAGATGGGATTCATCCACCTTGGCAGCAACAGATTGTTTTCGCCTGCTCGCATTGGCCGTTAGCGATTCTACCAGACTGGAGATGTAGGTAAGAGACTGCTCCGAGCGCAGTGAAGTTTCTTCTTCATGCTGCCTCGCTTGCTGCAAAACGGAGAGCATGGAATTCATCGTGCCGATCTGGGTTTCCAACGCTTCAATCTGCAGATCCAGTGCCTGTGCTACCGCCAGTTCACCGGACATGAGCTTTCGAATATCCGGTATGCTGAAATTCAGATAACGAAGTGTTGTAATGAGTTCGAGTTGCCACAGGTCTTGCGTTGTATAGAGTCGATGCCCACCTTCCGTATGACTGGAGGGTTGTAACAGTTCAATCTCATCGTAATAACGGATCGTTTTCACCGTGGAGCCGATCAGTTTGGCTGCTTCACCGATGGAATAGGGTTCTTTGTTTGCATTCAACGAGATCACCTCATGATTCATTATACAACCTCCTGTCACTGGAGATTCAATGTTAGACGACTGTCATGGAATTCTGGCGGGCTTAGTTTAAATTCCACCCATCTCGGTTACAAAGGAAAGAGTGCAACTTTTACGCAAATTAAATTCACAACAAATAAAAAATACGTTTATACGATGGGTATCGTGTAAATAACCAAGGAGGAAATTGAACATGGCTAATCAAGATCAGCACACCATGCAAGATCCAACGACCCAATATCCAAAGGCGACACCGGAGTGGAAACAGCAACAGGATGAGCCGGGGCTCCAGCGTGAGATGACCCCTGTTCCCGATGCGGGTGAGAAAAGTTATAAAGGCAGCGGACGTTTAACAGGACGTAAAGCGGTTGTGACCGGAGCCGACAGCGGAATAGGCCGGGCGGCAGCGATTGCGTTTGCTCGTGAAGGCGCGGATGTCGTTCTTGCCTATCTGCCGGAAGAGGAAGCAGATGCGCAGGAAGTTGTGAAGCTGATTGAGGAAGCCGGTCGCAAAGCAATTACGATGCCAGGTGACCTGAAGGATGAGAAATACTGTGAAGAACTCATTGAATCTGCGGTAAAAGAGCTTGGCGGGATTGATATCCTTGCTAACGTGGCAGGTAAACAGCAGTTTGTGGAGCAGATTGCGGATCTGACCACCGAGCAGTTCGATGCAACGTTCAAAACAAATGTCTATTCCATGTTCTGGCTCTGCAAAGCAGCTGTGAAACACATGAAGCCGGGCAGCTCCATTATCAACACATCATCGATTCAGGCATACAAACCTTCGCCAATCCTGCTGGATTATGCGACAACGAAGGCATCCATTAACACGTTCAGCAAAGCGCTGGCGCAACAGGTGGGTAGCAAAGGAATTCGTGTCAACGTTGTTGCACCAGGCCCGGTATGGACACCACTTCAGGTCGTGGGTGGACAACCAGTCGAGAAGCTGGCCGATTTTGGCTCCAATACACCGCTTGGTAGAGCAGGACAACCTGCCGAGATGGCTCCGGCATTTGTGTTCCTGGCAAGCCAGGAATCCAGCTATGTGAGCGGAGAGACACTGAATGCAAATGGCGGTACGGTTAGTCCGTAAACGTTGGATATAAAAGGCCTATAAATCCTAGGTCAGTACTCATAGGAAATTTAAGCAAAACACTCCATTCCCGATGAAGGTGAATGGAGTGTTTTATTGTTATGTTATTTTTTATGAAAATAAAATTACTTCTGCTCTGGTTTCGGGTCCAGAATGGCATAACTGCCTAGCGTGGCTAATTGTGCTGTATTCAGAAGGGCTTCATCCACTGCAGCGAGGGCTTCGCCGGCAGCTGTCATCAGCTCATCAGAGTCAACAGGTGAGGCGAAACGGAGAATGACCCGGTTCTCTCCTTTTTTGAGTTCACTCTCAGCCTTGGTTTTGTACTCATTAATGGACGCGACTTCGAGATCATTCTGCACATAATAATCATTGGCATCGCTCTCGCCATTAAACATCGTGAGCTCGGAATCAAGCCAATAATCTTGATCCGCTATCGTTTTCTGACTTGCAGCAGTCTCATCATTGGCATTGTACAGGAAATACGGGATGCCGGAGTTCGTCAGGTTGTTGGTGGCATCGACATGGAACCATTCGTTCCCGATTTTGACCTTGTTCCATGCATGTGGAACGCCGCTGGAAGCGCCCGTTACAACGATGCTTTCCAATCCCGAGAGATCGGAGAGCAATTTGTAAACGGAAGCATAGCTGGCACATACCCCAACTCCTTTGACCAGAATACCGTATGTGGTAAACGAGTCATTAAACTGTGGATCGACATTTTTGAAGTTGTTTTGCTCCGCATTTTCCAGCGCTGCATCATCATACTTTGCGTTATCGTTCAGATAATCGTAGATGGCTTTCCGTTTCTCGTCTTCGTTCATACCATTCTTGATAATGGAAGCCACCACTTCGTTTGCTTTGGCAATAATCTCATCTTGCTTCTTCTGGATACCACTAGCCGATTCATTGTAATAAATGGAAAGGGTAAGTGTACCATAGTTGTATTCGAAACCTTCCACACCAAGAATCAATGGATTCTGGTACATCACTTTCAAAACAACATCTGAGAGTGTCGTGAAATTTTGAGCTTCGGGGAAAGCTTTTAACGAAATTTTATCTTGTGCCGCAATCATGTTCTTGGCTAAAACTTCTTCCAATGCGGAATCTGCATTGATCATTGCATCGCCTGTAGCAGGCTGAGGCACGGTTTCCTCATTACCTTGTTCTACATTTTGCTGTGTATTCGATTTCTGTTCATCTACCAGGTTGTCTTCTTCAGCTTCGGGAGCTGGAGCAGGTGTTTCATTGGAAGTTTCTTCAGAAGCCATATCTGAAGAATTATCAGAAGTATCATCGGAAGCCTCAGTAGATAGAGGATCAGTTGCATCTTCTGACGTTCCAGTATCGGTTGTAGACTCTGTAGTTGAAGTTTCCGAAGCCGGTGCTTCCTCTGTTTCCGTTGCAGACTCAGGTGCATCATGATTGTTAATGATCGTTGGCACATCAGGTGCAGGAACGTAAGGTGTGTCATTCTTTGGTTCCACCAGTCCGTTGCTGGAATCGGCTACGGTTTGCTGAGCAAGTCTGTCCAGGTCTGCTTGGGTCACATTTTCTACGCGCACGTAACTTTTCAAAGCTGTTCCTTTAACGTGAAAAGGAATATTCGTTTCATTGAACTCTGAAATTTCTACGCTTTTGGTATCATAGACAATGGTTTCACGAGCTAGAGAGCCGTCATTGTACTCAACTGTTGCTTTCTGAGGAAGTACATCTATATTCTTTAATTTCTCCCTATACAATTGTTCTTTCAGAGATGTTGGCAACTGGGAAGCAAGCGGAGCTGTAGGGACACCTCTGCTAAAATTGGATTCTTTGCCTCCGCCGATTGCAGTGACGTAATATTCTCCTCGTATACCATGGTTCTGAGTGGTAGTTATCATTTCATTATAAGTGCCTAGCCCGCCTTTTCCGTCTCTCAAAAAATCATTGAAAGACGTCTCTGTCGTTACCGCAATATCTAAAGGCAGACTATTACTGAACGCGTCCTCTGCGCCAGTTAGAGGTACATTTGTATCGAAGTTGGTTAGGTCAGAACGTTTATAAATTTTATATTCTGTGGCACCTTCAACCTTGTCCCAGACCAACTTGAACCGTCTATCTTTGTCAATTTCGTATCTTAGGTTAGGTACGGGTAACTCCGATTTTACTGTAAACGGAATAATGATGGGCTGATCGAGTAGTGTTAGCTTCTCAGCATCTGGATCATAATTCAGACGAATGTAATAAATGGGGGCACCGCCCCAAGAACTTTGATCCTTGTTCATCATGGAATCTGAACTTAAAACGCCCCATCCAAGAGGTCTAATAGAAATACTATTGTCATGAATATCTGATAATAAAGGTACTTCACTTGCTTTGAGTGCTTTAATATCGGTATGTACGGATATGGTATCTCTCAGGGACCAATTAGATTTTCCTAAATCTGCTTTAAACTTGAACGTAAATTCTTCATCCTGAGCTACGTTGTACATCGGCATGATCGCTTGTTCCGATTCAGAGCCGTATTTCTGCTTCAAACTTAAAATGGTAGAACCTTCTACTACTTCTGTAGGGTTATTTTCGGACGGACTACTCTCCTGTTCAGTACTCTGGCATCCAGCCAGTAACAGGGTGAGTGCAAACATAATGAAAAATAGACGTTTCATGATACACCGCTTTCTTGTTTTTCTGAGTTGCTCTAATGCTACGTTTCTACACACCGAAAGACTATCAAAATTGGTTAAAACCCATACACGAACCTCTTAACAGCCAAACCTCCTATTAATTTCCTAATATCCTTTGCTAGTTTATGGTCATATTGACGCATTGTCAAGGTGAGAGGGTAGGTTTTAAGTCCTGTAGAACAATAGAACAGTTGTAATTCCATAGCGGGGGGACCATGTTAAAATACAAGAGTTACTACATATTTATATATATAACAGAAGAATAATTGAGGAGGCTGGATTGGCGTATGACAGCAGAACAGATTGTCAGAACCTTTTTTGAAGAAGTCCGATCAGGCCGGAATCCTGATTATGCAAGCAGCGTGATGGCGGAACAAGTACTGGCTCATCAAGTAATATCCGAAGCTGAGGTCACGGTCACCCGAACACCTTCCGATTATACGGATCATGTGCGAGAGATGATTGAAGCATACGGGGAGTTTTCACTCGAAATTCTGGAGTTGCTGACGCAAGGCGATAAAGTCTATGTGCGCTGGAGACAAACCGGTACCCATGTTGGCGAAGTGGACGGATACAGCCCAACCAAACTCCCGGTTATTGAAATTGCCAGTGCGGTATACCGAGTGGAAAACGAACGAATTGCAGAGTATTGGATACAGATCGACAGGTTGGGCATCGAGAAACAATTGGAACGTAATCGGAGCTGAGTTTCTCAGCTCTTTTTTAGTTTTCAGTTCTTTGTAAGCGTTCCCGTGTTATAATGGACAAAGTTGTATACAAGTTACCTAAAACGTTTTCTGTCTTTTAACTCCATAATCTGAAAGTGAGGTTCAGTGATGATTAAAGCAACGGAAGATAATCAATATGTTGAACTAACAAGCCCGACAAGTTTACCGAAGGCATCCGGATTCCTTTGGAATGAAAAGATGATGATTCATGTGAATTGCCGGGGGTACGCGGTGGCCCAATTCATGCAGCCCGAACCTGCTAAATACTCGTATGCGCCCAACCTGGAAGCCAAGACGTTTATGCAACCGGAGCAGCCATACTATGCCCACCATCCGGGACGGTTTGTCTACATTAAAGATGAAATAAGTGGCGAAATTTTCTCAGCCCCGTATGAACCGGTTCGCAAGCAGGCGGATAGCTATACGTTCGCTGTCGGTAAACACGATATTCATTGGAAAGTGATTCAGGACGACATTTGCATCGAGATGTCCCTGCGTCTGCCGAAGGAAGATGTCATGGAGCTATGGCGTGTGAAGGTAACCAATCTGTCTTCGAGAAAACGCAAGCTGAGTATCTACCCGTATTATACGGTCGGTTATATGTCCTGGATGAACCAATCCGGTTCATATGTGGAAGATTTGCAGGGCATTATCTGCTCGGCGATTACGCCGTATCAGAAATATCAGGATTATAGCAAAATCAAAAACTATAGTGACAAAACCTATCTGCTTGCAGATCACCAACCGACTGGCTGGGAAGTAAATCATGAGACTTTTGAAGGCGAAGGTGGGCTACATAATCCTTCGGCCCTGCAGTCGGAGACACTGGCTGGTGGAGATGCACGGTACGAGACACCTGTAGCTGTATTGCAATATAGAGTCGAACTGGAAGCAGGAGCGGAGCAGGCGTATCGATTCATCTTTGGTCCGGCTCATGATGAGACAGAGATTGAGGGCATTCGTCAGCATTATTTTGTGAAGCAGAATGAGGAAGGACAGGATGGTTTCACCGCAGCCGAGCAGGAGTATGCTGGTTATATTGCGGAAGGGCAAGGGAACATCCAGATTGAGACACCGGACAGCTGGTTAGATAATGTCGTGAATCATTGGTTGCCTCGCCAGATGTACTATCATGGCAAAACCAACCGTCTGACAACCGATCCGCAGACGCGGAATTATTTGCAAGACAACATGGGCATGAGTTATATTCAGCCGCAGATTGCACGAGCTGCGTTCTTGACCGCTTTGTCTCAGCAGCATATAAGCGGCGCGATGCCAGACGGCATTATTTTGCACCCGGACGCAGAACTGAAATATATTAACCAGGTTCCTCATACTGATCACTGCATCTGGCTTCCGGTCTGTATGAAGACCTATTTGGATGAAACGAATGACTATAGCATTTTGGAGGAACAGGTTGCTTTTACAGACAGTGAACAAAAGGTTTCCGTACTGGAGCATATGAATCTTGCAATGCGCTGGTTGATCCATGAGCGTGATGCGCGTGGGTTGAACTATATCAATCAGGGTGACTGGTGTGATCCGATGAACATGGTGGGGTACAAAGGCAAAGGCGTATCCGGCTGGTTAACCATTGCGTCGGCATATGCGTTCAATGTGTGGGCAGATATTGGTGAACAGGCAGGGCATGGCGAGGTTGCAGCGGAATTCCGTCAGGAAGCCACTCAGACCAATGCTGTAGCCAATGAGTATCTGTGGGATGGGGACTGGTATGCCCGCGGAATTACGGATGATAACGTAGTGTTTGGTGTAAGCAAAGACGTGGAAGGGCGCATCTATATCAATCCTCAGAGCTGGGCACTTATGAGCGGTGCTGCGGATCAAGATAAACAGGAGAAGTTAATCCGTGCGGTAGAGGAGCAATTGGAGACGCCATATGGTGTCGAGAAGCTCGCGCCGTCTTTCACAGCGATGCGGGAGGATGTAGGCCGTGTTACGCAGAAACATCCGGGAAGTGCAGAGAATGGTGCCGTGTACAATCACGCGGCGGCGTTCTATATTTATGCGTTGTACCTGGTGGGCGAGAAGGAGAAGGCGTATCGTCTGTTGCGTAAAATGATTCCTGGCCCCGATGGCGAGGATATTCTCCAGCGAGGTCAGCTACCTGTATTTATCCCGAATTATTATCGCGGAGCTTATCGGCAATTCCCACGTACAGCTGGGCGCTCCAGTCATCTGTTCAACACCGGCACAGTACCTTGGGTGTATCGCTGCCTGATCGACGGATTGTTTGGACTGCAAGGTCATGCACAAGGACTTCAAGTGCGGCCGCAGTTACCAGAAGATTGGAACGAGGCATCAGTTACGCGGTTGTTCCGCGGGGCTGAGCTGAATGTAAACATGAAGAAGGATGCAACTGTCCGGACAATTGAGGTACATGTTGACGGTCAACGGATTGCAGGCGACATCATCAAGAATATACAGGCTGGCGTGAAATATGAGGTGCTGGTGAAACTGCCTTTGTAGAAAGAGTACGGAGTAGCTGATAAACGGTGTGAAGAGTTTTGGACAATCACTAAGAAAAATTAAAAACTGCCTTTCCTTCATAGGAGGAGGGCAGTTTTGCTTTCAAGATGTTGTTTTGAATTAATCTGTTTGTCAGACTGAATATGATAAAAGAATCCACAAGCTAAGCTTGATTAGCAAACACTCTATTCTTTGACTCTGTACCAATAGCTATAAATCTCTGAATAACCCAGCTTGGCGTAAAGCTTCAAGGCAGGTGCATTATTCGCAACGACTTGCAGATAACTAGACGTAGCGCCATTCCTTTTTGCCCAATGCAGGAGATGCAAGATCATCTGTTCAGCAAGTCCCCGATTCCGGAAGTTAGCGTCTGTAATGATATCATACAACCCGATATAGCCACGTTCGATGACACCAAACCCACAAGCGACGACTTGCCCGTCGATCAACAGCGAGATGAAACCTACCTTTGTTCGGATATTGTCCAACATTAATTCCGTCGTTTCCCGTTGCAGATCATTCACCTGATTTAACCTGCAAAAATGATCCAGCCACGCTGTGGTCAACTGTTCGTCGATCTGTACAGTTTGGTGCACAGGCTCTTTGATCTCTTCCAGACTCCGAGTCTGGATACGGGTCAGATCGACAACGCCATACCCTTTTTCTTGCAAAAGCTGGTCGAGATGATCCGGCTGAATAAACGGCGTGATTTTGAATATGGTACTTAACTGATTGGAGGCATAGATGCGCTCACATTCCTCAATCTTTTTATGCACATCCAGAGTGGAGTCGTAGATAGGTTGAACGGAGTTGGCACGTTTGGTATATCCTTTGGCAAAACGCAGTACCCAGCCGTCATATAATAAGGTGGACAAGGGTTGCCAGTGGCTAAGCGATAGTTCTTCAATGGTTTTATGTTCTGAATCTATGGTATGTGTCATATCCAACCTCCGATTTTATAATTAAATAATAATACATAATTCTGTATAAAAATACAACACAAACATATATATCGCCGAACAGTATGCATTATAGCCGGAGATGGTATACAATTTAATTTGGTTGAATGAATAACTTCAGAAGCGGAGCGCGTTATGTTAACTATAGAATTAAATAATCACAGCATTAACTGTCATATCCAATACGGTAAACGCAAGAAAGTGTCCATCACGATGGACTTGCCTTATATGGTAACAATCAAAGCACCCAATGGTACCAGTGAAGACATGATCCGGCAACTTGTAGAGCAGCACGGGGATGTAATTTTGAAGAAATCCGCACTGATGCAGCGGGCGCTCGAAGGTCCTCAAGCCAAGGAATACGAAGATGAGGGCAAGGGGAAGTTTCTGCTTTTTGGCAAGGAGCATGCATTGCATGACTTAATCCCTGTAGAGGGTCTGACAGAAGAAGAGCTGCGAGCGAATCTGAAGAAGTTTTATTTTGCCGAGTGTAAACGTATGATTGGGGAGCGCATCGGTCGCTATCAGCAGGAGTTGAAGGTGAAGCCGAAGTCAGTAGAAGTCGTAGATTCTCCCACCAAGTGGGGCAGTTGCAGCTGGGACAAAAAACTTACGTTCAATTATCGCCTGGCGATGGCGCCATTGGAAGTGATCGATTATGTCATCATTCATGAACTTTGCCATATTCACCACATGAATCATGATCGCTCTTTCTGGCGACGGATCGGCAGCATCATGCCGGATTACAAAACAAAAGAAGATTACCTGATGCGCAATGGTCGGGCTATGACACTATAATTCCAGACCCAAGTTTGTACTTGATACGATAGATCCCTCCATTATAATTCGTAAAATCCGCGATGGTCCCACTGTTTGCAGTGAGCGGCTTCGCGGATTTTCGTATTATCAGGTTAGCCAGTAATTACTGGTTGGCCTTTTTTTGTGGTCGTTTTACGATGGGGGAAGCCGGGAGAACGTGGCGGTTTTAGGGGCTAGGACCTCGTAACAAAAACAGTTCTCCCACGACCTTCCAAAAGACCATGTGT